>NZ_JBLGBY010000016.1:0-40082 GCF_047616845.1 Natronomonas sp. | reverse complement strand
TTTCTAAATAATCCAACCATGCTTCAATACTTCCTGTAGACTGTTTGATTACTTGGGAGTGTTCTATTGTGCTTCGAAATCCAGCGGTCGAACCGCTGGCTATTGATGTCCCAGCAATGGAAGCACTACCGATGACTGCAGCTGTCTTGATGACTTTTCTACGATTGGGGTCATTCCTGACCATGCCCCTAGTATTAAAGAGCAATTTATAAAATCTTCCCCCTATTGCATAAGAATCATTCTCCCATTAAAAATATTATACTTTTATAGTTGAAATTTGGTGAGTTAGGTATCTCCCTTGCACCAGGTATATAAAAAATAACCTGATCTATCGAGTTGCTCCTGGAGAAGACGTATCCTCTGTCGATGATGCCAGGCAGTACCAACGACACACGAAAATATTTTTATTCATCTATAATAAATTGATTATATGGAACGGCGCTCGATCCTTGCGGCTGTTGGTACAATGCTAGGTGGCATAACTGCTGGATGTAGCCGTCTCAGTACAGATGACCGAACCGAAGAATATGTGTATGGATTGTACAACTATTCGGATAAATCTCGCTCTTTCACTATACAAATCAAAAATACGTCATCCGGGATAATCCATACTAAAACAGCTCAATTAGAAGGTGGCAAAGCGACTGAACCCGATTCGGATGATGAAATAACGTTTGAGGGAGATCCGGTGCGGATACTTGTGCAGGTGGATTCTTCTGAGAAAGAAAACTTACCTTGGCCGGCTTCTTCATCTGCTGAAGGAAAAATCGCCACGAGCGCAGAAATCTCTTATGGTCAAGAAAATGAAGGAGAAATATCCGTCCATGGACTGTAATATATAAGAATTCTAGAGCGTGTCATAGAATAGTGCGCATGGTTGTCTGCGTATTCGGAGCCAGCGGCTTCAAGACCGTCACCTCCGGTCGCACAGCAGTCGTTCGATCCGAGTTGAACCAACGTCGATACGGACGAAACATCAGTATCCATACCTAAGCGGAGTCTTTTTGACTGGTTGTAAACGCTGTGCACCAGGTGCACGCTCTTCTAAACACGTTACGGCTTGAAACAGTAATCAGGCCGACAAAATCGTGGGACGGATTCTATGACACGCTCATTCTAAGTAATGATGAAGGCTATTCCCTATTGACGATAGTAGACTTAGCGCTCGACGTCGCGAACCGCTTCGATGCGCTTTTCGATGGGTGGGTGGGTCGCGTACAGTTTCTCCAGTGCCGAGCGCTCGCCGCCGAAGATACACAGCGCGGAGACGTTGTCGTCGAGTTCGACGTCGCGACCCTGACTGGCGCCCGAGATCTTCTGGAGGGCACGCGCCATCGCGTCGCCGCCGACGTGGCGGGCCGCATCGGAGTCGGCGACGTACTCTCGATACCGCGAGATGGCCAACACGAACACCATCGCGACCGACTGGACGAGGATACTCGCCAGATAGCCGACGAGGAAGCCCCCAATTCCACCCTCTCGGGTGGAGGCGACGACGACGTACGCCGCCAGCCCGAGCATCGAGGCGATGGATTGACCCATCACCATCGTCACGACATCGCGGTTGTCGATGTGGGCGAGCTCGTGGGCGAGGACGGCTTCGAGTTCGTCGGGGTCGAGCAGCTGGATGAGTTCCCGTGAGACGACGACGACGCCGGCGCCGCGTCGCCCGACGGCGAAGGCGTTCGGGACGCCCATGTCCGCGACCATCAGTTTCGGCTTCTCCAAGTCCATATCGCCGGAAACGCGCTCGACCGCCCGGTGAATCTCGGGGTAGCGGTCTTCGGACATCTCTTCGGCGCCCGCACTCCGAAGTGCGGCCCACTTGCCGAATTTGTACTGGAAGCCGGCGAAGGCGATGGTACCCAGCACGACGATCGGCAGGCCGAGGCCGTACACCTCAAGCGCGACGATTGCAAGGAGCATGTAGAAGCCGAAGAGGATGCTCCCCACGACCGCCATGCGGGCCTTGAGTCCTACGTGTCTCATTGTATCCCTGGGTTGGGAGTTGCCAGCTATATGGCTTCTGGCTTGTGTGGTATCATTCCGCACGGATGACTCACAATACATAAGTCGGTTCGCGCCGCGTTCCCGGGTATGCGACCTCGCGCGCTCGGCGACCGCCACCGCCGTCGGATGGAGCCCAGCCAGCGCGCCGCCGATTCTCACACCGGCAAACGTCCGTAGCATGGTCTACGGCGGGTGTGGCACCCCCGTCGTAGGTCGGTTCCGGACGCATCGCCTGACGACCCATACGGATTGTTGTAGTCGGGTACCGGCGAACGCCGACCCGTACCGGCCGCTCGCTGGTAATTTGGTACACCAATCCGTATCACTCCGAACCCACAGCACATGACCCACGACACCTTCACCGGCGTGTTCCCTGCGATGACCACGCCGTTCGACGACGACGAGAGCATCGACCACGAAACCCTGCGCGCCCACGCCCAGCGGCTCGAAGCCGCCGGCGTCGACGGCCTCGTCCCCGTCGGCACGACCGGCGAATCCGCGACGATGACCCATGACGAACACGTCGAGGTCATCGAGACGGTCGTCGACGCCGTCGATGACGTCCCCGTCATCGCCGGCTCCGGCTCGAACAACACCCGCGAGGCGCTCGAACTCTCCGAGCGGGCCGAAGCCGCTGGCGCCGACGCCCTGCTTCTCATCTCGCCGTACTACAACATCCCCGAACCGGACGGCATGGAGCACCACTTCCGCGCCATTGCCGACGCCGTCGACCTGCCGCAAATCGTCTACAACGTCCCCGGCCGCACCGGGCGCAACATCGCCGTCGAGACGGCCGTCGCGCTGTCCCGACACGAGAACATCGTCGGCTACAAGGCCGCAAGCGGCGACCTCAACCGGACGAACGAGGTCATCGAACGCACCCGCCACGAGAACTTCTCGGTGCTGTCCGGCGATGACGCCTTGACGCTGCCCATCATCGGCCAGGGTGGCACCGGCTGTGTCTCCGTGGCCGCGAACGTCGAACCCGAGCGGACGGTCGCCTTGGTCGGCGCCGCACTGGAGAACGATTTCGACCGCGCGCGAGAACTCCAGTACGAACTCGGAGACCTCTTCCGGACGCTGTTCATCGAGACGAACCCGATTCCCATCAAGGAGGCCATGGAGATTCGGGGGATCCACTCGTCGACGATGCGGTCGCCGCTCAACCCGCTCCAGCCCGAGCACCGCGAGCAGCTGGGTTCAGTGCTGGCAGAGCTGGACGAATGAGGCTCGTCGTCATCGGCGCGACCGGCCGGACGGGCAGCGAGATCGTCGCGGAGGCCAGCGGCCGCGGTCACGATGTCGTCGGCGTCGCGCGCTCGGCGGACACCGTCGAGGACGTCCGCGTCCACCCGACGGAGAAACTCCGCGACCTGCTCGAAGGCGAGGCCGGCGACGGGCCGGCGGACGTCGCCATCGACTTCACCGTGCCCGGCGCCTGCCGGGAATACGCCACCATGGCCGCCGAGGCCGGCGTCCCCTACGTCGTCGGCACGACGGGCTTCGACGAGGAAGGTCTCGACGAACTCAAGGAGGCAAGCGAGTCGATTCCCGTCCTGAAGGCCTCGAACTTCGCCCGCGGCGTACAGGCGCTGTTGCGCGTCGTCGAGGCGGGCATCGAGGCGCTGCCCGGCTACGACATCGAACTCACCGAGACGCACCACAGCGGCAAGCGTGACGCCCCGAGCGGGACGGCCAAGAGCATTCTGAACGCAGTCGACGAGGCCCGCGAGAGCGACTCGGAACTCGACCGCACGCACGGCCGCGAGGGCGAGCACCTGCGCGAGGAAAGCGAGGTCGGCGTCCACGTCCGGCGGGCGGGCAACGTTCGCGGCGAGCACGAGGTGCTCCTGGCCGATAACGACGAGGTGCTGACGCTGACCCACCGCGCGGAGTCGCGGCGCGTCTTCGCTGCCGGCGCGGTCGACGCCGCCGAGTGGCTCATCGGCAAAGAGGCCGGCTGGTACGACTTCGAGGACGCGCTGTAACGGCCGCGTTCGAGCGCGTCCCCGAATCCAACAGAGCCAAGGCCTGGGTTTTCGTCCGTGGACACAATGAGCGTACTCCAAAACGACATCGAGGAACTGCAGCGACGCAAAGCGGACGGACTGACGGCCGAGGAGGCCGGCACCGAAGAATACGCCGTCCTGGAGGAGTTCCTGCAGGCGCTGGAGGCGGGCGAGGTGCGGGCCGCCGAGAAGCGCAACGGCGAGTGGCAGGCCAACGAATGGGTCAAGCAGGGTATCCTGCTCAACTTCGGCCTGCGCGAAATCGAGACGCACACCTACGGCGGCGTCAGTTATCACGACGTGTTGCCGCTTCGAGAGACCGACGACCTCCCGGAGCGCGGCAGCCGGAACACGCCGGACGGCACCGTCATCCGCCGCGGCGCCTACGTCGGCAGCGACGCGATTCTCATGAGTCCGGCGTTCGTCAACATCGGCGCCTACGTCGGCGACGGGACGCTCGTCGATTCCTGTGACACCGTCGGGTCGGCCGCCCAAATCGGCGACAACGTGAAACTCGGCGCGAACACGCTCATCGGCGGCGTGCTCGAACCCGTCGAGGCCGCACCAGTCATCGTCGAGGACGACGTGTCGCTCGGCGCGGGCTGTCGCGTCACCAGCGGCTTCGTCGTCGGCGAGGGCAGCATCGTCGGCGAGAACACGCTTCTGACGCCGCGCATTCCCGTCTACGACCTCGTCGAAGAGGAAGTCATCTACGGCGAACTGCCGCCGCAGCGTCGCGCCTTCACCCGCTTCGTCGAGTCAAGTGTCGGCGACCACGACCTCTTCGAGGGCGGTGCCTACAAGCCCGCTGTCGTCGCGACGGACGTCGAGGAAGAGACGCTTGAGGCGACGAAACGCGAGGACGCACTGCGGGAGTAACGGGACGCTATTCGTTGTCGGTGTCGTCCGGCTCTTCGCCCGCCGCCTCGGCCTCGGAGCCGTCGCTCGCCTCTTTCGGGGCCGCTACTCCGATTCCTCGGCCGTTTCGCTCTCCTCTGCGTCGGCAGCATCGGACTCTTCCTCCGCCTCTGTCTCCGCCTCCGCTTCCGCATCGTCTTCGATTTCGATGGCCGTCGCATCGTCCAGCCCGTCGTCATCGTCCATGGCGCCGGCGCCGAACGAGACCGTCATCGCAAAGCGGTTCTCGTCGACGACGCTGCCGATGGCGGCGCCGAAGGGGCCGAACGTGGCTCCGAGGACGGTGCCGATGGGAGTGCTGCGGTCGCGCGTCTCGTCGTCGGTCATACACGAGGGTGTGTCGGCAGCCGACCCAAACGTTTCGGTCGAAGCCGGAACCCTTGTTAGCGGCCGTCCCCCTTAATCGGGCAATGAGTCTCGCCGCCTCGCCGCTCGTCAAGCGTCTCTCGGAGTGGGACGGCCCCCGCCTCGAACGGCTCGCCGAGGAACACGGCACGCCGCTGTACGTGATGGATCACGACCGCATCCGCGAGAACTACGCGCGGTTCGACGACGCCTTCGATTTCGCCCACGTCATGTACGCCGCGAAGGCGAACACGGGGCGGGCCGTCATCCGGACGCTCTACGATGCCGGCGCGGATGTCGAGTGTGCCGCCGCTGGCGAACTCGACCGCGCGCTGAAAGCCGGCGTCGCGCCCGATGACCTCCAGTACACGGCGGTCAATCCGCCGGACGGCGACCTCGATTACGCCGTCGACCTCTGGGAGGACACCCCCGAACTGACGATTACCGTAGGCGCCGAGATGACGCTCGACCGCCTCGAGGCGCGCGGCTTCGACGGCCGACTCGCACTCCGCGTCAACCCCGGCATCGGTACCGGCCACCACGAGAAAGTCGCGACCGGCAAGGACGCGAAGTTCGGTGTTCCCTACGAGGAGGTGCCCGACCTCGTCGAAAAGGCCCGCGAGCGCTTCGAATTCGTCGGCCTCCACGCCCACGTCGGCAGCGGCGTCCTCTCCGATGACCTCGACGACCATCGACGTGCCCTCCAGAAGGTCGCCGACCTCGCCGAACGCGTCGGTGACCTGGAGTTCCTCGATTTGGGCGGCGGCTTCGGCGTTCCGTACCGGCCGGACGAGCCACCGCTCGACATCGAGGCCGCCGCCGAGATGGTTCGGGAGGTGACCGAAGACGTCGACGCGACGATCGCCCTCGAACCGGGGCGGTATCTCGTTGCCGACGCCGGCACGCTCCTGACGCGGGTCAACACCATCAAGGAGACGCCGGAGACGCGCGTCGTCGGCGTCAATGCCGGCCTGACGGCGATGATTCGGCCGGCGATGTTCGATTCCTATCACCACATCCGCAACGTCACGGGCGGCGACCGCGACCCCGTGCCGTCCAGTGTCGGTGGCCCGCTGTGTACGAGTGCCGACGTGTTCTGCACCGACCGGCCGATTCCCCGGCCCGAGGCGAACGACCTGCTCGCAATCGGCAACGTCGGTGCCTACGGCATCAATCTCGCAAGCCAGTTCCACTCCCAGCCCCGGCCCGCCGAGGTCGCCATCGACGGCGACACGGAGCGCGTGACGCGCCGCCGAGAGACGTTCGACGACCTGACGCGGCTGGAAGACGAAGCGCCCGGCAACGAATAACCGCGCCGGCAACCGCGACCGCCGCGCGACGTTTTATTATCGGCTCGACTGAACGTGGCCCATGGCCGACGCCAACCGCTGGTTTCTGGAGCACCACGACCACCTTCGCGACCTCGGTATCGAACTCGAAGCCCAGGAAGAAGGGTATGTCCGGCTCTCGCTACCGTTCGACGAGTCGCTCGCGAATCCCGGCACGGGCGTGATGCAGGGCGGCGTCGTCGCGACGCTCATCGACCACGCGGGCGGCGCCGCCATCCGAACGACGCTCGATGCGCCACGGGAGACGCCGCACGCCTCGACGGAACTGAACGTCAGTTACGTCCAGCCGGCGACGGGTGACCTGACCGCCGAGGCGACGGTCGTCCGGGTCGGCGGAACGATGGGCGTCGTCGAAGTCGAGGTCACGACGGATACTGAAGAGGGCGAGGAGACGGTCGCAGTCGGGCGGGTATCGCTGCACCTCGACCGAAGCTGACTGTCGGCGCTCCTCACTCCAATTCGTCGACGAGCTCGGAGCCGAGACCGGTGTAGGAGTCGGGCGTGAGCGCGTGCAGTTCCTCACGGACGTCTTCGTCGACGTCGAGGTCGTCGAAGAGCCGCTGGAAATCCGAGAGCGAGGCGCGCTCGCCGCGTGAGAGTGCCTTGATGCGCTCGTAGGCTTCGGTGTCGCCCTCGCGTCGGAGGATGGTCTGGACGGCCTCGCCGATGACCTCGGGGTTTTCCGCGAGGGCTTCGAGCATGACCTGGCTGTTGGGCGCGACTTTCGCGAGGCCGTTTGCGGCCTTCCCGTAGCCGATGAGACAGTGGGCGAAGGCGGCGCCGATGTTGCGCTTGACCGTCGAATCCGAGAGGTCACGCTGGAGCCGCGAGGTGGTGACGTAATCCGCGAGGAACGTCAGATCGGAGTTTGCCTTGGTGAGATTGCCCTCGCTGTTCTCGAAGTCGATGGGGTTGACTTTGTGCGGCATCGTCGAGGAGCCGGTCTCGCCCTCGACTGTCTCTTGGCCGAGATAGCGGTCGGAGACGTAGAGCCACATGTCCAAATCGAGATCGCGGAGGACGTTGTTGACACCGCGGAGCGCGTCGAACACCGCCGCGAGGTCGTCACAGGGGTTGACCTGCGTCGTGAGCGCGACGTGTTCGAGGCCGAGGGATTCGACGAACGTCTTCGAGAAGGCCTGCCAGTCGACGTCCGGGTAGGCGGCGTGGTGGGCGGCGTAGGTGCCGGACGCGCCGGCGAGTTTCCCCGAGAGGTCGTCGGCTGCGGCCTCGACACGGCCCAGCGCCCGGCCCAGTCGGGCGGCGTAGACGGCCAGTTCTTTGCCATAGGTCGTCGGTGTCGCGGGCTGGCCGTGCGTGCGAGCGAGCATCGGCAGGTCGCGGTGGGTTCGGGCCTCGGCGGCGAGCGTGTCGCGAAGTTCGCGGATTTCGGGGATGAGGACGTCCTCGACGGCGGGTTTGACGAGCAGCCGCTGGGCGAGGTTGTTCACATCCTCGCTCGTGAGGCCGAAATGCACCCACGGCCCCTGTTCGTCCTCGTCGGGCAGCGCCATCCGGATGAAATACTCGACGGCTTTCACGTCGTGGTTGGTCGCCGAATACTCCTCGTACCCCTCGGTTTCGAGCCGTTTGATGACATCGGCGTCGTCGGCGTCGAACGACTCATAGAGCGCCCGGAGGTCGGCGCGGGTGTCGGCGGCCAGTTCCAGCGGCGTGGCCTCGAGGTCGGCCAAGGCGATGAAGTACTCGACTTCGACTTCGACGCGAGCACGCATCAGCGCCGCCTCGCTGGCGTACTCGGTGAGCGGTTCCGTGTAGCGGGCGTAGCGGCCGTCAAGCGGTGAGACCGCGTAAAGTGAGCCCCGGTCAGTCATGGGCGTACCTGCGGCGAGACGTTGAAAAAGGGTGTCGATACCGCCCACATCGCCCGGGCGCGTTCGGCAGTGTCCTCATACTGACGGACGTACGTGATTGAACTGTAGAGCTGCTCATTTGGTCTGTACTGGGGTAGAGAAGCTATCTACCTGAATATGTCTTTACGAACGTACGTCCGTCAGTATCACCCACCGCGGGGAGTTCGCCGGTTCTGTTCATACATCTGACGTGTTATCCTTGTATGCGCGGTCGGCCATCCCCGTCTCGGTCGTCTGGTAGCGGGCGCCGCCGAGTTCTTCCTTCGAGAGGTCGACGCCGAGGGCCGCTTTCACGAGCGCAGGGCCGGCGACGGCGAGTGTCGACCCCCTCCCGGATGCGGTGGCCGCCGTCGTGGAGCAGGACGGTCGGGAAGCCGCGTTCGAGCGCCAGCTCCACCACGCGTTTCAGTTTCTATCCGCCGGTGTGGCCGATTGAGCCGCCTTTAACCGTGAAATCGGTGGCAGCGACGGCGACGGCGCCGCGAGCTGGCCGATCACGTCGAAGTCGTCACAGAGGTAATCAACCCGCTCGCGGGCGGTGAGTTTGTCCTGGGCATGTTGCTTCTCGACTGCCTCTGGTCGTCCCTCATCGGAGACGGCCCGCTTTGCCTCGCGCACCCCTTCGAGAAGGACGTCGATGTGCGTCTCGTCAGACATATGCCGACGCTTGTCCCGGTGGCTGTTAACAATGTTTGTCTGATCTCGGATGCGAATACGGCTCGTTAAGTTCGTTCGGATAGTCACGAACGTGTATATTACTGCTGTGGATGCGGATCCATGCCGGCAAAGTGTGCATCTATATGAACACCTCCGGAGCCGCAACCGCAACTACTTTGCCGGACGCGGGGCCCTCTTTCCGTATGCAAATAGCCGGTCTGGCCTCGAACCGCGGCCGAAACCTGCTTCACATGGCCGACACCGAACCGGGTGGTGCGGAGTTCGCCGTCGTGCTCACGAACGAGGAGGGCGCCCCCGTTCTCGAAGGCGCCGTAGAGCGTGGGATTCCGACCGAAATCGTCGCGAAAGCCGACGACGAGACGCGCGAGGAACACGAACAGCGCATTCTCAAGCGACTGAAGGAGTACGACATCGACCTCGTCTGTCTGGACGGGTACATGCGCATCCTCACCGAGGAGTTCCTCGACAACGCGCCGACGACACTCAACGTCCATCCGTCGCTTTTGCCGTCGTTCCCGGGCATGGACGCTCACGAGCAGGTGCTCGACGCCGGCGTCTCGGTGACTGGCTGTACCGTCCACGTCGTCGACGAAACCGTCGATGGCGGCCCGATCGTCACACAAGAGCCCGTCCCCGTCTTCGACGGCGACGACACCAACGACCTCAAAGAGCGCGTCCTTCACGAGGCCGAATTCACCGCGTACCCCCGTGCCGTCAAGTGGTTCGTCCAAGACCGTGTGACCGTCGAGGACAGCGAAGTGTCCGTCGAGGGCGACGACGGTGGGCAGTTCCCCGCCCGTCGCCTCAGCAGCGATGACCGCGGCCGCGAACTCCGATACGGCGAGAACCCCCATCAGGACGCCGCGGTGTACGTCGACGCCGCCAGTGAGGAGGCAAGCGTCGTCCACGCCGACCAGCTCAACGAGGGGGCAAAGGCGCTGTCGTACAACAACTACAACGACGCCGACGGCGCGTTGAACCTCATCAAGGAGTTCGATTCGCCCGCCGCGGCCGTCATCAAGCATACCAATCCGGCCGGCTGTGCCACCGCGGGCACGCTCGATGCGGCCTACGAGCGTGCGCTCTCGACCGACCCCATGAGCGCCTTCGGCGGCATCGTCGCTCTGAACCGCGAATGCGACGCCACGACAGCCGACCTCATCACCGACTCGTTCAAGGAGGTCGTCGTCGCCCCCAGCTACACCGACGCCGCACTCGACGTCCTCTTCGAGAAGGACAACCTCCGCGTTCTGGACGTAGGCGAACTCGGAGCGCCCTCCGAGCCGCTCACCGAGAAAGACCTCGTCGGCGGCCGGCTCGTCCAGGAGCGTGACCTCCAGCGGCCCACGGCCGACGACCTCGAGTTCGTCACCGAGCGCGAGCCGACCGACGAACAGGTCGAGACGATGCGTTTCGCCTGGCAAACCATCAAACACGTCAAATCCAACGCCATTCTCTTCGCGAAGGACACCGAAACCGTTGGCGTCGGAATGGGCCAAGTGTCCCGTGTCGACGCCGTCCGACTCGCTGCGATGAAGGCGGACGAACACGCAGAAGGGAAGGACGCCGAGGGTGCTGTGATGGCCTCGGACGCGTTCTTCCCGTTCCCGGACGGGATCGAGGAGGCCGCCGACGCCGGCATCGAGGCCGTCATCCAGCCCGGTGGCTCGGTCAACGACAAGGACGTCATCGAAGCCGCCAACGAACACGATATCGCGATGGCGTTCACCGGCCAGCGGGCGTTCAAACACTGAGTTCCGGCAGACGGTTTATATACGAACGCGCGGCCAGACGGCCCATGCCTTGATGAGTGACCGACGGCCATCTGGATACCGCGCGGCTGGCCGTCGAGCGGTGCCGCCTGTTCGATCCACCACGACACGGCGCGTTTTTGCCAGTCGCAGCCCTACACGTGGCATGGACGTACTCGGGGATGCCATCGACCGCGAGACCCGGTCGAACGCCACGGCGCTGCGTGCGCCGGCTGTCGGTCGCACGTACGATTATCGGCGGTTCTGTACGAGCGCCTGGAAGGTCGGCAACTTCCTGCGACATCTCGGCGTCCGGGGCGGCGCCGGGGTCGCCATCGCCGACGACCCGGTTCCGGAACCGGTGTTGACCTTCTACGGGGCCGCACTCCTCGGCGGCATCGTCCGGTTCGGGCCGCCAGACGATGTCGACGGAGTACGAGCGCTCGTCATCCCCGAAAGCGACTTCGGGGGCTATGCGACCGGCCCGTCGGTGAAACGGGTCGCCTACGGGGGCGCTCCCGACGACCCCTCGGCATCGTATTTCGAGCGGGACGTCTGGAGCGAAAACCCCACCGAGCCGCCGGATGTCATCGCCACTGATGATCCACTCCTGCGAACGCGGGATGGAACGTACAGCCACGGCGCTGTCGTCGGTGCCGCCGAAACCGTCGTCGAGGAACACGGCATCGCGCCGGGCGACGAAGTCGTCGTCAATGGCTCGTTCACCGAGGCCGGCGTCGTCGCGGCGGGACTCGTCGCGCCCATCGTCGCGGGAGCCACTGTCGTCCTCGATGCGGGGAGCGTCGGTGACATCGTGGTCGGGGGGCCCGAAAGCGACGTCAAGACATCGGAGCTCCTCGACGGCACCGAGACGCGCTAATCGTCCAGTGTCGAACGACGAACCATCGATACTCGGTATCGCGTTACGGTGAACGACGCTCACGTGGACACTCCGGCGCGATCTCGAATCGGGTCATCGCGGTGCGTCAATCGTACCGTTCGACGACTTCGCCGATGGCGAAGGAATCGCGGACGGTTTCGAGTTCGACGTCGACCGTTTCGGTGAGTTCCGTATCCGGCACGAAAACCACGAATCCATCGATGTAGCCGATGCCGTCGCCTTCATCGCCGAGTTCCTCGATTTCGAGATAATGCGTCTCGCCTTCCTCAACTGGGACGTTCGAAGTTTGACTCATGGGTAGTCACGCTCGATGCTCACCTCGATAATCGTTACCACGGAACTTGAAATGCCGTGTTCGTTTCGCCGAACGCAAGACTTGAACCGCCCGACACCATCCACCGGATATGGACGACGACCGTATCGTCGACGCCGAGGAGGTCTCCGCGGATTCGACGGTACTCTTTACGGTACGTGAGGGATTCGACGAGAAGGAGGTGCTCTTGGTTCGGCTCGAGGACGGCGTCGCCGCCTGGCGGAACTACTGTCCACACTGGAGCGACGTGCGGATCGATAAGGGCAGCGGCGCCGAGTTTCGCGACGACGAACTCGTGTGTACCCGCCACGGCGCGACCTTCGAGGTCGATTCGGGCCACTGCACCTACGGCCCCTGTGAAGGTGCGTATCTGGAGGCCGTCGACGTGGAGGAGCGGGATGGTGGCGTGTATCTGACCGACGAGGACTACAAGTTTGACCACCTCGGGCCGAAAAGCGACCGTGACCTCTCTTCGGGGCGAATCGGCTTCGACGGCGCCTAGTAGCAGCGCGTCTCCACGCGTTCGTCGTAGAGCCGCTGTAACAGCGACGTCATCGGCCCGCCGCCGAGTTCGATGCCATCGACGGTTTCGATGGGTCGTAACTCCCACGTCGTGTTCGTCAGGAACGCCTCGTCAGCGCTCCGGACATTATCGAGCGTGTACCGGCCCGTTTCAACGGGGAACTCCTCGCTCTCGGCGAGTTCGATGACGAGTTCGCGAGTGATACCAGGGAGAAGCGACCCCTCGGCGGGCGTTTTTACCACGCCGTCGTCGACGAAGAACAGATTGCTCGTCGACCCCTCGGCGACGTAGCCGTCGGTGTCACGTATGAGCGCCTCGTCCGGCTGGTAGGTGTCGCTCGACGCCGTTCGGAGTTCGAGCCTGGCGAGGATACCGTTGAGGTAGTTGTGCGTCTTGGCGTCGGCCGGAAGCGCCGCATCAGGAGGCCGACGGGTCTTCACCGACTGGACGACTGCGGGGTCGTCCCAGACGCGTTCGCCGTCGACGCCGCCGCGAGGGAGCGGCCTGACGTAGACGACGACGGTCGGGTCGACATCTTCGTCCGGCGTCAGTTTCCCCAGCTGGACGCCCCGGCTGATCGAGGTTCGGACGTAGGCACCTTCGAGGTCGTTCGCATCCAGCGTCTCGGCGACGCGGAGCGCCAGGTCATCGGGAACCGCGTCGGGCATTCCGAGCGTCTCACACGTCCGCTGGAGCCGCTCGGCGTGTCGCTGCCAGCGGTACACCTCGCCGCCGTAGGCGCGGCAGGTCTCGAAGGCCGCATCGCCGTAGCGGAATCCCCGGTCGTCGACGCTGACGGTCGCGTTCTCGCGAGCGACGAGCTCGCCGTTTACGTGGTACTGCATTGGGCACAGAACGTTTCGACCATGCGCTCACCCGTATCGGTGAGGATGCTCTCCGGATGGAACTGGACGCCGACGTGGGGTTTCTCGCGGTGTCGAACACCCATGACGACGGCGCCCTCGTCTTCGGTGTGGGCCGTTTCGACGAGCGACTCGGGGAGGTCGGAACGCTCGACGGCCAGTGAGTGGTATCGACCCACCTCGAAGCGGTCGGGCAGCGATTCGAATAGCCCCTCGCCGTCGTGGGAGACGGTCGAGGGTTTGCCGTGGACGACCTCCGGCGCGTGTCCCACCGAGGCCCCGTTTGCGGCACACAGCGCCTGGTGGCCGAGACAGACACCGAACGTCGGGTAATCGAGCGCTTCGAAGAGAGCCATCGAGACTCCGGCTTCCTCGGGCGTTCCTGGCCCGGGCGAGACGACGATGCCATCCGGGTCGAGCGTTCGGATGCCCTCGACATCGATCTCGTCGTTGCGTTTTACCACAACGTCCGCGTGGGCGCCGACGTACTGGACGAGGTTGTAGACGAACGAGTCGTAGTTGTCGATGACGAGTATTGTGGGTCGTGACATCAGTCAGCGGCCTCCAGTGTGAACGTCGCGTGCTCGTCGAGCGCGGCGTCGATGGCGTTGATGAGCGCCCGCCCCTTGTCGAGCGTCTCCTCGTACTCGCGGTCGGGGTCGGAGTCGTGGACGATGCCGGCGCCGACGCGCAAATCGTACCGTTCGCCGTGGCGGACGAGCGTGCGGATGACGATGTTGAGCGTCGCCCGGTCGTCGAAGCCGAATGCGCCGATTGCGCCCGTGTAGGGGCCCCGGCGCGTAGCCTCGACCTCGTCGATGATCTCCATGGTTCGGGGTTTCGGAGCGCCGGTGATGGTGCCGCCCGGGAAGACCGCGGCGACGGCGTCCGCAAGCGAACAATCCGTGTGGCGCGTGCCCTCGATGAGGCTCACGAGGTGCATTACCTCCGAGTAGCGGTCGACGCGGCGGTACTCCCGAACGTCGACCGAGCCGTACTCGCTTACTTTTCCGAGATCGTTGCGTTCGAGGTCGACGAGCATGGCGTGTTCGGCACGTTCCTTCTCGTCGGAGCGGAGGTCGGCTTCGAGCGCCTCGTCATCTTCGGGGGTGCCGCCGCGGGGCCGCGTGCCGGCGATGGGTTCGGTCAACAGTCGGTCACCCTCGACATCGAGGAGCAGTTCCGGGCTTGCGCTCACGAGGTCGACACCCGGGAACTCCACGAGCGCGGAGTACGGAGCAGGGTTCACACGCCGGAGTGCGGCGAAAGCCTCGACCGGGTGGACGGTCGCCGGCGCCGAGAGCCGCTGGGAGACATTCGCCTGGAAGGTGTCGCCCTCGCGGATGTATTCTTTGACCCGGCGGACGCGGTCGGCGAATTCGGCCCGAGAGCAATCTGAGTCGAACGTCGCCTGCGTCTCGGTGGCGCCACGACCGACCGAACGGTCGCCAGCGACAGCCCGAGCGATTAATTCGCGAGCGTTGGAGACGCCCCATTCGTAAGCGACGTCGGCGGATTCGTGCTCGTCGAGGCGCGGGCAGGCGGTCACCCGAAGCGTCGCCTCGTTCGTCCGTGGCTCCTCCCACGCGACGACGCGGTCGTACTTTGCGGCCTGGAACCGTGGAAGCCCACGGTCATCGACCGTTTCGTCCGGCAGCGCCTCCAGTTCTCGCGCGACATCGTAAGAGAGCCAGCCGAACACGCCACAGGGATACGGCACGTCGCAGTCGCCGCGTTCCAGCGTCTCCGAGGCGAGGACGGTGTCCAGCGTCTCAAGCGATGGCGCGCCGTCGTCGATCGGCGTCGCCTCGGCCGACACGGTGACACGCTCGATTGGGTCGGTCGCGAAATACCCCCAGCCGGGCTGTCCGCCGGTGGTTTCAAGAAACACGTCGCCACCGTCACCGCGCCGCGCTCGCCGGTACGCATCGAAGGGGTCGGCGACGCGAATGCGGAGTTCGACCGGTACCCGCGCGTCGGCCGGCGCCTCGGCTGCCGTCGCGCGGAAGGCTTCCCGGTCGGTGGCGACTCGCATTGTCGAAGAAGAACGCGCCCGAACGATAACCGCTTTGCGGTCTATACCTCTTCGGCGCGCTCCTGCCAGCGGGTGATCCGCTTCTCGGAGAGCTCGGTGCGACCCGCAAGCTCTTCCGGGTCGACGTCAAGGAGGTTGTTGACCGTCTCGATGCCGGCTTCGTTGAGACGTTTCGCGTAGGCGGGGCCGATACCGCTGACGTTCTCGATAGGGACGTGCCCGTCCTCGGGCTCTTCGGGAACAGGGCCGGCGGCTTCGGCCGGTTCCGCGGCCACGTTGTCGGTGCCGCTGTGGTTGCTCACATCGGTGCCGCTCTCGGCGGGTTCGGTCGCAATTTCCTCGTCGCGCGGCGGCTCCTCGGTCATCGAACCGGTCGAGGCCGACGCGTCGGTGCCTGCGGCGGCGGATTCCTCTTGAATCTCCTCGTCGTCCTGCTCTCGTTCGACTTCGACTTCCGTCTCCGATTTGCTTTCGGAGCTTTCGAGGCCGAATACGGCTCGGATCATCTTGAATACACTCATATAACCGATGGGAGAATCGGCTTCTACTTAAACCCGGCCAACCGCGACAACAACCGCGAGCGTCTCACAGCGCCGCCCGGAGAGCTGAATTCATCGTTTCGACCGGTGCTTCGCGGCCCGTCCAGAGTTCGAACGCCTCCACGCCCTGAAACAACAGCATCCAAGCGCCGTCGATGGTCGTCGCTCCGACCGCGTCGGCGTCCCGAAGCAGTCTGGTCTCCAGTGGCTTGTAGACGGCATCCAACACCGCGAGGTCGGAATGAAGCGCTGATTTCGGAACGGGCGTCTCGTCGGACTCCATGCCGACGCTCGTGGCATTGACGAGCACGTCGGCGTCCGAAAGCAGCGAGTCCAGGTCATCGAGGCCGTGTGCCGTCGCCGAAGGGACATCCTCGGCCAGCGACCCCGCTCGCGACACCGTTCGGTTTGCGATGTGGACTGTCATCCCCTCGTCGGCGAGCGCGAAGGCGGCCGCCCGTCCAGCGCCACCGGCCCCGACGATGACAGCGGTGCCGGAAAGCGACACCCCGTGATGGTCGAAGGCGCGCGTGACGCCCGCGGCGTCGGTGTTGTGGCCCGTCGGCTCACCGGAGAAATCGATGGTGTTCACCGCTCCGATGCGCTCTGCGAGTGGGTCGGCATCGACGAACGGGAGCACCGATTCCTTGAACGGGATGGTGACGTTCAGCCCCCGGATGCCGAGCGCGCTCGCACCGTCAAGCGCCATGCCGAGCGACTGCTCGGAGGGTTCGAACGTCACGTAGCGGGCGTCGATATCGAGTTGCTCGTAGGCCGCCTCGTGCATCGGTGGCGACACCGAATGCCCAACCGGGTCGCCGATGAGGCCGTAAACCTGCATATCCGGCCCGACTCCGGCCTCGGGCAAAAGCGTTCCCGAAGTCGGCATAAATCGTATACAGCGATAAGAAATCGCGGTGAATGGCGATTCCGAATTTACGGCTAGATCGCCCAGTTCCACCCTCTTTATGACGTTCCTGAAACTATCGAGTTCGGTTCACAACTCATCCACTCGTAAAATACCTGAGTTTTTGAGAAGTCGTCTGACGTGACCGATCTCTCAATTTTCGCTCAGAAAAGAGAACCGCCGCTACCGGCCTCGCTGACCCGAACGAAGAGACCGGCTATCCCGGCTCAAGGAAGAAGTCCTCAACAGTATCGAGGAACTCCTCGGACTCGACTACCGAGTCCGTCGTCCGTCCCTTCTCGCCTACCAGTGGGATACCCAAGTCCTTCTTTGCGCGGAAGTCTGCCAGCTTCCACATCGCAGCCACGCACGCGAAGCAGAAGTAGAACAGGTGCAGTCAGAGGTTCTTAGACTGCGTCGGCGCGAGGAACATCTTCACGATCTCGTAGCACTTCTCCTGTTCACCCCGCTTGCTGTACTCTTCCATCGCCGCTACGGCCCACGGTCAAGACCGATCTCGTCACGTACGTCCTTGTTCGTCGCGAACATCGCAGTCTTGTCCGGGTTCTGGTTGCTGGGCATCGCCACGATGTTCGTCTCGTAGGTCTTGCCAAGTCCTTCGACCGGCCGAAGACACCGTGATCTTGCTTGACACGTCATCGTCCATACGCTTCTCGAATCGCTTGAGCCTGTCACGCTTCGGGGCAGACATCACGTACTTCGATGGAGTCTCGTTGAGCGACCACAGCACGCCCGCGCTGTAGAACTCCGCGTCGAGATACGCCTCCTCGATGGACAGGATCTCCCGTGCCCGCCAGTATAGCTCGCGAACGAGGACGACTCGGGGAACCCCTTTTGCAACCGAACGCACCACGAGTGGAATCCGAAAGCGTTGGCCGACGATGTTCAGCGTGATGAACTTGTAGCACTTCGCGTCGCTGTCCTCGTCCTGCACGCCGTGGACGAACTGCCCGGTCGCGTCGTCCGAGAGTTCCCTGGACGTCTCGCCGATATCTTCGACGACGGGGTCGCTCTTCTCGCGGTCTCCCGGAAGGGGTATCTCGGTGCCGTCGACGCCGATCTTCGCCGGACGGTCGGACTCGACGAACTTCTTGAGCTTCCCGAAGATCTGTTCGACCAGCCTATCGTGCATCCGGACGAAGTTGGTGGGGTGGAGCCTGTTCGGGTGGTGGCTGAATGTATCGCCGTGTGGCTTGTTGTTCTCGCACTCGGCGGGATCGAGGCGGTCGCCGTCCTTCGCGCGTGACAGCCGTGACTGGTCGGGCACGTCGCCCGCCCCGTGCGTGTCCGGGATGTCCTCGAAGCCGAAGGCAGCGGCCTCATCGGGGTTTTCTTCCATCCGGTCGAGGATGGCGTCGATGGCGTTTCCGGGAAGTTGGTGGAAGAGGTAGACCCTGACGAGGGCGGTCTCGATGTCGTGGGGGGTCGGGAAGGTCGTCATCCGCCATACAGTCGAGTGGTCGTGGCTCTGGCTCTCGGGCGTCGGGGTGTTGTTTCCGATGTTTCTGCCGCTGCCGTTCACTCCCATATGTCGGGGACGCGTAAAACGCGTTTTGCTCTCATTCGGCGTCTTATAACCTCTATACCCAAGCATTACAATAGTGGGATGTGGATTGGAGCTGTGTTCTCTCACCTGCCCGAAACCTCGGGGAGCAACAGGCTGCCCCTTTCACCCTTATACTGTGGTAGAGGCGCTGTGGTGATGGAAGTGATGCGATGAGAGTGCTAATCGACTTAGAGGCAGAGATGGACGCGGCCTACGACCCGGAGTACCACGGCCGGCTCCGGACGCGCCTTTGGGATGCACTCCGCGACACTCCGTACGACGAACACGGCGCGGAGACACCCGGGTTCTCGTTCTCCAACCCCTTCCCATGGGGTGATCTGGCGGAGGGCGACGAGCGCCAATTGCTGGTCGCCTCTCCCCGCGAGGAGCAGTTGGCGCACATCGTCGCCGACCTTCTCGAAAACCACGAGGTACACGCGGGGTCGATGCCGTTCCACGTGACGGACACGCGGGCGCTTGATCCCGATGTCGGTCCGCCGGGCGCGGAGGGCATCCTCGAGACCGCGACCGGCGTATATGCTGTCACGCCGCCGCAGTACCTCGACGACCCCGAAGCGCACGACGACGAGACGTTTTGGCGGCCGGAACACGGGATGGAGGCGTTCTTCGACCACGTGGAGACGCAGCTCCAGCGCAACCACGACCGGTTTATGCCGAATGGCGACCCGGGGCCGAAGGAGGTCGACGCGCCGCTGTTCGAGTCGTATGAGATGATCAAGAAGCTCTGGCTCGACGTCCAGCTGTCGAGTGATGTGGAGTGGACAGTGCTGGTGTCGAAGTGGCGGTTCCCGTACCGCGTCCGCGACGACCACCACCGCCGGCACCTCAACCTCGCCTTGGACGTCGGCATCGGCCGCCGGACGCCACTCGGCTTCGGCTTTCTCAACAAGCGACAGGAAGACGATGAGTGAGATCGCTCTCGACGCCAGCGAGGACGTGGACGACATCGAGGAAATTCTCCTTGACCGTCCGATGGCATCGCTGTACGACATCGCGTATCTCTACGGGAAGCTCCACGCGCTGAACACGGCGAAGCAGTACGACGTGCCGATCGACGACCGGTACGTCGAGCGGATGACCCACGAGTCGCGCTCCGGTTACTACGAGCAGGAGGTCGGTCTGTTTAGCGTTCTCGTCGACCTCACGGGCGACAGTCCGACTCTCGGCGAGGCCGGCGAGTTGGACGAGCGGCCGGACGACGACGTGTCCCCGTTCGTCGCCGAGTCGCTCGATCACGAGAAGATGCTCCGCGTCGGATTCAGCCGACAAGGCAGTCGGGCGGCCGGTCACAATATGTCCTTGGCACATGATGTCTCGGGTCTATCCTTGACGCGCGAGGAGACAAGAGAGAAGTGTGAGAAGTACGCCAAACAGCTGTTCGACCGCTGGGCGGCGTCCGACTCCGTCGCCGACGTGGCCGGTGATCACGACGACGGATGGATCCTCGAAGGCCTCAGAGATGTCGGAGAAGACGGCGAGTTGATGGCCAGCATCGAGGACGGTGTCGTGGATGCCATCCGCAAGAGCTTCGGAGACGAGTTCAGCGGCGTCCTCTCCGTGCGCCTGAATCTCCCTGGCACCGACGGATACGTCTATCCGGGCGAGGTGGAGGTGCTGAACGAAGCGATGCGCTACAGATGGATCGAAAAGCGGATGCGGTCGTACTCCGAGGCTGACGACGCGTCCGGCGACGGTTGGGGACTCATAACCGGAGACACCGGCGAGGTGTTCGGGTTGAGTGACTCCCCGCTACAGCGGTACAAGGGGAAGATGGCCGAGAAGTTCCCCAACCTCGTGGTTGACGAGAGCTGGCAGCAGCGCCCGCTCACCACCGAGGCCGCGTTCGCCGTGTCGTCGGGGAGCGTGCCGCTACTGGAGAACTTCGTCCAGATTCTCGGCGAGGACACGGCGGCGTACTACGTCCCGTACGTCCCCGAGCCGACGGTCGAGCAGGCGGTCGCGCTGTACGAGTTGGCAATGGACGCCGCCGACAACAGCGGGGCGGTCGTCGGCGTCATCAAGGACGCGGCCACCGATCCCGTCAATCCGCTGTACGACGACCTCCAGATTCACTACGTAGCCGCCTACACGCCGGGGAACAAGCGCAAGTTCATCGAGGAGGAGCCGTGCGTGGATTCGGATCGGATCCGCTCCATCAAGCGGGCACACACAAACGTCCTGAAGGATGGCCTTGTCGATCCCGACGGCGACAGTCCGCCCCTGTTCCCGTCGCCACCCTACGGCCGGCTGACGGACGACGGAGACGAGCGGGGCAGCAAGTACCTGCGGAGGAACGCACCGGTCGTCACCGGCGTCCTCACCGGGGGGTACTTCCAGAGCACCTTCCGCCACCAGAGCACGGATGAAGACAGAGACGACCACGGCACGACCGACCTCCGCGCGGAGGCGACGAGTACCGCCCTCGCGTCCGACGGCCAGATCGATCCGGACTGGCTCCTCACACAGTACGTCACCCGCCTGATCAGCGAACAGCGCAGCGCGTTCGAGGACGGCAACGAACTGCCAGAGTCGCTGCTCACCCGCCAGTACGTCCAGATGCAGGCACTCGCCCGCGCGGGCGTCCTCGGCGACGCCTCATCGGACGACCCACGAACCATCCCAGCAAGCACTGAAACCATGAGCGACACGATCGACTTCAGCGACAGAGACGACCGACTCGAACAGTTCATCGACAGCCATTCCGCCCTCGCAGAGGATGAGGAGCGCCGCGCGGCGTTCCTCCTCGGCGCTCTGATCGGCCGCGTGGCCGCCTACCAGAGCCGGAACGGCATCTCCCGCACCGTCATCCGCCAGCATCCCATCGACGCGATGACGCGGCGGCGCATCTCCACCACGCTCGGCAAGGTGCTGGAAAAGAACGCCCACTATTCGGACAACGATGAGAGCGCGGGGATGCTGATGAACGACCGCTACATCACGCGGCTGAACGACATCGTGAACCGACGGATTCCGGAGGAGTGGTCGCTCTCGACCGACGACCTCCGGATGCACTACGGTCTCGGCCTCACGTACGGCAAGAACGACACCACGCTCGACGACGCAGACGAGGACGAGGCCGAAGCGGCAGCAGCCGAGGCACAGACTGACGACTGACCCCTCCGATCAACCAGACACAACACCAACGATGACTGACACTGACGACGATACGATCCAGAACCGCTCCGAAATCGCCTTCGTAATCGACGCCAAGGACACCAACCCCAACGGCGACCCACTCACCGCCGACAACGAGCCGCGCATCGACCCCGTTACCGGGCAGTGCGTCGTCACCGACGTGCGGCTCAAGCGGTACCTCCGCGACCAGCTCGTGGAGGACGGCCACGTCGTGCTGATCGCCAACCCGAACGACGACGTGCTGACCCGCGAGGAGATGTACGACGCCGTCGAGGAGGAGATGGGCGTCAGCACTGACGAGGCCGAGCCTGAAGAACTCCTCGAGGCGTTCGTGGAGACCGCCGCAGACGTCCGGTACTTCGGGGCCACCATCTCGCTGGACACGGAGCTGGCCGAAGATCTCCCCGACCAGTTCGAGGGGCCGGTGCAGTTCAACCACGGCCGCAGCTACCACGAGGTCGCCCGCAACACCGAGTCCAAGCAGCTCGCCACCGTCATCGCAAATGAGGACGACGACGAGGAGGATGGCAAGAAGGATCAGGGCACGTTCGCCACGGACAACCGCATCAGCTACGGCGTCATCGGGTTCGGCGGCAGAATCAACGACAACGCCGCAGCCGACACCCGCCTCACCGAAGAGGACGTCGAGCGGCTCGATACGCTCTGCTGGCGAGCACTGAAGAACCAGACCGTCACGCGGTCGAAGGCGGGACAGCAGCCCCGCCTCTACGTCCGCGTCGAGTACGAGCGAGATGGGTTCGAAATCGGCCGGCTCAACGATCGCATCGGCGTGGCCAGCGACCTGCCCGAGGACGAGCTCCGGGGGACGGATGACTTCCACCTCGACGTCGCGGAACTCGTGACCGCGCTCGCCGACAACGAGGCCCGGGTCGAAACTGTCCACGTCACCGCCGACAGCGCGGTGGACTTCGCGCTCCCCGACGGCGAGACGGGCGACCGCGAGGCCTTCTACGCCGCCCTCGAGGACGCTCTCGGCGACGGCTCGGTCGACGCCTACGACGTGTACGAGCGGTACACGAACTGACACCGCCGCCTCACCTCTCCACATATGACGCAACAAGACCTCACCGACTACGCGTCCGATGGCGGCGATTCGCCGACCGCTTGGTTCGTCCCCAACACCTGCATCGGATTCGACGTGACCGCCGACTTCGCCCACTTCCGGAAGGTGGGCAACAACAGCGCCAAGCCCAGCTACTGCGTCCCGCCGCGGACGACCGTCGCTGGCCTGCTCGCGGGGATCATGGGGATGCCCCGCGACAGCTACTACGACCTGTTCTCGCCGTCGTCGTCCGCGCTCGCGGTTGTCCCGAAGAGGCTGCCCCACACGTACACGATGGGGGTCACGACGGTCAACACTAAGGCCGACGACGCCATCCAGTACCTCCCAGAAGAGAAGCACTACACGAAGTCGACAGAGATGCTGACGCCCGAGTCTTACGTGAGGTACGACCGGCAGCGCGACACCTACGAGATGCTCGTCGATCCAGTATATCGCATCTACGTCGCTCTCGCCGACGAGGACGTCCACGACGAACTGCGGGAACGTCTCGAGGCTTCCCGGTACCATTACTCGCCGGCACTCGGCCTCTCCGAGTGCATAGCCGATATCCGAAACGTGGACACTCATACGGTCGAATCCGCCACCACGGACGCCGTCGACTCCGCCACGTACGACGACTGCGCGGTCGTTCCCAGACCCGGCGTCACGGTCAAGCGCGAGCGGGCACCGCTCTCCATGGAGATGATCGACGGTGGGCGGCGGACTACCGAATTCGGCAACATAACGTACGCGACTGGCGACGACCGCCTCCCGGTAGACGCGTCGCGGACGCACGCGGTCGGCGACCACGAAGTCGTCTTCTACTGACACGCGAACCATGACCTTCGAGCAGTACATCTCGCACCCGGCCAAGACCGACGACGGCGAGCCAACGCTCCTCATCGGCGAAGGAGGCCGGTTCGACGACGATGGACACCTCCGGACGGTGGCCGACCGGATGGTTGAGGCCTGCCGCGGGCAGACGCTGGCCGACGGCACGCCGGCAGAGCCGGTCGCGAAAGTGATCGGTCTCACCCATGACTTCGCCAAGCTGACCCGCTGGGCACAGAAGCACCTCCGCGACCAGCCCTTCCAGCACTCCGACGAGTATCGGTACCACGCCTTCCCGAGTGCTCTCGTCACCCTGTACTGTCTACTGGAGTGCCGCGACGAGGTCGGCGATCACGCGGCCGAGGTGGCCACGCTCGTAGTCGCGGGCCACCACGACACGCGGTCGCCACCGGAGCCGTCCAAGTTGGCGGGGAGCTACGGTCGAACCACCGTCGAAGTCCAAGAGACGTACGAGCGCGTCGGCGAGCAGTTCGACGACATCGGCGACGAGGTACCCGAACGGGCTGACCGCATCATCCGCGCGGCGAACGGCGGAGAAGGATCGTGGGAAGACTTCCGCGAGTGGCACGACGACCGTACGGAACCAGTCGACGACGCCCACGACCATCTGGTGTACTTCGCCCGGATGAGTAATGGAGCCCCCGGATCTGGCTACTACGGAGACGTGGTTCGGCTCTGGACGGCACTCAAGTTCGCCGATCAGACCGCTGCGAGCGGGATCGAAGACCGCGACCTCGGCGGGACGCTCCCCGACCGAGAAGCCATCGACCGGCACGTCGACGACCTCGACGAGGGAGAGGGCGTGCTGGCGGATCTCAACTGTCTCCGCGACCGAGCTAGACGGAACGCGACAGAGAACGTCGAGGCTCTCGTCGAGTCCGACGATGTCGGACTGATCACACTTCCGACCGGATTCGGCAAGACGTACGCCGGGCTCTCGGCTGGCCTCCGGGCGGCCGATATCAACGACAGTCGACTGGTGTACGTCCTCCCGTACACGAGCATCCTCGACCAGACCGCGAGCGAGATTCAGTCTGTCTTCGGCGTCAGCCCGTACAGCCGGGCGTTCACCCTCCATCACCACCTCTCGAACACCTACACCGGACTCGGCGACCACTACACCGATGCCGACATCGGTCGCTCGCCGGGTGCCCTGCACGCGGAGTCGTGGCTGAGCGGCCTCACCCTCACCACCACCGTCCAACTCTTCGAATCGCTCGCCGCCCCGACCGCGCGGCAGGCGACCCGCGTGCCGTCCCTCCGCGAATCCGTCGTCGTGATCGACGAGCCACAGGCAATCCCCGAAGACTGGTGGCAGATTGTCCCGGCGCTTGTCGAGCTGCTCGTCGACACCTACGACGTCACCGTGATCCTGATGACGGCCACGCAGCCCGGCCTCGTCGAGTACGGTTCCGACGAACTCGACACGCGAGAACTCACCGACGAGACCGACCAGTACACGGACTTTCTCGCCGATCACCCCAGAGTCACCTACCGACTGCACGACACCGTCCGGACGGATCTGGGTGACGAGTACACGACGCTTGACTACCCCACCGCGGGTGGTCGGATGGCCGAGGCAGCAGGAGATGGACGGGACGTCCTCGCCGTCTGTAACACGCGGGCGAGCGCCGAAGAACTCTACCAGTACGTCACGCCGATGGAGAGTGTGGCAGAGAACGCACCGGTCGAACTTGGCCGCCTCCTCCACGACTATGTGGACGAGACCGGCGAGTTGCCGAGCCCCGTCGAACTTCGGCGCCTCGCACTCGACGCCGTGGCCGAGCAGGACGCCGCCACCGTCTACGCGTTCCTCTCTGGCGACGTGCGCCCCGACGACCGCAAGCTGCTCATCGACACACTCTACGACGACGAGGCGGGCGACGAGGACGACACCGTCCCGCTCCTCGACAGCGACGAGTCGGTCGTCCTCGTCTCCACGAGCGTCGTCGAGGCAGGCGTGGACGTGAGCTTCGACACCGTGTTCCGCGACTACGCGCCCATACCCAACATCGTCCAATCCGGCGGGCGGTGCAACCGCTCATTCGGCGGCGAGACCGGCGACGTGGTCGTCTGGCGGCTCGCCGAGCCCGAGGACGGCAACGCCATTCCCTCGTTGGTGATTCACGGCGGCGATGGCGGCAATGCTCTTCCGCTTCTCCGAGAGACCGGGCACGTCTTGCGGCGACACGAAGTGGATGGCTGTATCGACGAGTCGACAATGGTCTCCGACACCGTAGGCGAGTTCTACGAGTCGCTGTTCGAGAGGGAGCTGGATCCCGGCGATGAGCGGCTCGCCAAGGCCCTCTTCTCGGCGTCGATGTCCGAACTGGAGGGCGAACATATGATCGACGAGATCGAGGACTACGAGGACGTGGTCGCCTGCCTCACCGACGAGGAGCGAGGTGACCTGCTCGGCGGCGGTCTGGACGCGGGCGACATGGGGAGACATCCGGGGGCGCAGGTCAACACCGACCCCGACACGTGGACGGACAAGGCCACTGTCGGTAACTCGCGGTACCTGCTGGTGGACGCCCGCGATGCGTCCTATCACCCCGCGTTCGGCGTTCGATGAGCGACCGGTCTTAGATCGTCACCAACAGCGGTACGTGATCGCTTGCGTCGATCCAGTCGTCGTACCTGCCAACTGTGACCTCCACATCTGATTCAATCTGCCGTTGGGGCACGAACGCGTAGTCGATGTGGTAGGGCCGTTCCTCCTTCTTGTGCATGTAGAACGTCGCCTCTGTCTCGTCACCAAACACGTTACCACGCATCGCGTGGTACGCGCTGCACAGTCCGATCTCGTTTAATATCCCGCGCACATCGCCGAAGTCGCCACAGAGCTGACTGTTCGGTGACTCGTCCCACGTAATGTTCCAGTTGAAGTCGCCGGCAACGGCCGTGTTCTCTTCGACCAACTCTGGATGGGTTTCGAGGGCGGTGGGATTTGGCCGATGTAGCGTTGCCGGGGAGTCTCGCAGTCGTTCATCGCCTACACGGCGAGAACGTCCACGGCATCGGTCTCAACGTGGAGAAAGTGGTTGGCCTCGAGAATCTCGGTGATGTCAGTGATTCGCCGTTGATCTCGATTGTGAGCATCCACTCTGTCGCCGCGTGTTACAGGTGAACCCTCGTGGGTCAAGGCTTCTCGAATACCGTGGTCGAAGTTCGGAATCTCGATAGGTTCTGCGGCTTCGAATCGTCGTGTCTTCTCCCCTCGTCAAGTTATCGAGTTATCGTGGCGAGGCAGGGAGCGTGCGCTGCATAATTTGTGAAATTCGGGACTGGCCGCGGTGAACGAAAAGACGCCGCCCATCGATTCGAGGCAAGGAGCGGCCAGCGGTGACGGCTTTATAAGGAGTCGGCCGGCGGCGAGCGCGTGTACCACCACGCCCAGAGCATGAGCACGCCCTGCAACGGGAGTCGCCCCCACCGTTCGGCAGGCGAGGGGTCGAGAACCATTCCGGCGCCCTCGACGACCACGCCGTTGGTTGCCATGTAGATGTTCGCAGGGAAGATGGCGAGCAAGAGCGCGATGAGCCCCCAAGCGGCGAGCCGGCGCGTTCGCGGTACCATGACCCCGATTCCGAGTGCCATCTCGGCGATGCCCGAGAGGTACACCAGCACCAGCGGGAAAGGGAGGAACGGCGGAATGATCTGTGCGTACAGCTCCGGGACGACGAAATGTAACACGCCCGCGACGGCGTAGCTGACGCCCATCACGTATAGTAGCGGGCGTTTCAGCCATTCGAGGCCGCGTTCGAGTCCGTCTTGCACGGAACCATATACCGGATTCAGCTCCCTCATCCTTTCGTCTCGCCGTATCGGAGGGGCTTTGACGCCGCGAGCACAGAATCGGGTATGTTAGCGGTCGTCGTCTCTCGGGCGGATTCTGCCTCGGAGCACGTTGGCGAACACCTGCTGGAACTGGCCTCGTGGACGGAACACGAAGACGACACTCGCGCCGACGGCAAGGGTGGCGGCACCTACTACCGGACGGACGGCATCGAACTGCGGACGTTCGATGACCTGCATCTACACCTCGACGGCGTCGCGGCTGCCTTCGACGACCCGGAGATGCTCGTATTCGCCTCCCGGCACTCCGGGGATACCGGCCCACTCTTGACCGCCCACGCGACCGGGAACTTCGGGCCGGCCGAATACGGGGGTGGCGAGGGGTCGCTCGCACGGGCCGCACCGAACGCACTCAAGGTGGTTCGACACGCCTTCGACGACCATGCCCCCGACCGCTACGACACCGGCGTCGAATGCACCCACCACGGCCCGAGTACCGTGGGCTGTCCGTCGCTTTTCGTCGAGTTGGGCAGCGACGAAGAGCAGTGGGCCGACCCGGCAGGCGCCGAGGCTGTCGCGCGGTCGATTCTCGACCTCCGAGGCGTCAATCCGACCGCAGACCGGGCCGTCGTCGGCTTCGGCGGTAACCACTACGCCCCCCGATTCGACCGCATCCTAACGGAGACCGACTGGGGCGTCGGCCACATCGCCGCCAACTGGGCGCTCGAAGAGATGGGCGACCCGACCGACTCGTGGGCGGTACTCACCAAGGCGTTCCGTGCGAGCGGGACGAAGTACGCCCTCATCGATGGCGGCCATCCCGACCTCGGAGGTGTCATCGACGAACTCGGCTTCGAGACCGTCTCCGAAACATGGCTCCGTGAGACGACGGGCGTCGATCTCGAACTCGTCGAACAGCTCGAAGGCGAACTGTCGACCGTCGATGAAGGCCTCCGGTTCGGCGACCCCGCCACGGAACACGAGGGTGGGTTCGTCGTTGAGGAAGCCCCCGAGGAGCTGCTGGAGGAGGCGAACGGCATCAACAGTGACGCCGCCGACGCCATCGCCGCCGACGTGCTGGCCTACGAAACCCTTGAAGGCGCCTCGCTCGTCGGCGACCGGGTCGCGCTGGCATCGGCCGGCGACTACCGGGACATCGTCAACGACCTCGCTGCCGTGCTGGAAGCGAAATACGACACCGTCGAGGTCGGCGACGAGGCGGTCGTCGCTCGCCGCGAGGCGTTCGACCCCGACCTGGCTCGCGAGGCGGGCGTCGAGGAAGGCCCAGCCTTCGGCAGGCTCTCGGCCGGCGAGTCCGTCGAGGTGCGCGGCGAGACCGTCACGCCCGACGACGTGCGGAGCGCGCGCGAGCGTCGCTTCCCGTTCTGAACGGGGCTGTTTTTATATCGTGGTTTATGGTTTATCTCGGATCTGCGAATCGACGGCTGAAACGACCGGAAACCGTATGCCGTGCGTCAGACACGGGGAAAGATACTTTATCCGCGTGCGCAACATCGGCAGGCATAATGGACTCGATTATCGAGGACGCTATCGGCGAAGCCGAAGAGGATGGGGAAGCGCCGGCTGGGGAGCCGGCGTCCACCGATGGTAATGGCGCCACAGACGGCGGTACTGCCACCGACGCAGACGTGAAAGGGTCGGGAACGATGACCGACGAGGAACTGGCGAGCGTCGTCAAAGACCTCGAAACGAAGATCACCGTCGTCGGCTGTGGCGGCGCGGGCGGGAACACCGTCACCCGGATGGCCGAGGCCGGCATCCACGGCGCGAAGCTCGTCGCCGCGAACACCGACGCCCAGCACCTCGCAACCGAGGTCGACGCCGACGAGAAAATCCTCATCGGCCGCCAGCGAACCGGCGGCCGCGGCGCAGGCTCCGTGCCCAAAATCGGCGAGGAGGCCGCCCAGGAAAACATCGAGGACATCACGAACTCTATCGACGACTCTGATATGGTGTTCATCACGGCCGGCCTCGGCGGCGGTACCGGCACCGGGTCGGCGCCCGTCGTCGCCCAGGCCGCCCAAGACCAAGATGCCCTGACCATCGCTATCGTCACGATTCCGTTCACGGCGGAAGGCGAGCGCCGCCGTGCCAACGCCGATGCCGGCCTCGAACGGCTCCGAGCCGTCGCTGACACCGTCATCGTCATCCCGAACGACCGGCTCCTCGATTACGCACCGAACATGCCGCTGCAGGATGCCTTCAAAATCTGTGACCGCGTCCTCATGCGGTCGGTCAAGGGCATGACCGAACTGATTACGAAGCCAGGCCTGGTCAACGTCGACTTCGCCGACGTGAAGACCATCATGGAAAACGGCGGCGTCGCCATGATCGGTCTCGGAGAGAGCGATTCGGAGAACAAGGCCCAGGACTCCATCCGCTCTGCGCTTCGGTCGCCGCTTCTCGACGTCGAGTTCGACGGCGCCAACAGCGCCCTCGTCAACGTGGTCGGTGGCCCCGACATGTCCATCGAGGAGGCGGAAGGCGTCGTCGAGGAGATTTACGACCGCATCGACCCCGACGCCCGCATCATCTGGGGCGCCTCCGTCGACAAGGAGTTCGACGGCAAAATGGAGACGATGATCGTCGTCACCGGCGTCGAAAGTCCGCAGATATACGGCAAAAGCGAGGCCGAAGAGGAGCGCGAAGTCGCCGAATCCGGCGACGATATCGACTACGTGGAGTAACGCGGCCGCCCTTTTCAACCAACAGGTAGAAAACCCCTGAGACGGAACTGAGGAGTATGAACACGCCGACCGACCTCACGTCCTACATCCGCGTACTCAAACTCGCAAGTACGCCGTCCTGGGACGAGTTCTCGAAGGTGTCGACCATCGCCGGACTCGGCATCCTGCTCGTTGGCCTCATGGGCTTTCTCATCTTCGCCGTCATGACCTTCATCCCGGGGGGTTCGTGATGCCAGTTTACGCCGTCAAAACCACCGCAAGTCAGGAGCGTACCGTCGCAGACATGATCATCACCCGTGAGGAAGATGACATCCACGCCGCGCTGGCGCCGGATTCACTCACCAGCTACGTGATGGTCGAAGCCGACGGCTCGGCCGCCATCGAGCGTGCACTCGAAGACATCCCCCACGCCCGGAGTTTCGTTCCCGGCGAGTCCTCTATCGCCGAGGTCGAGCATTTCCTCAGCCCGAAACCGGACGTGGAAGGCATCGCGGAGGGCGACATCGTCGAGCTCATCGCCGGGCCGTTCAAAGGCGAGAAGGCACAGGTACAGCGCATCGACGAAGGGAAAGACCAGGTGACGGTCGAGCTGTACGAGGCGACGGTTCCGATTCCGGTGACGGTTCGGGGCGACCAGATCCGCGTGCTGGACTCCGAAGAGCGATAGCAGCCGCTACGCGTTTGATTTCTCCGTCGGATTGCTGCCGAGCCGCTGGACGACCGCTTCGATATCTGCCTCCGCTTCGATCTCTTTGAGCACCTTCTCCCTGAGGCGGATGTCGTCAGTGTCGGCCTCGTAGTTCCGGAGATACTCCGCACGGGAATGCTCCGAGAAGGCGTGTCTGATGGCGAAGTAGCCGTCCGGTAGCACGGTTCCACAGATGGCACACTGGTGTCGGTCGTGGGCCTCCGCCTGATGGACAAGAAGCTCCTCGACGTCTTCGGTGCTGTGTTCACACCCTGCGATAGCACACTCCCACATAGCCGTTCGGTTGCGGCGGCGGGGTAAAAGCGTTCGCGCCGAATCGGAACGGATAACGGGGGCGGAGCGATAGCCGATGTATGGACGAGTTCCGCGTCGACGCACACGTGAAGGTGCTCGACGGGCAGGTGGTCGAGCGCGCGAAACAGCGTGACCTCGACGCGCTCGTGTACGCCCCGCATTTCACGCGCCTGCCGGACATCGAAGCCCGTGCCGAGCGGTTCAGCGACGACGACCTCCTCGTCGTCCCCGGCCGGGAGGTGTTCACCGGCGACTGGCGGAACCGCAAACACGTACTCGCAGTCGGCCTCTCGGAGCCGGTGCCCGACTTCATCTCGCTTGAGGGCGCGATGGCCGAGTTCGAACGGCAGGGGGCGGCCGTTCTCGCGCCGCATCCGGAGTTCGCGACGGTGAGTCTCGAAGCCCACGACCTGCGGGCCCACCACGACCGCATCCACGGGATCGAAGTGTACAATCCGAAGCATTGGCAGCATCACAACGACCGCGCCCGTGAACTCGCAGGGGAGTTCGACCTGCCCGAGTTCGGCTCCTCGTACGCCCATCTTCCGGGAACGGTCGGTGAGGTCTGGACGAGCTTCGAGGAGCGCTTCAAGACCGTCGATGACCTCGTCACCGCGCTGAAAGACGGCGCCCCGCGGACGGTGTATCACCGTGATGGCGTCCAACACCGCCTGCGCTGTGCAGCGGAGTTCAGCCACCTCTTCTACGAGAACACCTGGGAGAAGGTTGACCGGCTGTTCCTCTCCGGCACCGAGCCGACCCATCCGAACCACATCGCCTACGGCGGGCGGTTCGACGGCGTCAGCATCTATTAGACTGGTAGCTGTCCGGTGAGGCTCGCGATATCGACATACTGCGGCAGGACGTACACGATGGCCGCAGCCACGGCCAGCTCGATGGCCGTTACGACGATGGTGACGACGTTCGCGAACTTACTCGACGTCGTGACGCCCGAGGGGAAGCCGAATTCCGACCCCGACAGCGGGTAGAACAGGGCGATGCCACGGGTGCTGCCCAGCACGTCGAGCACGTAATGGGTTAGGATGCCTATCCAGACGTACTGGAGGTTGCCGAAGACGATGGGGAACGCGAGAAACAACGCCAACACCGGGATGCTGTGCAGGGTTTTCCGGTGTTTGCCGAACGCGGTGTCGACGTCGGGGAACAACGCCCCGAGCGTCACCGGAATGGTGACGGCGACGACGGCGCGAAGCGTGTCAAGTGTACCCGACGGCTCCAGAATGAAGCCGAGGCCGATACCGAGCAGTACCGCGTTGAGGACGTGGCCCTCTTTATTCATCGAGCGGACGGACGACCGGGGTTCACTAAAGACTACTCGCCGACGCCGTCAGGTCGACTCGACGGCTGCGACGAGGTCTTCCAGCGCCTGCTCGGCGATTTGCCGCTTGATTTCGGTTCGTGACCCGTCGAAGACGTATCGGTCGACCGTACACCACGAATCGCCACTGCCCCATTCGGCAGCGTGTGCGACGCCGATATACACTGTCCCGACCGGCTTCTCATCGGTGCCGCCGGTCGGCCCTGCGATGCCGGTCGTGGAGACGCCCCAGGTCACGCCAGCGTCGTCGCGAACGCCACGGGCCATCTGGCGGGCGACGGGTTCGCTGACCGCCCCCTCCGAATCCAGCGTCTCGCGATGGACGCCCAACTCCTGCAGTTTAGCGTCGTAGCTGTAGATGACGAGCGAGCGGTCGAAGTAGTCGCTGGAGCCGGGAACGTCGGTGATGAGCGAGCCGATGAGGCCACCGGTACACGATTCCGCCGTCGCGACGAATTCCTCGCGGTCACCGAGCAGTTTGCCGACTCGTTCTTCGATTGCCATGTTCGGAGAGACGGGTGCGACGCTTTTCAAACCGACCGCCGCACGGAAGCGATACACCGACGTAGCCGCCGCTCCGAAACGTGGTATGGACGACTACGAGCGGCCGCTGTTCTTCCATCTCATGGAGTACGCGTCCGACGCGGAGCGGGATGTCGTCGGCATGGTGTCGGGGAACCCCGACTGGGAGGCCCCGGAGGCGCTTCGGGACGGCCTCCGTGAGTACGCTGGCGCCGACGTCGACGACTTCCAGTACCCACCGAGCGAAGGCCTGCGGGAGTTACGCGAGGAGATCGCTGCCAGGCGTGGTGTCGATGTCGAGCGCGTCATCATCACCAACGGCGCTGGTGAGGCGAACTACCTCGCGATGGCCTGCGCACTGAAGGCACTCGACGGCGAGGAGATACTCCTGACCGACCCCGTCTATCCGTACTACCACAAACGGACGGAGATGCTCGATGCGACGCCGCAGTTCGTCGCCGCGAATCCGGACGGCACCCTCGACCCCGATGCCGTTCGGGCGGCCGCCAGCGACGACACCGCAGCTATCGTCATCAACTCCCCGAACAACCCGACTGGGGGCGTGTACGGCCGAGGGACGAAGCGTGAGCTGGTCGCTATCGCCGAGGCGCACGACGCGCTGCTCGTCTCCGATGAGGTGTACGACCACTTCGTCTACGACGACGGCGCCTTCGCCAGCGCGCTGGCGTTCGACTCCGAGCGGGCCGTCGTCACGAACGCCTTCTCGAAATCGATGGCTATCACCGGCTTCCGCGTCGGTTACGCCATCGTCCCCGAGTGGCTGATGGACGTGGTTCGGACGCGGCACATGCTCGTCAACGTCGCCGGCTCCCGGCCCGGACAGTACGCGGTGCTGAAGGCGCTCCGGGAGACGCCCGCGGAGTATTACGAGCGCAACCGACAGCTGCTCGATGAGCGCATCGACGCGTTCTGTGCCGCGCTCGACGAGGCCGGCGCCGAGTACACGCGCCCACGCGGAAGTTTCTACGTGATGGCGCGGTTCGACGGCTACCCCGGGACGCTCGCGAACACCGAGCGGCTCATCGACGAGGCGGGCGTTGCGGGGATGCCCGGCGACGCATTCGGCGAATCACGGGCCGACTGGCTCCGCTTTGCGCTGGTGACACCACGGGCTGACGAAGCAGCCGACCGGCTCGCGGAGTTCTTTTCGTAGGGCGCGGCCCTCGCGGGCGTAGCCGGACTCACGGACACCCGCTCGGTCGGTGTCCGCGGTCGGCGAAGCGGCAGGCTCCGGCCGACGGCGTCCACGCCCTCTGGTCACGGCCTGGTATTTGAACCATCGGGCCAGGCCTATCGACGGGTACACAAGCCGCGACGACCCACGTCGGATATGAGCGAACTCACCGTCGAGCCGGTCGAGTCAGTTGACGAAGCCGAGGTGCCGACGGGCGTCGACGCGCCGGAGTACGTCCTCTACGGCGGGAAAGGCGGCGTCGGAAAGACGACCTGTGCGGCGGCGACGGGCCTTGCGAGCGCCCGCGACGGCACGGCGACGCTCGTGGTTTCGACCGACCCCGCTCACTCGCTTTCGGATACGCTGGAGACGGACGTTCCGGCGGAGCCGGGGCGGCTGAGAGAGGACATCCCGCTGTACGGCGTCGAAATCGACCCCGAAGCGGCAGCCGATGGGCCGTTCGCGCCCGACATCGACGAATCGGAGGCCGGCCCGGGTGCGGGAGCAGCCGGCACCGACGGCGACATGGGTGCCGGCGGGATGGGCGGTGCGGGCGACATGGGAATGGGCGGCCTCGAAGAACTGCTCGGCGGCGGTGGCCACCCCCTCGCAGGCGGCGCCATGCCGGGTGCCGACGAGGCGGCCGCGATGCAGTTGCTACTGGAGTATCTCGACGACCCGCGTTTCGACCGCGTCGTCGTCGACACGGCGCCGACCGGCCACACGCTCCGGCTGCTCGAGCTGCCGGACGTGATGGATTCGATGGTCGGCCGGCTGATGGCCTTCCGCGAGAAGATGTCGGGGATGATGGGCAGCCTCGGCGGGCTCTTCGGCGGTGGCGACGACGATGAGATGGAGCAGGGTGTCGACGACCTCCGGGAGCTCTCGGAGAAAATCGAGCGACTTCGGGCCGCGCTGCGTGACCCGTCTCAGACGGATTTCCGCGTCGTGATGGTGCCCGAAGAGATGAGCGTCGTCGAGAGCGAACGGCTCGTCGGACGACTGGAGGAGTTCGGCATCCCCGTCGGGACGGTCGTCGTCAACCGGGTCAGCGAAGACCTCGCGGACGTCACCGGCTTCGACGAGGAGTGGTTCGTCGCCCCAGACACGGAACACTGTGAGTTCTGCCGGCGGCGCTGGGAAGTCCAGCGGGAGGCGCTCCAGCGCGCCCAGTCGCTGTTCCGCGGCCGGGACGTGAAACGCGTCCCGCTGTTCGCCGAGCCGGTGCACGGCGAGACCATGCTGGGCGTCGTATCGGCGTGTCTCGACTAATCCAGTCGGAGCGCAGCGAGTAGCACGACGATACCGATGAACGCGCCGAGACCGCCGATGAGGAGCTGGCCGGCGACGACGCTCCGTGCGGCCTGACCGAGCAGGAAGAAGCCGACCACGATGCCCCCTGTTTTCAGCAGTGTCGTCCGGTTCATAGCCGACACTCGGCGCGCCATCGGAAAGACGCGTCGCTACACGGCGCGGGCGATGCCGACACCGAGAATGACGACGAGCACGCCGAGGACGCCCTGCATGACGGCGCCGGCGACGTTGCCGAGCAGCGCGTTACGAACTGCGACGCCGACGAACAGGAGTGCGACGAGTAGATGCAGTCCGATAACGGCGACGTGACGGGGTTCCACGTGCGCTCTACCGACGCCCTGAGACAAAATTGTGTTGGCCCTGGACAACCACGACCCGGAGGTCGTTGACGTTCGTTCCGGTCGGGCCGGTTCGGAGAAGCGCATCTCGGCCATCGAGAAACGGGTAGCTATCGTTCGCTTCGAGAGCGGTTCGTGCGGCCTCGATGTCGGCATCCGTGACCGTCGCACCGTCGACGAGCGCGCCAGCGGCGTCGATGCTCCCGTCGCTGCCGTCGGTGTCGAGAGCGCCGAGCACGGCGCCGTCGGGGAGGTCGAGCGCTCCCGCGAGCGCGAACTCGAGGTTCGGCCCGCCGCATCCGTCACCGGTTACCTGCACCGTCGTCTCGCCGCCTGACAGCACCACTGCGGGCGGGGAAATCGGGTCGCCTGCCTCGCTGATTTCCGTCGCGATTGCAGCGTGAACGCGGCCCGCCTCGCTCGCCTCGCCGTCGATGTGCGTCGAAAGAATACAGGTGTCATAGCCGTGCTCTGCGGCGACATCGCGGGCAGCCTCGACCGCGTCGCGGCCCGAGGCGATGACGTGGTTGTCGACGGCGATATCGGGCGCCGAATGGGGGTCGTCGTCACGAAGCCACGCTCGGACGTTCGGCGCGCTCACGCCGTAGCGGTCGAGCACCGCGAGCGCGCGCTCGGGATCGGTGTCGATGGGGACTGTCGCCCCGCTTGCGATAACAGCGGGGTCGTCACCGATGACGTCGCTGACCAGCAGGCCGACGACGGTGGCCGGAGCAGCCGCCTCGGCGAAGCCACCGCCCTTGATCTCGGAACAGGCACGGCGGACAGCGTTCACCTCGTCTATCGCTGCGCCGGCGTCGAGCAAGCCGTCGGTGACCGCCCCGAGGTCGTCGACGGACAGCGACGGAACAGGCGCACAGAGCAGCGCGCTGCCGCCGCCCGTAATCGCCGCGAGGACGAGCGTCTCCGCGTCGGCCGCCGCGGCGCGTTCGAGGACGGCCGTTGCACCCGAAACGCTGCCGTCGGCCGGCGTCGGGTGTTCGCCCTCCCGGACGGCCACGCGGTCGGGGTCGGCTGTCTGCTCGTGTGTGACGACGACACCGTCCGTCAGGCGGTCGCCGAGAAGCGTTTCGAGTGCCGCCGCGAGGTCGTCGGCCGCCTTCCCGCCGCCGAGAACGAGTATCTTGTCGTACGCCGAGAGGTCGTACTCGGCGGTTCGGATGCGAAGGGTGTCGCCGGCGAGAGTGCAGTGTCGCTCGACGGCTCGCCGCGGGTTCGCCGCCTCGATACCCGCCTGCAGACAGTCGAGGGCGAGTTCGTGGGCGGGCGTTTTCGAACGCGATGCGCGGTTCCGGAACACGACCTACGATGTGAACTTCCGGACGAGTTTGAACACGCTGTCGCTCAGACGGTCGGGGAGGTAGCTGGCGTAGATGAGAAGCTGTGCGACGCGACCGACGACGTAGCGTGGCGCGGGGTCGGGACTGACAGCGGCCTCGACGATGGCTTCGGCGACTTCGGCGGGCGGGACGGCGATGGGGCTGTCGGCACCGAACAGCGAGGCGTCCTCCTGGAACTCATAGAGGGCGTCGTAGGCCTCGGTGCGGTCGAGTCGGCCCAGTTCGCTGTCGACGCGCTCCCGGAAGCTCGTTTCGACTGGGCCGGGCTGGACGACGCTGACGTCGATACCGAACGGTGCGACCTCCCGCCGCAGGGAGTCGCTGTACCCCTCAATGGCGTGTTTCGAGGCCGAGTACGGGCCCATGCCCGGTGCTGCGAGGCGGCCGGCCACCGACGAGACGTTGACGATGGTGCCGTGCTCCCGTTCGCGCATGTGTGGCAGCACCTCCCGGATGAGCCGGTGCGGGCCGAACACGTTGACGGCGAACTGCGTTTCGAAGCGGTCGTCGTCGACGTCCTCGATGGGGCCGTGCTGGCCGTAGCCGGCGTTGTTCACGAGAGCGTCGATGCGGCCCTCCTCTTCGATGATGCGGTCGACGACCCGCTCGACATCGTCGGGGTCGGTCACGTCGAGCGTGCCGATGTCACAGCCCGCCTCGCCCAGTTTCTGGATGTCGGCGGGGTTTCGTGCCGTCGCGTATACGCGCCACTCCTCCTCGAGGAAGGCGTGCGCCGTCGTGCGGCCGATGCCCGACGAACAGCCGGTGATGAGAACTGTCCGATTGCTCATACCGGCCGGTCGGCGGGGCGGTAGTTAGGCGTTGATGTACGAACCGACCCTACAGGTCGGTCTTCAATTCGTCGGCATAGGCGTCGGCCAGCCGCGTCGGGCGCGGGAGCTTGTACTCGCCGCCGCAGGCTTCGACGCAGTCGACGGCCGTCGCCGAGGAGAGCTGATGGCCAGCAGAGACGTACAGGGGGTTGATCTTCATCGAGTTCGGATACTGGCGGCTCTGGTGGGCGTAGCCGACGACCTCGCCGTTCGGCGATGTCATCAAATCGTCGGCTTCGATGGCAACACGTTCGCCCTCGGCAAGGGCGTCGACCGACTCTCGGGGCGTCCCACAGAGCAGGCTCTTTGCGACGCCGACCGCCGGCACGTCGAAGAGGACGCCGATGTGCGTCGCGATGCCGGCCTCCCGAAAGTGGATGCGTCCGCTGCCGTCGAAGACGAGCAAGTCGGGGGTCACATCGAGCGTCTCCAGGGCCGCGACGATGGGTTCGCCCTCGCGAAACGCGAGCAGGCCCGGGATGTACGGTATCGAAAGCGGCGTCACGGCGCTGGCGCGGGCGATGACCTCGTCGCCCCGGAGGACGACGACGGCCGAGACTGCCCGGTCGTCGAGGAACGCCTGGTCGACGCCGGCGACGATGGCCCCGCCCGAACTGATGTCCTCGGTGTCGAACTCGACGGCGTCGGCGAAGACGGCCGTCTCGGCGATGTCGTGTTGCATCGCCTCCATCTCCTCGTGTGACAGCGACCCGTCCGGCAGGAACCGCTCTTCGAGCACCTCCATCTCAGAAGCGGCCGCGTCCGGGGCCCCCGCCCCCGCCACCGGGGCCGAGGTTCAGCTGTTTCGGGCCGCGTCCGACCCGGTCTTTCACGCGGCGGCCGTACCAGAGGCCGATGAAAAGCCCCGTGAGGTGTGCGAAGTGAGCGACGCCGCTGAAGATGCCGTTGCCGCCCGCCTGCGTTGCGACCGCGAAGACCGAGAAGGCCGCAAAGAGGATGGTCAGCGTCCGGATCGACATCGGGATGAAGAAGAACAGGAGCACCTTCAGGTCGGGCGCGGTAATGGTGAGCACGCCCATGATGGCCATGATGGCGCCGGAGGCGCCGAGAACGGCCACCTGCTCGCCGAGAACGAGGCCGAGGCCGACCTGGCCTAAGCCGGCGGCCATGCCGCTTACGAGGAAGAGCGCGGTGAACTTCTTCGAGCCGACCTGGCGCTCGACGATGGGGCCGAAGAAGTACAGCGCGATGGCGTTGAACAGCAGATGCGTCGGACTGCCGTGTGAGAACACCGAGATGACCCACGTCCAGACGTATTCGGGGTTGGTCGTCGTCAGCGTGAATATCTGCCCCCAGGTGGTGGTTCCGGGGTCGACGCCGCTGACCGGTCGAATCCCCAGCAGCGGCGCGATGAGAAACTGGCCTGCGAACACGACGACCGAAATCGCAAGGAAGAGGTAGGTGACGTTGTTCCGGAAGTAGCCGAGGATGCCGCCAGCGCCGGTGTCGATGCCGATGCGGTCGAGCGCGCTCTGTGAGCCGGCGGAGGATTCGACGGTGGCGTCGAAGCCGCTGTCGAAGACGCCGTCCGGGTCGTTCCAGTTCTCCAGGCCGGGGCAGGCGTGGTTCTCCGGAAGCCGATGCTCGCTGCAGTAGGTGCCGCCACAATGCCGGCAGTTGTACGGCATATCCACGTGTGTGCCGCACACGTCACACTTCGCCATTACTCGCTGTAGCCGGGCGGTGGGCAAAGACGTTTGGATATACCGTGCCCCGACGGCTCGTTCGGCCGCCCGAGCCGACCCGAACGGCCGTCCCGTCGATTCTTATTTGCCGCTCCGACACGGACGTACAGGTGTGCAGGAGTATCAGCGCAAACAACTCCTCGAACGCATCGACCGGGAGAGTTCGACGCTCGGCGTCGAGATTCCCGACCGCATCGAGGTGCAGGGCGAGGCGGTCGAACTGCAGGAGTTCGTCTTCGAGGTCAAGCGCCGGGAGTCGGTGCCACCGGGCGAACGCGACCGCGTCGAGCAGGCAAAGCGGAACCTCCGCCGCGA
>NZ_JBLGBY010000015.1:0-40205 GCF_047616845.1 Natronomonas sp. | reverse complement strand
CGGTCGATGTTCGTGGAGTTGATCTCGCTGACGCCCATCGTGACAGTGATATCGCGGTCGGCTTTGACAACGAAGACAGCCTGGCGGACGGCGCCGTCCTCGTCGACGACAATGCTCACGTTGAACGCGTCGATACGGGATTCGTCGACGTCACTGCGGAGGATGGCGTCGGGATTGGTGACGTTCTCGCTGACGTAGCGGTAGAAGGTGCCGCTGTCGGATTCCAGCACCTCGGCGTCACCGTACTCGACGTGGGCGAGCAGCGGCCCGACGAACTGGAAGCCGGTGAAATCGCCCATGTTGTACTGGGTGTCCGTGGAGTTATAGCGCGTCTCATCGCCTGTCTCATCGCGGATGTATACCGTCTGGTCTTCGTAGTAGGAGACGATAGCGCCCTGGCTCGTATCCTGGATGATGTAGGCTACCTCGTTCTCCTGGTCGACGAGCTGTTGGTAGCTGAACGACGTCTGGGAGTCGTCGGCCTGGATGAGGCTGTCGTAGCTAAAGATGTAGTTATCGTACGACTGCAGCGTCCCGATATGGTTCGATATCGCCGTATCGGCGGCTTCGACACCGTTCGGGCCATATCCATCAGGATATGCGACGTCCGGACCGTCGCCGGGCTCACCTTCGGGGTTCGCTTCGGGGACATCAGGCGTCGGGGTTGGGGTCGGCGACGAGGTTGCCGTCCCCGACTCCGGGGATGCGTCACCGCCGTCCCAGATGGGGAGGGCAGAGCAACCAGACAGCGACATAACGACCACGAGGACGACAGTCAGTACGACTCGGCGTTCCATGGCGTCAGGTTCAGCCGAACGGTTATAAGCCCTGTGCCCGCTACAAAACTCGGATCCGGCGTGAAACCGTCAGGCCTCGTCCGGCCAGTCGGGTCGCTCGACCGTGGTGTCTCCGACCGACGAGAGCTCGAAGTTCATCGACACGGATCGCTCTTCGGTGCCGTTGTCGGTGTCCGCGATATACGACAGCTGGTAGGAGGCGCTGTGGATGACGCCGTCGGAGTCGACGACGAAGCTCGCCTCGAAGTTCGTGACGTTCTCCAGGTCACTGACGCCCAAGAATCCAGCGGAGTTACCGATGGCAGTCGTCTCGTAGACGACGACCGATTCACCGTTTCGCTCCTCGATACTCACATTGTACGAGGATGCGTTCGTGAGGAGTGGTCGGATGGCTTCGGAGGCCGTCAGCTCCTCGGGCGGGAACGCCTGGTCTCTGACGGAGACGCCGGACTCCTCACCGTTGTACGAGGAGCGCTGATACAGCTCGCCGTTCTCATAGTAGGACTCCGTCGTCGCGTTCGCACTCGGGGATTCCACGTCGACCTGCTGGAGCGCCTGCTCGGCGTCGAAGTCGACCTGATACGAGACGCCAACCTCTGTCTCTCCGTCACTCGTCGTGACGACGTATTCGTACTCTCCGGTGAAGTTCCCGGCTGCCTGGACGCCCTCATTGTAGCTCGTGAGGGCTTGCTGTCCGTCAGTGATTCCGTCGGCCGAGAACCCGGCCGCATAGTCGAACTCTTCTGGGTCGGTCGGCCCCTCGCCGCCGTTTCCGTTGTTGCCAACGAGGCTCGAACAGCCGCTGAGCAACACTAGAACGACGACGAACGACACCGCAAGCGTCGAACGAGATACCATACACGTCCGTGGTTGCGAGCGACGTATAAGCATAGTGGCCTCGAGTCACTCGCTGATACCGGCCAGTGATGACGGCTTGGTGCTCGAAGCAGTCAGGTCGGCTCTGCGGACGGCCCGGCCGCGATTGACTCGAGGCGCTCGCGTCGCCGCTGTTCTCGTCGGGTCAGGAGCGATTCCTGCAGCCGGTCGGCGACCTGCTCGCGGAGCGCTGCCGCCCGGTCTTCGTCGATGTCCAACGCTCGGGGTTGCCGACCCGTCAGGCCGCTCGACCCCGCCGTATCGACGACGAGCGTCGCCAGATTCCGACGGCGCTGGAAGACAGTCTGGGCGTCGACGACCGTCTGGACACGGTAATACGGGACGACCGTCACGGTGTGTGTCCAGAAGCCCTCTGCGAGGACGATGTACTCCGATTGGACGTCGTAGCCGATGTTGATCCACTTGAGGTGGGCGGCGACCGGGACGACGGGAAGCAATCCGAGCGTCACGTACCACGCGAACGGCAGTTGTGTGAGCCGGTTTGCACCGAACGTCACGCCGATGGCGATGAGGGCAATGAGACCGTATCGGACGACGTATCGGTAGCGAGCGCGGTTCGGCGGACGCTCGAAGGACAGCTCCTCGAAGGGCTCGACCGACTGGGCGAGCGTGACGACGCGGTCACGGGCTGCCAGCGGGACAGCCGACTGTGACCCCGAATCGCTCGGCGCGTAGCCGGCCGTCTCGACGGCCAGCGAGGCGTGGCCGATTCGACGTGCGATGACGTTCTCCGAGATGGTGAGCGTCTGCACCTTCTCCAGGGGGATGGTGCCGCTGAACCGCTGCAGCAAGCCACGCTCGTACTGCAGGTCGTCGTTCTGTCGAGAGAGACGGAAGCCGTAGTAGTTCGTCACGGCGAGGACGCCGCTGACGGCCGCCGTGACAACGACGATGGCCACGGCGGCTATCGGTGCCGTGACGGCCAGGCCCAAAAGCGGGTCGGCGAATCGCTCGCGCAGCGAGGGCGCGATGATCGGTAGCAGGACGGTGACGAACGACAGGAGCCGAAGGTTGATGCCGGTGATGCCGAGCAAGACGAGTTCTTTCGGCGTGATGGTGAACAGGTCACGCTCCGGTGCCGGTTCCGTGCCCGGTTCGGATTCGCCGCGTTTCAGCCGGCCGAGCTCGGACTGGAGCCGTTCGGCCTCCTCGAAACTGACGTATTTCAGCGATGCCTCCGTCGACGAGCCGCCCGCCGTCTCCAGGTTTATCTGGGCGATGCCGAGCAGCCGGTGGACGACGTTCCGGCTGACGTCGACGTTCTGGACGCGGCGAATCGGAATCTCGCGGTTCCGGCGGGAGACGACGCCCGAGCGGATATCGAGCGTCTCGTCCGTGAGCTCGTACTCGAATCGCTGGTAGTACACGAGCTGGTAGGCGAGCGTAACGACGAACCAGGCGCCGACGAGGCCGGTGATACCGGAGATGCCACCGCCGACGGCTGGCGAGCCGAAGACGAAGAAGACGAGCAGCCACGCCAGTCGGACGACGGATTCGCCGGCCCGGTACGGCACCGAGAGCGGGTCGAGCTTCATTATACCGCGTCTTCGCCCTCCGCGGCGATGGCCAGCTGCTTCAGCCGAGTCTGGAGATCGTTGGCCCGTTCCGGCGTCAATCCGGGTATCGAGACGTCGGCGCCACGGGAGCCAGCGGTGTAGACGACGGTCGTTGCCAGCCCGAAGGCCCGCTCTACGGGCCCGCGGCTGGCGTCGACGTGCTGGATTCGGACGTGCGGAACGACGGTCGTCACATGGGTCAAAACGCCCCGTTCCAGATACAGTGAATCCTCACGCACCTCGTACGACCACGAGCGGTACCGGAGCACGGAGAAGACGGCACCCAGGAGGAACACGACGGTGAACACAGCGACGCCGATCCAGGGGCCGCCGACGGAGACGAACGCGAAGACGACGCTCGTGATGAGGCCGAGAATGAGCGCCGAAAAGGCGGTCTGGAGCACCCAGACAGTCTGGATGCCCGGCTCCAGCGTCTGCCGTGGGCCGACGAGCTCCTCGACCTCCGGTACGTCGGTGGCGGCACCGGATCCCGAACCGTCGTCCCGTTTCGTCACCGCAGGCGTGAGTTCCGACCCGAAGGGGTCGTCATCGGTGGCGTCGGCCGTCGTCTCGTCGCCGGCCGGCGCACCATCGGAATCGTCCATTGCCCGTCGTTGAGAGCGCGTCGTATATAGAAGGCCGTGTCACGGCATGGCTGCAGACGGTGGGTCAGGCCCGATGGATGCGGCCCGCGGTCACGTCGATGGGTGCTGCAAACCGGAGATGTGGATAGCCCGCCGGGGGTTCGAAGTTATTGGCCCGGAACAGCGTGTTGTCACGTATCTCCGCGGTCGCGGGCGCGAGCGACCACGAATCGTGGTCGATATCGCCGTAGTAGAGGCGGCCGCTGTCGTCGGTGGTGTAGAAGCGGTACCGCTCGGTGAGAAACGCCTCCTTCGACCCCGCGTCGGGTTCGGAGAACACACCGTCCGGCTCGTAGGTGGCGTCGAACCGCGCGGGAGCAGCACCGGCCGTTCGCCGCCTGCTGGTGAACGCGACGCTCCGGTCGGCACCACGGCCGTTCGTCTGAATGTCCATCTCCGCACGGTAATACGGGAGCTGAAAGAGCGTGCGGGCGACGAAGACGCCCAGACGGTCGTCGGCATCGAGGTTGAAGAAGTAGACGCCGGGCGTGCCGTCGACGACGACGTACGTCCGAAGGTTGAGTTCGCCGAAAGTGAGTCCCAGTGGCGCCCGCCGAAGCCGGATGTCGTCCATGACAAACGGGACGACGCCGAGGTAGGCGTCGCCCTCGAACGTGTCGACAGCGACGCCCTCCGGCAACCGGGCGGCGACCGTTTCGGGGTCGACCGACCAGTGGGCGAAAAGCAGGTCACGCCACGTCATCGAGAGCAGGGCGCACATAGGGAGATGTAAGAGCGCCTATGGTTTTGACCTACCGGTCGCGGAAGGCGCGTGGTACCGAGATTTTTGCGCTCTGATGGTGTAGTTCAGCACATGGAGTTCCGCAGTGTGCGAGGTGACATCGCTGCACGGTCGGCGGACGCACTCGTCAACGCCGCCGGAACCCGCTTCCAGATGGGGTCGGGAGTCGCGGGCTTCGACCTCACGGAGGAGGCCCGCATCATCGCCGAAACGATCGCCGAGTACGACGCCAGCGTGCTTTCTGACATCCAGTTCATCGCGTGCAGCAACGAGGAATACGAGACGGTTCGTGCGGCCGCCGAGTCAGTGCGGCCGGAGACGTAACCGGGGGCACTGCCGATGGTTTAAATACACCGTCGTTCTGCGGCGATACCAACAGGTACATCGAGATGGTATCAGTTGACACGTCTATGAGCCGACCGGTGTACGTGTACGCGCTGGCTGTTGTCGGATTGTTCGCGGCGCTCGGCGCCGGGCTCGGCCTTGCGGCGAACTTCATTCTCGGGTTCTTCATCGAGCAGTTCGTCGAACCCGGAGCCGACCCGCTCGATTCGACCCAGGTCGGCGTGATGTTCCTCACCTCCATCTTCACAATCTACGCGATGGGGCCGATGACGGCCGGCATCGCAGGCGTCGGCGTCGGGCAGGCCCTGCCCGATAGACGAGCCGTCGCCAGCATCGTCGCTGGCGCAGGGAGCTTCATCGGTTTCTATCTCTTCGTCGGACTCGGCCTCTTCTTCACGTTCACCGTCCTCGCAGAATACGGATCGGGCGGCGGCGGGGGCGGTGGCTCCCCACTCGACCCATCGTCGCTACTCACGCTGATGTTGCAGGTGAGCCTCCCCGTCGGCCTGGTCGGACTCTCGGCTGCCTATCTGACGAGCAAAATTACACAGCGCGCCGCGTCAGCTCAGTGAGCGATTTCCGACAGCATTCGCGCTTCGATTTTTCGCAAATGTTCACCGACAGTCGTCGTCGAGAGGTCGAGTTCGTCGGCGATATCCTGGTGCGTCGCTCGCCGCGGCACCTCGTAGTATCCGAGGTCGGCCGCGGTGTCGAGAATCTCACGCTGTCTGTCGGTGAGTAGCGACGACAGCTCGCGGAGCTCGGGGTCGTAATCGGAGAGCTGCTCCAGTTCGACCCGAATCTCGTCGGGGATGTCGTCGATGGCACGGCGGACGGTCTTCTCCTGGCCGATGACTGCGACGCGGAAGGCGCCTTCGGGGCCGTACTCGATGGGGGTATCGACGACGAATTCGTGTTCCTGAGTCAGGTCGAGCAGGGCCGCGGCCACAGGCGTCGGTTCGGCGTGGATGTATGCTTGGAGTCCGTCGCGGAGCGTCGAGACGTTGTGCGCGATGACAGCGTCGTGTTCCTCAAGCAGTTCGTCGAGTCTGTCAGCGTCTCCACGAACCTGTGTGAGGAGAACGACGGTTCCGTCGTTGAGTCGATTGATGTGGAGAATCGACTCACGCGAAAGCGATGGCTCCGCCGCTATCTCCTCGCTGACGGGGTCGATATCGCCGTGTTTTGGAATAAGGGAGATTCTGACGTACCGCATGGAATCACCGTTAGTAGCCGGGGTATAAACCTCCCCCGGTCGGTTCGGTAATTAAGCCACCGCCGATAGAAGGCAATAGGGGTAACCGTTTCACGACGATAGAACCGTGTAACTGATGCCCACGAATCGTCGGCTCGTCGTCGTGCTCGCCGCGGTTCTCTCCCTTTCGCTTTTCGTCGGCAGCGTTGCGTTCGTCCCCGGCGTCGCGACGGCCAGCCACGACCCCGAAGACGGCGATTTCACGGTCGAACCGATAGATGACCGCACCCCGGGCGCGACGAACGTCAAGTACGGCCAGGTCGTCGTCGCACAGGCGGGCGTCGACCTGAAGACACTCGAAGAGTCGGTCGCAATCTACAAGGAGGGAAGTTGGAGTAGCTGTGAGTCGAGCGACAGTGAAGTGTTCGGTATCGACCGTGGCAACACCCACGATGGCTACGAAGTGGACGAAGACCTCGAAGACAACACCAAGAGCTTCTCGGCGGGCGAAGACCGCTTCGAGGTACAGTTCTACGACGACGACGATTTCGGCACCTCAGTTGGGTTCAACAATAGTGACGCATTCATCTCCGTCGCCAAATGTGTCGACAATCCCGACGAGCCGGGCTGGTATCAGATTTCGGGCTCGACGACGGGCGTGACCGAAAGCGGCGAACGGGTCACCTTCGGCAGCGACTCACACTACTTCTGGATCTGTGACTGCGAGGACGAACAGGAAGCACGTGAGAAACTCGGGCCGCCGCCATCCGAACCCGAACAGACGGCGACGCCGACCGCGACGCCGGAACAAAGCGACACCGAAGACGAGAGCACGACAACCACGGAGACGACGCAAACCGAGTCGACGGCCCAAGCAGATGAGGACGAAGCGCAGACGGCGCCCGAGCAGACGGCGACAGCCGAACCGACCGACACGGAGACTGCAACGGCGACGCCGGAGCCCACGTCAACGCCCACCGACGCCTCTTGGGAGCGTCACGTCGTTCAGACACCCACGCCCGGCGACGGTGACGGTTTCGGTGGCGGCGTTGCACTTCTAGCCATCATCGGGACAGCACTCATCGCGCGGCGCCGGCGCTGACGCTAACGCTTACTGGTGACCGGAGACGGCCACCGGCTCGTAGGGGGCTTCGAGATACTCGATATCGCTGTCGGAGAGCTTGATTTCGAGTGCCTCGACGGCGTCTTCGAGATGCTCCATTTTCGAGGCGCCGATGATGGGCGCGTCAACCCAGTCCTTGTGGAGCAGCCACGACAGCGAAAGCTGTGCCATCGAGACGGCCTTCTCCTCGGCGAGCTCCTGGACGCGTTTGTTGATTTCGCGGCCACCGTTGTCCTGGTAGGGGTGCTCCTGGGCGTAGTCGTCCGTTTCGGCACGCTTCGTGGACATGTATTCCTCATGCGGGCGCGTGAGATAGCCGCGGGCCATCGGTGACCACGGGATGACGCCGAGGCCTTTCTTCTCGCATTGCGGGAGCATCTCGCGTTCCTCTTCGCGGTAAACGAGGTTGTAGTGGTTCTGCATCGTCGCGAACCGTTCGAGGTCGTGTTCGTCGCTCGTCTGCAGGGCTTCAGCGAGCTGGTGGGCCCACATCGAGGAGGCACCGATATGGCGGGCTTTTCCCCGACGGACGGCGTCGGTCATCGCTCGCAGGGTCTGCTCGATGGGGGTGTCGTAGTCCCAGCGGTGCGTCTGATAGAGGTCGACGGTGTCCATGCCGAGTCGCTCCAGGGAGGCGTCGAGCTCCTGTTCGATGGTCTTCCGCGAGAGGCCACCGGAGTTCGGGTCGTCGTCGCGCATCTGGAAGAACACCTTCGTGGCGACGACGCTTTCCTCGCGGTGGCCCTCCAGGGCGTCCCCGAGGATGCGCTCGCTCTCCCCTCGGGAATACATGTTCGCGGTGTCGAAGAAGTTGATACCGAGGTCGCGGGCGCGCTCAACGAGTTCGTGGCCGAACTCCTCGCCCCGCACCCACTCACGCCAGTCGGGGTCGCCGAAACTCATACAGCCGAGACAGATGCGGGATACCTCGATGCCGGTCGAGCCAAGCGTCGTGTACTCCATAGCAGGCTCGACGGACGGCCCATTCAAAAAGTTACAGCAGCCGGCAGCCCCAACCCGTCAAGCCAACTCCTCGGGAGAGCGGCTGCCGATGAATCGCCGGCCAGCAACGGCGAGGCCGACGGCGAGGAGGACGTAGCCAGCGAGATGTGCGTAGGTCGTCACCGTCGCGCTGTCGATGGCGAGCAGCGCGACCGTCGTGGCCGGATGCTCCGGGAGTGCGGCCGCGGCGGCGAAGGCTGCGAGCATCCCGAACGAGTAGGTCAACTGTGCGCGCTGGCGAATCGGGACGGTGACCGCGAGCAGCGCAGCGAAGGCAACGGCGATGGTCGCCATTGCGCTCGCGAGAACGACGAGCGCGGCGACGTTTCCGACCTGGATGCCGTTGAACCACAGCAGGACGAGCCACAGCAACAGCTGGGCGGGGACGAGCGCGGCCATGACGCCGGCTTTCGATTCGACGATTTCGGCCAGCGAGACGGGCGCCACGCGCAGCAGTTCGAGCGTGCCGCGCTCGATCTCTTCGGTAAGGGAGTCGACGACGACGGCACCGCTTATGAACACCGGCAGGAACAAAAGGAGCGGAACGAGGATGGTGTAGCTGAAGCCGAAGTAGGGACTAGCATTGATGGTATCCGGCAACGGCAGCGGCGTGAAATCCAGATGCTCGGCTCGGTCGCGACGCTCGTCACGTTCCAGCCGCTGGAGTGCGGCGCGCAACTGGACGACGATGAGCGTCTTCTTGACGTCGGTCTGAGGCGCCTCGACGGAGACGGCTATCCTGCCGTCCCGTTTCTGGGCGTGCGCCACCGCTTGCAACCGGTCGCGATTGAACGCCGTGCGGGCCTCGGCGCGGGTGTCGTAGGTGACCGTTTCGAGGCCGTCGACCTCCCGAGCGGCTGCGACGAGTGTGTCAGCCTCGTCGCCGGTAACGCCGACGACGACATCGCCCTCAGACGCTCCGGGGTCGTACAGCGAGGTCAGCCCGACGACGAGGAACGAGGAGAACCCCGCGATGACGAGCTGGATGAGCAACGCGAGGACGATGGTCTTCTCACGAGACAGCGAATCCAGCTCCCGGCGAGCGATAGCGACTCTAGACAAGGCGGCTCACCACCGTGACGTTATAGGCGACGTGTACCAGTATGGCCGAACAGAGCCCGGCCGCGAACGCCGTTCGCCCTCGGCTGGCGCCGAGCGAACTGAGTGTCGCGGTCACGACGTGGAGGCCGAACGGAGCGATGGCAAGCAGCGCGATGACGAAGGGGTCGCCAGCACCGAGGCCGGTCTGGAAGGCCGCGTCGGCGACGGGCTGGCCCGGCAGGCCGACCAGTTGCACCAGCAGAGAGAGCTTCTCTGCGAGGAAGAAGCCGGTGCCGGCAGCGGCGCCGACCGTCACCGCCGTCACGACGGTTCGGTCGTATTGGGAGTGGACGTACCCGGCGTACACCGGCAGCCCCTTCGCGAGTTCCTCGATGACGGCGATGATCGCGAACACGAGCGGAACTGAGAGAGCAACGGGGAGTGCGAAAAGCAGCGCGACCGCGAGCAGTTCCGCGACGAACACGAAGGGAACGAGCAAGGCGACGACCAGAACGAGGCTCCTCGGACGCCGGATGCGACCGGCGAGTGCGTCGAGCGCCTTGAGGTGGACGGGCCGCTGGGTGAACAGGTCTTCCTCGCGATACACGCCCAGGCCGAGCAAGAAACAGATGCACGCGACGAGCGTCGGTGGCCCCGTCGAGAAGACGAACTGACCGGGCGTGACGCCCGCGCTCGTGAGGTCTTTGACCGCGATAGTAAGCGGGGAGACGAACGCCACCGCGCTCGTTTCGGCGAAGATGGCCGGGACGAACGCATAGCAGGTCAAAACGGTACTCACCGTGACAGTCACGAAGGTGAGTTCCTTGAACGACCGGGCGAACATCGCCCCGAGGAACGTCGTCGCGAGGAAGAGCAACGCCAGCGGGACGACGGCGAGCACCGACAGCGGGCCCGCATCGCTGCCGAGCAGCCACAGGCCGGCGACAGTGACCGATGTGATAGCGATGGAGCCGAGCAGATACGGCAGCGTCTTGCCGAAGACGATCTCGGAGCGACTGACGGGCGCGACGAGCAGCAGTTCGCCGCGTCTGTCGAGGCGTTCCGAGAGCATCGAACTCCCGTACGCCTGGATGAGGAAGTTCAGGGGGAGGACGAAGAGGAAGGCGAGCACGAGCGACTGGAACGGGAACGGCGGCTGAATGTCGGAGGGGGAACCGGACGTGCTTGCGGTGCCGAACAGGTCGAAGGCCCCGAGCGACGGCGCCCCGAACCGCCCGCCGGAATCGCCGGTCGGCGTTTCGGTGGTCTCGCTGCCATCGGTGTCTTCTGACCCCCCACCACCGGAGCCGCCCGACCCGCCTCCGGTGCCGGCCGTCGGCGTGGATTCGGCTTGCCGGTCGACGTACTGGATGGTGACGGTCACGGGGAACGCCGCCGTCTCGTTCGACTCCCGCGCCATCTGTCGGTCGTTGTAGCGGTCGATGGATTCACGGAGCGCGGCCAGCGCCGCGCGGCTCTTCTCGGTTCGCTCGCCGTTCTCGGTGGCGAGATAGATGACCGTCCGGCCGGCGCGTTCGGTGATGTAGAGGTCGTAGCGGTCGGCCGCGACGAGGTGACCGTCCTGAACCGCGTCCGGGCTCGGCTCCACGACGGCGAACGTCGGGTCGTCCGCAATCGGGTCGTGGAAATCGCTTCCCTCGTCGACGCCGACGCGGTAGATGCCGTCCTCGATGGCAGCGCCGCCGACGAGCCCCATGACACCGACCGCGAGGACGAACGCCGTGGCTGCGATGGCGACGGCGATGACTCCTCTGTCGAGGCCACCGATGCCTTTCGTCACCTCCCAGCGTGCGATTCTGAGGAGTTTCCGCGGGCGCATCAGGCCTCCGTCGATTCGCGGCGCCGTTCGGAGTCATCCGCTTCGGCCAAATCGAGAAAGAGCCGTTCGAGGCTCGGTTCGACCGTCCGGATGTCATCGATTTTACCGCCGCGTGCTTCCGCCGTCTCGCGGACGGCCTCGACGTCGTCCATCGCCTCGACGATGCGGCGATAGCGGCCGTTCTCACGAACCGCATCCGGCACGTCGACCGTGGTGAAAACGTGGTATTCGGTGCGACCGTACTGCTCGCGGAGTTCCTCGAGGGCGCCTTCGGCGACGATGCGGCCCTCGTTCATGATGGCGACGCGATCACAGACTTCCTCGACGTGGTAGAGGTTGTGCGCCGAGAACACGACGGTTCGACCTTCGTCCGCAAGCTCGCGCGTGAAGTCGATGATGTAGTTCGTCGTCAGGGGATCGAGCCCCGAAGCCGGTTCGTCGTAAATGAGCACGTCGGGGTCGTTGACGAGCGAGCGCGCGATGGCGACCTTGCGTTTCATGCCCTTCGACATATCGCCGAGCGGGCGTGTTCGGTGGTCGAGTTCGAGGCGGTCGAGGGCATCGTGGATACGCTCGTCGGCGACGGCGCGGGGAACGTCGTAGAGGTCGGCGAAGAAGCGGAGATACGAAAGCGGCGTCATCTCCTCGTACAGCGGGGACTCCTCGGGCAGGAAGCCGAGCAAGCGGCGCGTCTCGCGGTCGTCGGCTGGCTTGCCGTCGATCTCGACGCGGCCGCTCGTCGGTTCGAGGAGTCCGGCCAGCGTCTTCAGCGTCGTCGTCTTCCCGGCGCCGTTCGGCCCGATGACGCCGTACACCTCGCCGGACTCAATGCTGAAGGTGCTGTCTTCGACGGCGACGAAGCCGCCGTACTCCTTCCGGAGTTCACGTACGTCGATCACATACGATTCGTCGGGCCACGGTTACAAAAACCCGGCCCGCGAATCGAGACGTATGCGACCCGAACGGACGCCGGACGGACTGCGGTTCGTCGTCGGCCGCGACATCGACGCGCCAGCCGATACCGTCTGGGAACTACTCATCGACACCGAACGGTGGCCGGAGTGGGGGCCATGCGCCAGTGTGTCAGCAGGCGTGTCGGGCGATTACTGCGTTGGCCGAGGAATAGCAACCTGGGTGGGCGAACAGGATTCAGGAAGTCGGATAGCGGTGCGTTATTCGGGGTTCGCGGCGACGCTGAAATCGCGTACGGAGTGGAGGTCGTCACCGAGGCCCGTTCCGTCGCAGTCGTCGTTCGGGCAGGCATAATGCCAGCCGTCGCGTGTGGCGCGTCGCTCGGAGAACTGCTCGCCGCAGCTCTCACAGATGAGCGCCTCGGAGGAGCAGGTGTCCCGATGGAGCTCGTACTGTAGTTCGCTCGTGAACGTCTGTTTGCAGTTCCGGCACGTGTGAGTCATACTCGGAAGTCTACCGTCGATGGTAATAGAAGTGCCTCTTCGTTCGCCAAGGATTCTGCCGCCAGCAAAGCGCGTTTCGAGCTATTTCGCACGGTAGATGGATGTTCGTCCACTAACCAACGCTCGGTCAGTTCGGTCGGGTCGAGACGCGTCGGCTTACAGGCCGACGTTCAGCGCGTAGGGCCACGCCGCGCCTGCGAGCGCGAAGAAGACAAGTGCGCCACCGGCGCCGAAGACGTTCTTCAGGAAGCCAGTCATCTCGTTCTGTGCGTCCTCACCCTCCATGTTCCAGAAGTCGTGCATCGTGACTGCGGAGACGAGGAGGAAGATGGCGAGTGCGGGCGCGCCGATGGTGGGCAGCACGCCGGCGATGAGCGAGAGGCCGCCGAACACGAGGAGGCCACCGCTGAAGAGTACGGACGCCTTCGGGGCCGGGATACCCTTGAAATCAGCGTAGCCGGTCATCTCCTCGACGTTGCGGAAGTGGTTGACGCCCATGAACGCAAGCACGCCTCCGAAGAGGATGCGCGCGAGCAGGAACACGATGTCGGCGCCTGCGGTTTCGAACATCATCGCCCCTCCGTAACCGCGGGCGTTCGGGCAGCGATACCGTCTGACTGCGAGGTCAGTAACATTACACAATCAGGTAGGGATTCGAACTGTTATGTACGTTTCCTAACAATCGGGTTACCCAGTAACACCACTGTTACGACACGGATAGACACAGCCCATTTTTATGTCAGCGAATCCAATTGATTCCATGGGCATACGGCGCCAGAAGGTACGGCGGCTCGTGGCAGCCGCGAGCATCAGCCTTCTCGGCGTCGTTCTCCTCTTGATTCCGCTGGTGGACATCTACGACGACCACGTCGTTCCGCCCCAAACCTCCCTCTCCTCGACGGCCCTCGAGAACTTCGTGTTGGCCGCGCTGGCGCTCGTGCTCGTCGGCAGCGGTGTCTGGCTGTACCGGCGCGAGTGGGACACCGACTACGTCGTTCGGACGGCGACGTGGACGGTTGGTGGAACCGTCCTGTTTGCGGCGTCGCTCGGCTGGGTGGTCGCAATCCAGCGGCTTATTCAAGGGCGGTTTAAGCCGATTTTCATCACCGGCGGCGCCATCGTCATCGGCGCTGTCGCGGTGTTCGCCATCGGCGTCTACGACACCCGGCGGAGCCAGCGCGACAACTGGCTTACCCTGGAGCGTGACCGCCTCTCGGCGCTTTTCGACAACACGACGGACGCCATCGCTGCTGTCGACTTTTCGGGTGACGGCACGCAATTGCTTGAGTCGAACGATGCGTTCGACGCCGTCGTTGACGACATGAGTGCGCTGTTCTATGACATCGTCTCGGCGTACGACGACCCCCGTGGCGAACAGGCTATGTTCAAGCAGGTACGGGACGGTGATTCCTTCCGCATCGAGGTCGAACACACCTCCAACGGCGAGAACCGGTCGTTCATCGTCCAGGTCATTCCGTACTTTCGGAACGACGGTGACGAGGCGTTCATCGTTATGACCGACGTGACCGACCAGAAGCAGCTCGCTCGCGAGGTGGCCGCCCGGAGCCGCATCGAATCGCTGCATTCGGTCACCTCTGACATGACGGGCGCCGACAGCGAACAGGAGGTGTACGACCTCGCGATGGAAGCCGGCGGACGGATACTCGAATTTGATGCTGCCTGCCTCATCATCGATGGCGAAACCGTGGCGACCCGCGGTGTTGACACCTTCATCGACGCCGATATCGCCGCCAGCGTCGCAGAGGACGAACAATTCATCGAAGCCGATGGCGGCAGCCGCATCTCGACGTCGGGCGGCAGAATCGTTCTGACGACGCCCGTCGGCGACCGCGGTGTGTTTCAGGCGCGTGCCACCCACGATTTCACCGCCGCCGAGATTAACGCGACGGAGCTGCTCGTCACGCATCTCGATGAGACGCTCGAACGAATCGAGTTCGAACACGACCTCCGTGAGGAGCGCGAACGGCTCGAGCTACTCAATCGCATCCTCAGACACGACCTGCTCGACGGCATGAACACGGTTCGAATGCAGGCGCAACTCCTCGATGGTCACGTCGACGAGGAGAGCGACGACAACCGCGAACTCATCGTCGACCGGGTGGACGACATGGCCGACCTCGTCCAGACGGCTCGCTCGTTCATGCAGACCACCATCGGCAACGAGTCGCTTGCGCTCGAATCCATCCGCGTCGACGAGGTGATTCGGTCGGAGCTGTCGACCGTCGAGACGGATTATCCGGATGCAGACCTCTCCGTCGAGGGCGACCTCCCGACTGTGACCGTCGAAGCGAATGACCTCCTCGAGGAACTGCTCACCAATCTGCTCGTCAACGCTATCGAACACAACGACGAGGAGACGCCGCGCGTGATTGTCAGTATGCGGGCGACTGACGACGAAGTGGTCATCGACGTCAGCGACAACGGCCCCGGAATCCCGCCGACGGAGCGCGACCGGCTCTTCGAGAAGGGCCAAAAAGACGAGCAGAGCAGCGGCACCGGCCTCGGCCTCTACTTCTGTCGGGAACTCATCGATTCCTACGGCGGTTCCATCTCCGTCGATGACAGCGAGATTGGCGGGACGACGTTCACCGTTCGGCTCCCTCGCACGGCATGAATATTTATTCACTGACCGCATACCCAACGGTATGTCGAACGCCCCACAGCAGGTGGAGTCGGTCTGCCCGGTCGTCGAATCGATGGAGGAGATCGGTTCAAAGTGGCGGCTGCTCGTGCTCCACGACCTGCAGGACGGTGAAAAGCGGTTCAACGAACTGAAGCGGTCGACCGAGGCCAACGCCCGCACGCTCTCGCGCGTGCTCGATGATTTACAGGAGATGGGCTACGTCGAGCGCCGCCTCGAAGAGGACTCTCCGGTGGCCACCTACTACTCTTTGACCAGCAAGGGTGAGTCACTCTGTCCCGTTTTCGACGAGATAGAAGCGTGGGCCGAAGACTGGCTCGATATCGCCAACTAATCGTCAGGCGTACTTCTCCGGATACGCGTCTTCGAGCAGCTCCGGCTGGTTCAGGAGTCGTTCACGCACCGGGTCGATGACCGCCGAGATGGCCGCCGAGGCGGCGGGCTTGAGGTCAGCCGGGTGGAGCTCACCAGAGACGAAATCCTCCTCGAGCGGTTCGTAGCCGTCGTAGACGAGGTCACCGCCGTACTCCTCGGGGCGCTCGACGACGAACGACTCCGCACGCTCTTCGAGCACTGGGAAGACGAGGAATTCGAGATACTCGAGCACGCCGTTGTCTTCGACTTCACCGGCCGGGCAGTAGGCGCCGTTGATCTTCTCTTCGACCGCTGCGTCATCGTCTGTGAGGTTGACCTTTGAGGACTCCTCCGAAGCCGACATCTTCCCACCCGTGAGCCCCGAAAGCAGCGGCGCGAACACACAGGCCGGCTTCTCGTAGCCGTGGTCGGGCAACTGCTCGCGTGCGAGCATGTAGATACCGCGCTGGTCGATGCCGCCGTAGGCGATGTCGGCGTCGAGGGCGGCGACGTCCAAGCTCTGCATCAGCGTGTAGATGAGGCCACCGAGTTTCGGGTTCTCCGATTGGCGGACGACCTCGCTGCCGGCCCGCTGGGCGCGCGAGAGCGTCGTCTCGGCCAGCATTCGGTACAGATCGAGCGTGTAGGGGTCTTCGAGTTGGTACTCCGTGCCGCGAACGAACGAGACGGCGTCAGGGTCGGCGCCCGCGGCCTCTATCATCCCCTCAATTGAAGCCTCGTAATACTGCGAGCGAGCGTCGAGCAGTTCGAAGGGGCTTTTCGCGTCGTCGAGATGGGCGTGAAGGTCGGCGATGAGCACCGTCACGTCGAGGCCGGCCTCGATGAAGTCGGCGAGTTTGCGCATCGTCGTGAAGTGGCCGATGTGCATCTCACCGGTCGGGGCGTAGCCGATGTAGGCACTCGGGGAGTCGCGCTCCTCGAACAGTGCCTCGATTTCGGCTTCGGTGACGACCTCCTCGGTGAATCGCGTGACCAGTTCGGTCCGCTCGGCCGTGTCCATGGGCGTGCTACCGTGAGGTGACCGATAAAACGTTCGGGTAGCGGGTTTCCAAGCAAACGGTTCACACAATCGCCGGAGAGCCAGCACGAATGCCCGGAGACGGCACACCCAAGACGCTGCTACACCACTCTTCTGTATGTGCACTGGGCGCACAGAGAAGCCCTGTTGTCTCTGTGGACGGCCGGAACACGACCAGCGCCCGCTGGAATCCGAGATGCTCGTCGAGGCGCGTGACATCGTCGAAGCACGTATCGTCGAATGGTCGCTTGACGAACTCGATGCTGCCGTCGAACCTGTTTCTTAGAGTACCATTGTCTGACGAAACACGTATTTTATCGCGCTGACACAGGTATGTAACCAAGGGGCACACACGAATGCGCAACGACCCGACGATTCTGATTGCAGACGACGAACCGGCGCTTGCAGACGGCCATGCCGCACAACTCGAGGCGTACGACGTGCGGACGGCCTACGACGGAGCGGGTGCACTCGAAGCACTTGATGCCGACGTGGACGTGGTGTTGCTTGACCGTCGGATGCCGGGCCTCTCCGGCGACGAGGTGCTCGAACGAATCCGACAGCGCGACATCGACTGTCGGGTCGTCATGCTCACCGGCGTGGAGCCCTCCGTCGACATCGTCTCGATGGGGTTCGACGAATACCTTCGGAAGACGGTCTCGAAGCGAGAACTGGAAGCCACCATTGAACGGATGTGTGACCGGTCGACGTACGACGCAAAACTGCAGGAATACTTCGCGTTGGCCTCGAAACGAGCGGCACTGGAAACCGAACATCCACAGTCGGAACTCGAAGCGAAGCCGAAGTACGAACACCTCTGTGAGCGTCTGGAGGCGGTCGAGCAAACACTCGACACCGTGCTCACAGACCTGCCCGAAGAAGACGGCTATCTCGTCGCGACGGACGACCCAGCGAGCACCCAATCCGACCGGAGCGTGAACTGACCGGCCCTCTTATGGGCGGAATTCGAAGCGGGCGCCGTCGGCATCGGCCGCTTCGACATCCCAGCCGTGGCGGTCGGCCGCAAGCGATACCAAAGCGAGTCCGATACCGGTGCTCCCCTCGCCCGACCGGCCCCACTCGAAGAGCTCTTCTGCGGGTGCGTCGGCGAACCCCTTGCCATCATCCTCGACGTAGAAGCCGCCGCTGTCGAGGGGGGCCACATCGACCGTGACATCCTCGCCGCCGTGCTGCACGGAGTTGCGGAACAGATTTGACAACAGCAATCGAAGGAGACGGTCGTCCGCCTCGACAGCCCCCGGATGGGCATCAAGCGTCGCTGCGTTCGTCGACACGCCGTCCCAGACCGCCTCCGCGACGGCATCGAGTTCGACCGGGTCGGTGCTGAGGTCTTGGACGATCAAGGCGTTCACTTCGTTGACCACGTCGTCGATGCGGTTCAGCGCCGACGCCACGTGGTCGAGGTGTTCGTTCGATTCCTCGATGAGGTCGAGATGCACCATCGCGAGGTCGAGTTGGTTGTTGACCTCGTGGGCGATCGCTTCGCCGAGCAGCGCGTATCTGGGGCGGTACGTCTCATCCAGCGAGACGAACGAAGTGACCAGTCGCCCCAGCGCCGCCAGTTCGGCGTCGCCGACCGCCTCATCAGTCGTGCAGACGAGACAGCGGCCGTCGAATGGAACCGCCACGGTGTATCCGCCGTCGGACTCGACTACCGACTCACCCCGCCGAACCGCCCGCGACCACGGCACGTCCGCGTCGATGTCGAACGCGTGGAGCGCCGATTTCGGCACGCCAGCAGCCGATGTCGGTACGAGGGCAGACCCCTCCTGGCGGACGAGCCACGCCGTATCGTAGCCGACCTGTTCGACCAACGAGTCACAGAAGCGAGCGACGCCATCGCCGTCGCCGTCGCTGTCGACGAAACCGCCGCCGACCGCACTCAGTCGCCGCAACCGTCGCTGTGTTCGCGCGATGCGTTCGTCGTCGAGTAACTCCGTGAGTGTTCGCTCGACCGCCTTGGCATCGACTGGGACGACAGCGTCCGCCCGTGTTTCCGGGACGTCCGTCGTTGCGACGGCGACCGGCGTCCCTCCGTGGGTCTCTCTGACGTGTTCGACGGCTGTCCCGACAGAGACGTCGAGTGCCGGAACGACGAGCACGACGACCGCCACGTCCGCCGGCGTCAGCATTGCCACTGACGAAACCCGCCCGACATCGAACGCGTTGGCACCCTCTACGACTGTCCGCGTCGACTGACTGTCACCACCAACGACACGAACGCGACGAGAGCGTCCCGAGGTACTCCTCTCCAACGTTGTCGAACGTCCTCCTGCGGAGGACATAAGCCTGCTGACCGCCACGCCCAGCGTCACGAAAAAATCACGCGGAAATTTCGGTTGAAAGGTTTTATAACCGAACGCGGATTTAATCCGCACCAACCCAGATGAAAGGATACATCATCGTCGCTGCTGTTCTCCTCATGCTACCGTCGGTCGTTGGTGTCGCCGCTGCCGACGCACCGATGGCGGACGCTGGGCTTGACCAGACCGTCTCCGTCGAGACGACCGTCTACCTCGACGGCACCGGATCGACGCACCCGGACGGCGACATCACCGCCCACGAATGGACGATTCGGACACCCGATGGTCGAACCATTAGCCCACACTGCCCGACATGTGCCCGAACCCAGTTCACCCCGACAGCGCCAGGCCGATACGAGGTGACGGTCGAGGTCATCGCTGCCGACGGCCAGACGGCCACTGACACGCTGTACGTCTACGTCAACGACGCCGGCCCCGAGGTCACCCTCTCTGGAAAACGGACACCAGCTCCGTCGGAGCCAGTCGAGTTCACCGCGACAGCTGAAAGCTCCGATGCGGAGCTCTCCGAAATAGCGTGGGCCATCGAGGACGAAATCATCGCCACACGCCCACTGGACGGTACGAGTGACGAGAGCACGCTCGAGTTCGCGTTCACCGAGATCAGAACCCACCGCGTGCAGGTGGTGGTGAAAGACGCCAACGGCCGTACGGCCTACGACCAGGTACTCGTCCAGCCACGGGAAGACGACGCCGACGAGACATCGTTGAATTGGTCGGACACAGACCCCATTGCACCCGAACCGGGGTGTGCGGATCTGGATTACCTGACAGCGAATCCGGGCGAGTGTATGGACGCGGAACCACGGACGTCCCCCCCGACAGTAACACCGACGCCGACACCGGAGCCATCTAATCCCTCAGATGAAGGTAACCGAGACGAGTTCGCGCTGTTCGAAACGGACGGCTACGTCGACAGATTCAATCTTGGGTCTCGAATCAAAAATTCAGCGTACATCGGCGAGACAGTGAGTAGCCTCGGCATCGACGGCGGCGAAAACGCCCCGTGGAAGACGAGCGTGAGCGAGCAACTGTACGAGGATACGGTCGGCACGGTATCGAAGGCCCTCTTCGGTCAAGAACGCAAAACGGTTTCCTGTGAGGTCACTGGTGGGGAGATCAACGCCTGTGACGAGACGATTCGACAACTCGAAAACGAAGGCCGGACGATGAACGTCCGGTCGCCACAAGAAGGTGGCGCGTACTCTGCATATGGGTTGGCAGGTGCCGAGAGGACTACAGGAACTGATTTGACACATCTTGAAGACGGGCAAAGAGGAGAAGCCACTATCGTGATTCAGCAAGATCGTGAAGGGCTCATAAATAAAACAGTCAAGACCACGAAAGAGACGACCAAGGATTCCATTGAGAAGGTTCGTGACATCACCAGTCAAGAAGAGCAGCAGGAAGCGGATTCAGGAGATAGCGATTCAGGGCCTGCACGAACCGGCGAACCGTCGCAGCCCACCGAGCCTCTAACCCATCACGAAACGTCTGACTCGGCTAGCGACTCTGAGAGTACATCGGATAGAAGTTCTGTATCGGATAACGACATCTCTCTTGATATATCGGGGAGTCTGTCCGGAGGTTTAGCTTCCGGTGACGAACATAGAGATACCACCTCAACTGATGAATCAACCTCGTCGGTTCCGGAGATCTCTATCGGTTCGACCGATACCGGGGGCTTGGTAGCGTGATGACGAAAGAGAAGCCACAGATTGGCAGACGGAGGTATATATCAGGGGCAGTATCGGTCGTCATTTCGGCGTTTGCTGGCTGCAACGACAGCAGAAGAACGGCCGAGGATACGAGCGGTGATTCGAATAAGTCGGCGACGCCGAACAGCGACGAGCCGAAAGGCGTGGAAAAAGCCCGAAGACGAATCAAGCTGGTTTATCGGCAACTTGACCGATTCCCGATTGTCGAGGGGGGTGAGTTCTCATTCGATATTCAGCGATTCGACGAGGAGTTCGACAGAGAGCAGATACTGACCCAGACCGAAGCGGCTGAAAGAATACTTCGTGGATCCGATTCATCGACGAAGACGAGTGACGAGATTACACGCCTGTTGGCCGCCACACGACTCGCGGAGTACCGTATCAAACAACGAATCCTCATCTACCGAACTATCGTCGCGGGTATGACGTACCGAAACCTACTCCGGGAGTCGGAATACGAGACGGCGACGAAAGCGATTCGCGATGGCCGTCGCTTTCTCGAGCAGTTACAGACTGTGGGAAAGCAAGCCGAAAGCGAACTACAAACCCTCGGTCGCGCTGAAATCGTGGGATACGACCGCGAATCGATTCATCAAACGCAGAAGATATTAATCGAAGTTACACAGTGGACATCTTCGGCGTATCGGGGGTTCCACGACATCGTTCGGGGCTTCGGACGGTTGCAGTTGGCCAATCCAGAGATCGAAGCTGGCAACTTCAAGCAGGCGGGACGCTACTACGCCGAGGCGAACGAATTTTTCGCCGATGCCGAAGCTGCTTTGGACAGGACGCACGGCTACAACCAGAAACTGGAACGTCTGGCCCAACTCGTCACGGAATTCCGATGTATGCTGCCGACGCTTCAGGAGGGTTGTGATGATTTGCAGACTATGTTCGAGACCGTCGACCCAGAAAGTGAAGAGATTCCCGAAGGTACGAGAGAAACCCTGATAGAGATGCGGAATCGAATTGATGAGTGTTGACAGTTATTTGCAGAAACGGATAATTCGATTCTGAATATGGGCTGGGAAAAAACGGTTCTGAACGGCGTGTCGGTTATCGGCCTCATCGTTATTTGTGTCGTGATTAGCCTTGTTTTCGCGGTTCAGACCGGCGTCATCGATCAAACCTATGAGCCAGATGTGAACGGCCCGACGAACACGAGTGGTGTTCCAGAAGTCAGCGCTTCAAACTATTCCAGTGTAGACGGGGAGGAACTCGAGATGGCGATTTACCACGAGGTCAACGAGAGACGAGCCGATGCAGGAAAAGAGCGGCTCGTCCACTCCGAACGAGTTCGTCTCATAGCCCGATTACACAGCAAGGATATGGCCGATCGTGATTTCTTCGACCACACCAATCCGGACAATCTCGGTTCTCCCGGTCGTCATGAAAAGTACGATGGGTGTGAGAGCACGAATGAAAATCTCTATTTTTTGAAGCCGCTCCCGACAAATAATTCAGTGCGAATCGCCGAGAAAGTCGTCAATAGTTGGGCGAATTCATCGGGGCATAACACGACTCAGATGAGTGAATCTTATTATGTAACAGGCGTCGGCGTCTACATCACCCAAAACAGCACGCTATACGTGACCCAGAATTTCTGTCGAGAGCACCCGAACGCTTAGGCGCCGATATACTCCTCGTTGAACACCCACTCGCCGTCGTCTTTGACCATGTACTCGCCGTAGTAGGGGACGCGCTCGTCGACCGTTTCGCGGAAGGTCTCGCGAATCTCGGGTTTCGTCATCTCACCCATGCTCTTGAGGTCGTCGTTGCGGTTGAGACAGCCCTTGAGATAGCCTTCGTGGGTGACACGAACGCGGTGGCAGTTGGCGCAGAAATCCGCGTTGCCGACGGGGTCGACGATTTCTACCATGCCGCCGGGGGAATCGTGGCTGTCCGCTCCGTCTTCACCGACGAAGTATCGGCGGCGACCGTGCATCTCGCGTTCCTCGATTCGGTCGGCTTGTTCTTCGAGCCAGCCATGGACGCGGTCGATGTCGACAGCCCACTCCGGCCGGCCGGCGAGTTCGGGCATGTACTCGATGAGCTGGAGCTGGAGGCCGTCGTTCTCGGCGACGTGGTCGACCATCTCGGGGACGTAGCCGGCCGTCTTCTCGAAGACGACCATGTTGAGTTTGACAGGGGCGAGTCCAGCATCGAGAGCGGCGTCGATGCCCGCGAGGACATCGTCGTAGGCAGAACTCTTGGTGACGTTCTGGAAGGCCTCCGGCGAGAGGGCGTCCTGCGAGACGTTGACGCGTTCGAGGCCGGCGTCAGCGAGGGCGTCGGCGCGTTCGGGCAGGAAGGTGCCGTTCGTGGTGAGCGACGTTTCCATCGAGTCGGGAGTGCGGCGGATGATCTCTTCGAGGTCATCACGGAGCATCGGTTCGCCGCCGGTGAACTTCACCGAGTCGACGTCGAACTCCGAAGCGACCTCCAGGAACCGGACGACATCGTCGGTCGACATCTCGTCGTCTGCCGGTTCCATGGGGCCCCGTGTGTCCCCGAGCCCTTCGTTGTGGCAGTAGACACAATCGAAGTTACATCGGTCGGTTAGGGATACCCGAACACCGGTCACCTCCCTACCGAACTCGTCCTCAAGCATACGCGAACCTTCGCGTACTGTTGCTTAAAATCGACGCCGTCTCTGGCCGTTCAGTAACTGAATCTGGTTACAACGACGAGCGAACGCGGCAATGACGACGGTCGGTCGGGGTGTCGGGCGCGTGCGGGTTCGCGGGCGGTCACAACCCTTATCGGCGCGTCGTGACCTATCGGGGGTATGGACGAGGACGCGATACGTGAGCGGCTTTCGTCGGTCGAAGACCCCGACCTCGGCGATGATATCGTTTCGCTGGGACTGCTGAACGATGTGACTATCGACGACGATACAGTGTACATCGACCTCGCGCTCGGGGCGCCGTACTCGTCGACAGAGACGGCGATGGCTGGTGAAGTGCGTGGTGCGCTGGCCGACACGGGGCTGGAGATCGAACTCTCCGCGAGCGTCGATACCGGCCTTTCGGCCGACGAGCAGGTGCTTCCGGACGTCGAGAACATCATCGCCGTCGCATCTGGGAAAGGCGGCGTCGGCAAATCGACTGTCGCGGTGAACCTCGCGGCCGGCCTCTCGAAGATGGGCGCCCGCGTGGGCCTGTTCGACGCCGACATCTACGGGCCGAACGTCCCGCGGATGGTCGAAGCCGACGAGCGGCCGAAGGCGACGCACGACGAGACTATCGTCCCGCCTGAAAAGTACGGGATGAAGCTGATGAGCATGGATTTCCTCGTCGGTGAGGACGACCCAGTCATCTGGCGTGGGCCGATGGTGCACAAGGTGTTGACCCAGCTGTGGGAAGACGTCGAGTGGGGTGCGCTCGATTACATGGTCGTCGACCTGCCGCCGGGGACGGGCGACACGCAGTTGACGCTCTTGCAGTCCGTGCCCGTCTCGGGAGCCGTCATCGTGACGACGCCGCAGGAAGTCGCGCTCGACGACGCCCGGAAGGGGCTGCGGATGTTCGGCAAACACGACACGCCCGTGCTGGGCATCGTTGAGAACATGTCGGGGTTCGTCTGCCCGGACTGCGGCAACGAACACGACATCTTCGGGAAGGGTGGCGGCGAGGAGTTCGCCGCCGAGATGGAGATGCCGTTCCTCGGCCGGATTCCCCTCGACCCGTCGGTTCGCAAGGGGGGCGACGCGGGCGCACCCATCGTTCTCGACGACGACAACGAGACGGGCGAGGAGTTCCGGACGTTCGCCGGGGAGACGGCGAACATGCAGGGTATCGTCCGCCGGCGAGAGGTAAGCGAAAAGCGGTAAGACGATGGCCGAAAACGACGCGACCGACAGCATCGCCCCCGACAACGAACGGGCCGAACTACTGCGCGATGTCGCCGAGGATATCCGCGGTGACTCCTCGGAGAGCAAACAGGTTGCAGCGATGCTGTACCGGGTTTCCGACCTGTACGATGCCGACGAGGAGACATCCCCGGAGGAGATATACCGGAACGTCCGCACGATTCTGGATGTCAAAGAACGCGGCGGGCTTCCGGAACGGGACTGACAGGGGAGCTATCGGCCGTCGGAACGCGGCCCGACAGAACCGTCGTATCGTTGTGCTTAAGTACGGTGGTCGGGTACCGTTGAACGCAATCGATGTAGGGGCTCCGGCCCCGAGTCCGAGAGGGCGAAGATACACGCACGCGAGTCGTGGTAGCCAAGCATGGCCCAAGGCGCAGGGTTGCTAACTCTGTGGCGTACAGCCTCCGGGGTTCAAATCCCCGCCACGACGCTAATCCAATCCACACATGAGTGCAGAAGAACCCCAAGCGGACGAGGAAGAGGAGGACATTCAGTACTTCGTCCGTATCGGACAGACCGACCTCGACGGGACGAAAAGCATCGAGCGTGCGCTCACCGACATGAACGGTGTCGGCCGCCGCGTCGCTCGCATTATCGCAGAAAAAGCAGAGATCGACCGCCGAAGCGTACTCGGCAAACTCGACGAAGACGAGATCGATAGAATCGTCGAACTCGTCGAAGGCTACGCCGACGAAGTGCCTTCGTGGCTCACCAACCACCAGGACGACTTCTACACCGGCGAGACGACCCACGAGATCGGCAACGAGCTCAATATGACGCGTCGTCAGGACATCAACCGGATGAAGAAGATCGACTCCTACCGAGGCGTCCGCCACAAGCGCGGACAGAAGGTTCGCGGTCAGCGAACCAAGTCCACGGGCCGAACCGAGGGCACCATCGGTGTCAACGTCGAGGCAATCAAGGAAGAACAGGCCGAAGAAGCAGCGGAGGGCGGTGAAGAATAATGGCGCTCGGTAACAACACGAAGTTCTACGAGACGCCGAACCACCCCTTCCAGGGCGAGCGTATCGCAGAGGAGGGCGACCTCGTCTCCCGATACGGCCTCGCCACCAAAGAGGAGCTGTGGCGGGCACAGTCCGAACTTCGAGACTACCGCCGTGAGGCTCGCCGTCTGCTCGGCGACTCTCAGGGCGACGCCGAAGCCGCCGCGGAAGCCGGTAGCGATTTCCTCGCCCGGCTGAAGCGCATCGGCGTCCTCGACGACGAGGACAGCATCGACGACATCCTGTCGCTGGACGTCACCGACATCCTCGAACGGCGCCTGCAGACGATCGCCTACCGGAACGGTGTCGGTAACACGCCCAAGCAGTCTCGACAGTTCATCGTCCACGGACACGTCACCGTCGGCGACGCTCGGGTCACCGAGCCGTCGGTCAAGATCGATGTCACCCAAGAGGGCGACATCGAGTTCGACGAGACGAGCCCGCTTTCGGACGAACTCCACCCAGAACGAGCGGAGGGTCAGTAAATGGCAGACGACAACACCTGGGGCATCGCACACGTGTATGCCTCGTTCAACAACACGATCATCACGGTAACGGACCTGACCGGCGCCGAGACGATTACGAAATCGTCCGGTGGGACGGTCGTGAAACAGAACCGCGACGAAGCGTCGCCGTACGCGGCCATGCAGATGGCCGAAGTCGTCGCCGAGTCCGTCCAGGACGCCGGCATCGACGGCGTGCACGTTCGCGTGCGCGGCCCCGGCGGAAACCAACAGAAGAACCCCGGCCCGGGTGCGCAGGCGACGATTCGTGCGCTGGCCCGTGCCGGCCTCGAAATCGGTCGTATCGAAGACGTGACCCCCATCCCGCACGACGGTACACGCGGCCCGAAGAACGCAGGATTCTAACATGACAGAGGAGTACGAGGTAACGTTCATCGACCGCGACGAACGGAACGCGAAGTTCCTGGTTCGCGGCGTCACGCCCGCCTTCGCCAACGGCATCCGCCGAGCGATGGTCGCCGACGTGCCGACGCTCTCGGTCGACACCGTTCGTGTCATCGAGAACTCGTCGGTCATGTTCGACGAGCAGATCGCGCTTCGGCTCGGGCTCATCCCGCTGACGACGCCGGACGACTACGAGCCGGACGACATTGTCACGCTGGCCATCGACGTCGAGGGGCCCGATACGGCGTACTCGGGCGATCTCGTCTCCAGCGACGATCAGGTTCAGCCGGCCGACGAGAACGTACCCATCATCGATCTCAAGGAAGACCAGCGCTTGGAGCTTGAAGCCGACGCCAAACTCGGTCGCGGAAAAGACCACGCCAAACACCAGGGCGGTGTCGCAGTCGGCTACCGACACCTCCAGCGTGTGAACGTCGTCGGCGAGAAAGGCGAGTACGAGGACGACGACCCCGAGATCCTCCGCGGCGTTATCGAGGAGGACGGCGAGCTCGTCCGAACCGAGGAGTTCGACAACGACCTCAGCCAGCGGTATCCGGGCAAAGAGGTCGAAATCGAGGACGTACCGAACGCGTTCGTCTTCGATGTCGAAACGGACGGCTCGATGTCCGTCGAGGATCTCATCCTCGATGCCGTCGGGTCGCTACGCGGACGCGCCGACGAACTCGAAGAAGCAGTGCAGCTGTAACAGAACGAATCAATGACATCCCACGCCCCTACCACGATGGCCACCACATCCGGTGGCGAACGCCTCCGGTCTGTAAGCGGCGGTGCGGCCGCGCGCTCGCAGACGGGAACGACCGGTGACATCCGGTCGACCGAAAGGGGCTTTAGTGGGGATACAGAATCCACAGACGCGAGCAGGGATAGCCAAGTCAGGCCAACGGCGCAGCGTTCAGGGCGCTGTCCTGTAGAGGTTCGCAGGTTCAAATCCTGCTCCCTGCATCCATTTCTCAGGAGAGATATCCGATGAGTAGTAAAACGAACCCGAGGCTGTCAAGCCTCATCGCCGACCTGAAGTCGACCACCCGGAACGGTGGTGGCGAGGTCTGGAGCGATATCGCCGAGCGTCTCGAGAAGCCACGAAGCACGCACGCGGAGGTCAACCTGGGTCGCATCGAGCGATACGCTCAGGAGGACGAAACCGTCATCGTGCCCGGCAAGGTGCTCGGATCCGGTGCCCTTCGGAAGGAGGTCACCGTCGCTGCTGTCGACTTCTCGTCGACAGCCCAGACGAAGATCGACACGGTTGGCGAAGCGATAGAACTCGAACAGGCGCTCGAAAACAACCCCGAAGGCTCGAACGTGCGGGTGATTCGATGAGCTACGCAGAATTCGACGCGGACGTCGTCGTCGACGCGCGTGACTGTATCATGGGTCGTGTCGCCTCTCAGGTCGCACAGCGCGCCCTGGATGGCGAGCGTGTCGCGGTGGTCAACGCCGAACGCGCCGTCATCACCGGCAACGAAGAAGACATCATGGAGGTGTACCGCAAGCGAAGCGAGATCGGCTCCGACAAGGGCCCCAACTACCCGAAGCGGCCCGATCGTATCTTCAAGCGCGGAATCCGCGGCATGGTGCCGTACAAGGAGACGCGCGGCCGCGAGGCCTTCTCGAACATCCGTGTCTACATGGCCAACCCATACGACGACGCGGAGGTTCTCGAAGACACCTCCCTGGATCGACTGTCGAACATCAAATTCCTCTCGCTGGGCGAAATCAGCGAGAAGTTGGGTGCTAACGTTACATGGTAACTAACACGTCCGGAAAGAAGAAGACGGCCGTCGCACGAGCGACGGTTCGTGACGGCTCCGGTCGGGTTCGGATCAACTCCAAGCCCGTCGAGCTGGTCGAACCCGAGCAGGCGAAGCTGAAGATGCTCGAGCCGTTCCGTATCGCAGCCGACGACCTTCGCGACGACGTCGATATCGACGTGTCGGTCTCCGGTGGCGGCTTCGCCGGGCAGGCCGACGCGACCCGAACGGCGATCGCTCGCGGACTCGTCGAGCACACTGGTGACGCCGAACTCCGGGACGCCTACAAGTCCTTCGACCGCTCGCTTCTGGTCAACGACGTTCGGCAGTCCGAACCGAAGAAGTGGGGCGGCCCCGGCGCACGGGCTCGCTACCAGAAGTCCTACCGCTAGGTGATTCAAGCATGATGGTACCGGTTCGGTGTTTCACGTGCGGTAACGTCGTCGGCGAACACTGGGAAGAGTTCAAAGCTCGCGCCCGCGAGGGCGATGAAGACCCGGCAGAGGTACTCGACGAGCTCGGCGTCGACCGCGCGTGTTGTCGCCGGATGCTCGTCTCCCACAAAGACCTCGTCGACATCGTCTCCCCCTACCAATGAGAGGAACGAACCGCTACGAGAAGGCGCGCACCCTCGGGGCGCGAGCCCTGCAGGTGTCCTACGGCGCACCGGTGCTCATCGACACCGACCAGACGGAGCCCATCCTCGTTGCAGCCGAGGAGTACGACGCCGGCGTCCTTCCGTTCACGGTGCGTCGGGGTGACAAGTAGATGACGCTCATCACGGAGGTTCGGCTTCGCCGCATCCTCGACAGTCGCGGCAATCCGACAGTCGAGGCCGAAGTGCGGACGGAAAGCGGCGGGTTCGGCCGCGGTGCAGCCCCCTCCGGTGCATCGACGGGCGAATACGAGGCCATCGAACTCCCCGCCGAGGAGGCCATCGCCAACGCCCGCGAACTCGCAGTCCCGCGACTCGAAGGGCAGGTGTACGCCGGCGACCAGCGCGGCGTCGACGGCACCCTCCGTGGTGCTGACGGCACGGACGATTTCTCGGAGATCGGCGCAAACTCCGCGGTCGCCATTTCGATGGCCGCAGCAAAGGCCGCCGCCGACGTGCTCGGCGCGCCGCTGTATCAGCATCTCGGTGGCGCCTTCCGCGGCCGTGACTTCCCGGTACCGCTCGGGAACGTCATCGGCGGTGGCGAACACGCTGCCGACGCGACCCACATCCAGGAGTTCCTCGCTGCACCGGTCGGTGCACCATCCGTCGCGGATGCCGTGTTCGCGAACGCGGAGGTGCACGGGGAAGTCCACGACATCCTCGCCGAACGCGGGATTCCCGCCGGCAAGGGTGACGAGGGTGCCTGGGCGCCGTCCATCGACGACAGCGAAGCGTTCGAAATCATGGAGGAGGCCGTCGAGACGGTCGCCGATGACGTCGGCTTCGATATCCGCTTCGGGCTCGACGTTGCAGGCGCCGAACTCTACGAGGGTGGCGCCTACCACTACGGCGAGGAGACGAAATCCACCGACGAGCAGGTGGCGTACATCGCCGACCTCGTCGAGGAGTACAACCTCGCATACGTCGAAGACCCGCTCGACGAAGACGACTTCGAGGCGTTTGCGGAGCTCACAGACCGCGTGGGTTGCGGGGCGCGGAGCGCCCCGAATGGAGCGAGCGGGCAGCGCCCGCGAGCCAACCGGACGCTCATCTGTGGTGACGACCTGTTCGTCACGAACACGGAGCGTCTGAATCGGGGCATCGAGGAGGGTGCGGCCAACAGCATCCTCATCAAGCCCAACCAGATCGGAACGCTGACGGACGCCTTCGACGCGATCGAGCTGGCGACGCAGAACGGCTACGATTCGGTCGTCTCCCATCGTAGCGGCGAGACGGAGGATACGACCATCGCACACCTCGCTGTCGCGACCGATGCCCCGTTCATCAAGACGGGCGCGGTCGGTGGCGAGCGCACTGCAAAACTGAACGAACTCATTCGAATCGAGGCAAACGCATGAGCGATAACGAAGAGGGGCTCGACGCCTCCGAACTCGACGACGAACTCGAGGAGCTCGAAGACGAGCTCGACGAGGAAATCGAAGACACGGAGACCGACGAGGCCGAAGAGGCCAGCCCCACCGACGACGAACAGCCCGCCGAGGCTGCCGACGAGGCCGCCGAGGCAGAAGCAGACGAACCCGTCCTCGATGAGGACGTCATGCCTGACGAAGAGGCAGACCTCCTCATCCCGGTCGAGGATTATCTGGCCGCCGGTGTCCACATCGGTACCCAGCAGAAGACGAAGTCGATGGAGCGGTTCATCCACCGCGTCCGAACGGACGGACTGTACGTGCTGGACATCTCCCAGACCGACAGTCGCATCCGCACGGCTGCGTCGTTCCTTGCGAACTACCAGCCCGAGCAGATTCTGGTGGCATCGAGCCGCCAGTACGGTCGCTTCCCGGCAGAGAAGTTCGCCGACGCCGTGGGCGCCCGCGCCCGCACCGGCCGCTTCATCCCCGGCACGCTGACCAACCCCGACTACGAAGGTTACATCGAACCGGACGTCGTGGTCGTCACCGACCCCATCGGCGACAGCCAGGCCGTCAAGGAGGCCATCACGGTCGGCATCCCGGTCATCGCGATGTGTGACTCCAACAACACGACGTCGAACGTCGACCTCGTTGTCCCGACGAACAACAAGGGTCGAAAAGCGCTGTCGGTCGTCTACTGGCTGCTCGCCAACGAGACGCTCGACCGCCGTGGTGCAGAGCCGGCCTACGCTCTCGAAGATTTCGAGACCGAACTGTAGTCCGCCCGATTTTCGCGTTTTCTATCCGTTCCCCAGCGGTAGCTCCGTGAGTTCCTCGTACAGCAAGTCGTCGGGCACCGCACTCGCCCATCGGAGTTCCGCGACGCCGTCGCCGGCCCGACAGTCGCCGTGCTGGACGGGCCCCTCGAACGAGACGTAGGGGTTCGGTAGTGGCTCACGGCCCGTCCAATCGTCCATGTAGAGGAGATGAATCTGTGCGAGGTCGTCGATAGCCGCCTCGATGCCGGTCGTTTCGCGGACGCCGCGCACCGCACACTCACGATAGGATTCGCCGGGGCGGCGACCGTCACCGGGGTCGACCCAGCCGTCAGCGTCCGCATAGCGAACGAGGAGGACACGGTCGTCGCCACGGACACGAATGCCGGCCCCGCCGATGACGCCGAAGGTATCGAACGTGTCGAGGAGCGCGTCGTACTCATCGGGATCGCACTCGACACGACGGCCGACGAGGTCGACTTCGCCGTACTCGGCGGCGAAATCCGCGACCAGGCCGTTCACGTGACGGAGCAGTTCGGCGGACACAGGCGTACTCCGAACGGGAGCGGCTTGTGCGTGTCGCCCCAGGCCGACCACCCGTTTCGGATACGCTTTTTGCCCGTGGCCGTAATCTCGGGGTATGACCACTTCGAGCGCGCCCGGGAAGGTGTATCTCTTCGGCGAGCACGCCGTCGTGTACGGCGAGCCGGCCGTTCCCTGTGCCATCGAGCGACGGGCACGGGTGACCGTCGAGGCACGCCACACGGACGAGCGCCTCCGCGTGCAGGCGAACGACCTCACGCTCGATGGCTTCACCGTGACCTGGGGCGGCGAAACTGAGGACAGACCCGACGTGGACGTCCCGACGCCGCTCGTCGAGGCTGCGATGGGATACATCGACGGCGCGATCGAGCAGGCCAAAGACGCCGCCGAGGTCTCCGACATCGGGTTCGACGTCACCATCGAGAGCGACATTCCGCTGGGCGCGGGGCTCGGCTCTTCTGCGGCCGTCGTCGTCGCGACCATCGACGCTGCATCGCGTGAACTCGGCGTCGACCTCGATTCGGAGGTACTTGCCGACCGCGCCTATCAGGTCGAACACGAGGTACAGGACGGGGAAGCGTCCCGCGCCGACACCTTCTGCTCGGCGATGGGCGGCGCCGTCCGCGTGCAGGGCGACGACTGCCGCCGGCTTCGTGACGTTCCGAACCTCCCGTTCGTCGTTGGCTACGACGGCGGCACCGGCGACACGGGCGAGCTCGTCGCCGGCGTCCGTGCACTGAAAGAGGAATACGAGTTCGCCGATGATACGGTCGAAGCCATTGGCGACATCGTCCGCAACGGCGAGGCGGCGCTGGAGGCGGGGAACCTCGAAGAGGTCGGACGATTGATGGATTTCAATCACGGACTGCTCTCCGCACTCGGCGTCTCCGCTCGCTCGCTCGATACGATGGTGTGGGCCGCCCGCGAGGCCGACGCGCTCGGTGCGAAACTCACCGGCGCCGGCGGCGGCGGCTGTATCGTCGCCCTCGACAGAACCGAACAGACCCACACCGCGCTGGAGTACACCCCTGGCTGTGAGGAGGCGTTCCGCGCCGATCTCGACACCGACGGGGTGCGTCCCGAAGAATGACGACGGTGCTGAAGCTCGGCGGCAGCGTCATCACGGATAAGAACGACCCGGAGACGGTGGCCGAGGAGACACTTCGCCGGGCCGCGTCTCTGCTCGCCGAGGAAGAGGACATCGTACTCGTCCACGGCGGCGGCAGTTTCGGCCACCACCACGCCGCCGAGTACGGCGTCTCGACGACCGACGGGACGGGCGATACCGAGGCCATACGAATCATCCATGGCGCGATGCATCGGCTGAACACGGCAGTGGTGGACGCGCTCGCGGAGGCTGGCTCGCCAGCCTTCCCAATCCATCCGCTGTCGGCGGCCAGCCGAGACGCGGACGGTGAGCTGTCACTCCCGACCGACCAGATTTCGCGGATGAACAGGGAGGGGTTCGTACCCGTGCTGCACGGCGATGTCGTCGTCCACGAGGGCGCCGGCGCGACGATTCTCTCCGGTGACGAACTCGTCGTCGCGCTCGCGACGGCGTTAGACGCCGACCGCGTCGGCGTCTGTTCGGCTGTTCCGGGCGTCTACGACGCCGACAAGAACGTCATCGACCACATCGACACCTTCGACGACGTTGCGGACGCCCTCGGCGAAAGCGAGGCGACGGACGTCACCGGCGGCATGGCCGCGAAGGTGCGGGAACTCCTCGCGCTCGACGCCCCGGCATACATCTTCGATATCGACGGCCTCGACGCGTTCCTCGCCGACAAGAACCCGGGGACGCGAATCGATTAGCCCTCGGCTGAACGTTTTTATACCAAGGCGCGGCCAGACGGCCCATCCGTCAGTGAACCGTCCGGCGCGTCTCGCGGGTGTGCGGTGCAGCGTGTCGGGAGCAGCGCGGGCACCGCCTGTTCGCCCTATCCGAGTTGCTCGGCCAGTGCCGCTTTGTCGATCTTCTGGCTGCCCGTCCGCGGAAACGAGCCGACGAAGTGGATGCGACGTGGCTTCTCGTAGCCTGCGAGCCCGTCGTGTTCGTCACAGAACGTCTCGACCTCGCCGACCGGCAGCGATTCGTCGCCGATGATGGCCGCGGAGACGGCCTCCCCCAGCCGGTTGTCTGGCGACCCGAACACGGCCACGTCATCAACGGCGTCCATCTCGGCGATGGCGCTCTCGACCCGGGAGGGAGCGACCTTCTCGCCACCGGAGAGGATGATGTCATCGAGCCGGTCGACGAAGTAGAGGATGCCGGCCTCACGCCAAACCACGTCACCAGTGCGGAACCACTCGCCGTCGAACGCCTCCGCGGTTCGTTCCGGGGCATCCCAATAGCGAGGCATGATGCTGTCGCCCCGAAGCCAGAGTTCGCCGTCCTCGCCGTCGGGCACCTCGACGCTCGAATCCGGGTCGACGACGCGCGCCTCGGTCGTCGGGACGGGTTCCCCGAGCGTGCCTTCCGTTCGAGGCGTTTCGGGCGTCCCAGCGACCGTCAGCCCGGCGGCCTCGGTCTGCCCATAGTAGTTCAGCAGTTCGTCGATGTCGAAGGCCGCCTCGAACTCGTCGAGCGCCGCTTCGGCTGCCGGACTGCCCCCGTAGAAGCACATCCGAAGTGTGGAGGTGTCGTGTTCGCCAGCGGCTTCGCTCCCGAGCACGTCAACCATCATCGCCGGCACGAGACCGGAGACGGTCGCATCCGTCTCCTCGACAAGGCGTGCCCACTCTGCAGCGCCCCATGCGGGATGGATAACCACCGACCCGCCGGTGAACAGAGCCATCAGTGTCGCGCCGTGGAATCCACCGACGTGGAACAGCGGCACCGACACGACGGCCGTATCATCGGCGGTTACGTCGTACGTCGAGATGCCGGCGTCGACCTGAGCACCGACGTTGCGGTGCGTCTGGAGGACGCCTTTCGGGTCGCCCGTCGTCCCTGAGGTGTGCATGACGATGGCGGGCTGCTCGTCGAGTCGCGTGGCCGGCTCGGGCGCAGCCGTCGGCTCGCCGAAGGCAGCCGACCGGAATCTGTCGGCGTGACCGTGGACGAGCGCATCCTCGAGACCGACATCCGCGGCCGCATCCGCAGCCGTGCTCGCGAAGACGCTGTCGTGGACGATGACCGCCGGCTCGATGTCGTCAAGGACATAGGCGACCTCGTCGGGGCCGAAACGGTAGTTGACCGGCGTAACGGCACACCCGACACGCCACGCGCCGAGCGCGACCGCGAGGAAGGTTGGATTATCGAGCATGAACACCGCGACGCGGTCGCCGAGCTCGGTACGACCCTCCAGAAACGCCGCAACTGCCGCCGCTCGCTCACGTAGTTCATCGTAGGTAATATCGTCACCATCCGGCTCGATTACCGCCGGCTCGTCCGGCCGGGTTCGGGCCTGCCGAACGAAGCGCTCGTAGAGATTCATACGACATGGCTGCTGGCCGATAGGCCAAAAGTGTGTGGCCTGTTGGCAGGGGGCAGTTTTAGTGGTTTCCGCCGAACCGTCCGGCGATGGAGTACGAACGGCACGAGTTCACAGGTCGAGCAGTTCCTTCGCGATGATGTTCCGCTGAATTTCGCTTGCGCCTTCGCCGATTTGGTAGATTTTCGTGTGTCGGTAATGTCTCTCGACCGGGTAGTCGCGGGTGTAGCCGTTGCCGCCATGAAGTTGGATGGCGTCGCTTGCGACCTCCTCGGCGATTTCCGAGGCGTACAGTTTTGCCATTGAGGCGAGCTTGGTCGGCTTTTCGTCGGCATCGACGCGTGCGGCCGCGTCGTACACCAGTCGGCGGGCGAGTTCGACTTTCATCGCCATGTTCGCGACCTTGTGCTGGACGGCCTGGAACTCCCGGAGTTCGCGGTCGAACTGCTCGCGCTCGCCGACGTAGTCGATGGTCTCCTCAAGACAGCCCTGTGCGATGCCGAGTGCTTGTGCGGCGATGCCGACGCGCTCCTCCTCGAAGAACTCCATGAGCTGATAGAAACCGGCGTTCTCGTAGCCGACGAGGTTCTCCTCGGGGACGCGCACGTCATCGTAGCGGAGTTGGGCGGTTTCGGAAGCGTTCCAGCCGAGTTTGTGGATCTCCGATTCGACCTCAAAGCCGTCACGGTCGGTCTCGACGATGAGAGCGGAGATGCCGCCGTGGCCTGGCTCACCCGTCCGGCACATCGTCAGTACGTAATCCGCGATGGTGCCGTGGGTGATGAACGTCTTGACGCCATTGATGACGTACTCGTCACCATCCTTCTCGGCGGTCGTTTCGATGGATGCAGCGTCGGAGCCGTGCTCGGGTTCGGTGTTGCCCAGCGCGCCGATGAGCTCGCCCTCGGCGATGCCACGGAGAATCCACTCTTTCTGTTCGTCGGAGCCGTACTCGCGAATCATTCGGCTGCCGAACTCGGTACCGATGGCCGCGAGCATGCCGGCGTCGACGCGGCAGATCTCCTCCATGAACAGACAGGTCTCGACCTGCGAGAGCCCGGCACCGCCGTACTCCTCGGGAATCGTGCCACCGACAAGGCCGGTTTCGACGGCCTTCTCCCAGACCGCCTCGGGCCACTCGCCGGTCTCCTCGTGGTGGCGTGCGACGGGTTCGATTTCGTTTTCAGCGAACTCACGGGCAGTCTGTCGGATAGCGCGTTCCTCCTCGGAAAAGGTAAAATCGACCATGTGAGGCAGTGTCAGACAGCATAAAAATAGTTGCTGCCGTGCATTGACGGGTAGAGTTTATTGGTGTGCTGTACCAAACCATCTCGTCTCGATATGCCGACAGTGGGGGGCATCGAATCGATGCCGAAAACATCGACCGGCAAGGTCGCACTCCGCGAGGAATTCTGAGGCGGCCCCTATCAATCGACCGTCGTGAGGAGGCGGGGGATTAACGTGACATCGGTGAGTGAAACCGTGGCATGACCAACGAGTGGCCCGAGACGCCCGCGAGTACCGACATCTTCGCTGACGACCTGCTTGCCGGAGAGACGGCACTGATAACGGGTGGTGGAACCGGAATCGGCGAGGAGATGGCCCTGGCGTTCGCAGACCACGGCGCCGACGTCGCTGTCGCCTCACGCGATATGGATCATCTCGAACCGGTCGCAGAAGCCATCGAGGAGAAAGGACAGAACGCCTGTGCGACGACGGTCGACATCCGGGAAAAAGATGAGGTCGACGCGATGCGTGATACCGTTCTCGACGAGCTGGGCGATATCACCATCCTCGTGAACAACGCCGGCGCGAACTTCCTCACGCCGCTCGAAGACCTCACCGCGAACGGCTGGCGTGCCGTCGTCGGAACGATTCTCGACGGCACAGCCTTCTGTACGATGAGCGTCGGCGAGCACATGATCGAGAACGGCAGAGGGTCGATAATCGCGATGGGGGCGACGAACTCCATCCACGGCGCGCCGTTCCACGGCCACTCCGGTGCGGGGAAGGCGGGCATCCACAACCTGATGCAGACGGTCGCAAGCGAGTGGGCGAAATACAACATTCGCGCGAACACTATCGCTCCGGGCATCATCGAAACCGAAGGCGTCACCGAAGCTGCAGGCGGCGCCCTGCCCGAGCAGATTCTCGACCATGTGCCCGCAGACCGGTTCGGGACGGCTGGCGACTGTATCCCGCTCGCCGTCTTCCTCGCCTCGAAGGCGTCGGCGTACGTGACCGGCTCGTACTACCCCGTCGACGGCGGCCATCTGCTGTTGCCCTCGCCGTACTGAGCGAGAGCGGCCGTCAGAACGCCTCAACCCACGCACTTTTTAAAGCCGGGGGTCGAACATTGGCATAACCGAGCAACGGTCGCCCGGACTCGTATGGGCGGCCGGCAGTCGCTGGCGGGAGACGGCTGGCCGGGCTTGTGACGTGGCGGTGTTGCCGTCACGCGGGCCTCGCCGGTTCCGACCGCCAGCCCACCGACGCCGTCGGTGTCACGTCCGTCATAGACGGCCGTAGGGCCGGTCGCCCACTTGCGAGTCCGAGAGCGTCCTCTCGGATTCAACTATGGAAATCGAAATTGCAACTATTGGCGGCTACGAGGAAGTCGGCCGTCAGATGACCGCGGTACGCGCTGGCGACAACGTCGTCATCTTCGACATGGGTCTGAACCTGTCGAAGGTGCTCATTCACGACAACGTCGAGACCGAGCGAATGCACAGCCTCGACCTGATCGACATGGGCGCCATTCCGGACGACCGCGTCATGTCCGATATCGAGGGTGACGTGCAGGCCATCGTGCCGACGCACGGCCACCTCGACCACATCGGCGCCATCTCGAAGCTGGCCCACCGCTACGATGCGCCCATCGTCGCGACGCCGTTCACCATCGAGCTCGTTAAACAGCAGATCGAAAGCGAGGAGAAGTTCGGTGTGCAGAACGACCTCATCAAGATGGAAGCCGGCTCGATGCGTGACATCGGCGACGAGTGCGAGCTTGAGTTCGTCAACGTCACACACTCGATTATCGACGCTATCAACCCAGTCCTCCACACGCCCGAGGGTTCAGTCGTCTACGGGCTTGACAAGCGGATGGACCACAACCCCGTCCTCGGCGACCCCATCGACATGGATCGGTTCCGTGAAATCAGTCGGGAAGGCGAGGGCGTCCTCTGTTACATCGAGGACTGTACGAACGCGAGCAAGAAGGGCAAGACGCCCTCGGAGACCGTCGCCCGCGAGCAGCTGCGAGACGTGATGTACTCCCTGGAGGATTACGACGGCGGCATCGTCGCCACCACGTTCTCCAGTCACATCGCTCGTGTGACGAGCCTCGTCGAGTTCGCCAAGGACATCGGCCGCCAGCCCGTCCTGCTCGGCCGCTCGATGGAGAAATACTCCGGTACTGCAGAGCGACTCGGCTTCGCCGAGTTCCCGGACGACCTCGGGATGTACGGCCACCGCAAGTCAGTCGACCGGACGTTCAAACGGATCATGGAGGAGGGCAAGGAGGACTACCTGCCCATCGTCACCGGCCACCAGGGCGAGCCACGCGCGATGCTCACCCGGATGGCCCGCGGCGAAACGCCGTACGAGCTGGATGAAGGTGACAAGGTCATCTTCTCGGCTCGTGTGATTCCGGAGCCGACCAATGAGGGCCAGCGCTACCAGGCCGAAACGCTGCTCGGCATGCAGGGCGCCCGCATCTACGACGACATCCACGTTTCCGGCCACCTGAACCAGGAAGGCCACTACCAGATGCTCGATGCGCTCCAGCCGAAAAACCTCATCCCCGCCCACCAGGACATGAAAGGTTTCGCGCCGTACGTCGACCTGGCGCGGAATCAGGGCTACGAGATCGGACGCGACCTCCACATCACGGAGAACGGCAACACCATCCAGCTGACGGAATGACGGTCGAAGAGCGCGTCGAAGCGGCTATCGCGAACCGTCGCGAAACGGTCAACGACGCGATTACGGAGCAGTTACCGATTCAGAAGCCAGAGCGGCTCTACGCCGCCTCTCGTTACCTGCTGGACGCGGGTGGCAAGCGACTTCGGCCAGCCATTCTGCTGCTCACAGCGGAGGCGCTTGCGGACGTCGAGCCGCTTTCGGAGGAGTATTGCTCGTTCCCCTCGCTGTCCGATGGCGAGGTCGACGTGCTCTCAGCGGCCGTCTCAATCGAGGTCATCCAGTCGTTCACGCTCATCCACGACGACATCATGGACGACGACGACCTCCGGCGCGGTGTCCCCGCCGTCCACCAGGAGTTTGACCTCGAAACCGCCATCCTCGCCGGCGACACGCTGTATTCGAAGGCGTTCGAGTACATGCTCGACACCGGCGCGCCGGCCGAACGGAGCGTCGAAGCGCTCGACGAGCTCGCGACCACCTGCACCGAAATCTGTGAGGGGCAGGCGCTGGACGTCGACTTCGAGAACCGCTCTGACGTGACGACCGAGGAGTATCTGGAAATGGTCGAGTTCAAAACCGCCGTCCTCTATGCGGCGGCGGCTTCGATTCCGGCCATCCTGCTCGGTGCCGACGACGACACCGTGGACGCCCTCCACGGCTACGGTCTCGACATCGGTCGCGCCTTCCAGATTCAGGATGACCTCCTTGATCTGACCGTCCCGAGCGAGGAGCTGGGCAAACAGCGCGGCTCCGACCTCATCGAGGGCAAACGCACTATCATCACGCTGCACGCCCGCGACCAGGGCGTCGACGTCGACGGGATCGTTTCGGACGACCCGACGGAAGCCGAGATCGACGCCGCCGTCGAGACGCTCGAAGACGCCGGTAGCATCGAGTTCGCCCGCGAGATGGCGGTCGACCTCGTCGCCAACGGCAAGGAACGGCTCGAAGTCCTTCCGGAAGGTGAGTCCCACAACCTCCTCGAGGACATCGCCGATTTCCTCATCGAGCGCGGGTACTAAACCCCACTTTTTGCACGAGAACGCGGGTCGAGCGCGATGCGCTCGACACCGGTTCTCGGCAAAAACTTGGGGAAAATATGCGCGAGAGCCTCCCTCAGGAAGACTCGCTTCGCTCGTCTTCCACGGATCTCGCTCGCTCCGCTCGCGAGATTGCCGCGGCGCCGAAGGCGCCGCGTTAGTCGGCTCTCGCTACGGCAACGCG
>NZ_JBLGBY010000014.1:0-44388 GCF_047616845.1 Natronomonas sp. | reverse complement strand
CTGAGAACGACTGCGCCGGTGCTGCCGACGTAGCGGGGGCCGTAGCGGTCGGCCAACACGCCGGTCGGAATCTGGATGGCGGCGTAGATGTAGAAGAAGGAGGCGTGCAGCGTTCCGAGTTGGGCGGCTGACGTGTCGAAATCCGCCGTGAGCTGCTCGGAGAGCACGGCCGTCGAGAGCCGGTGCAGATTGGCGAGCAGGAAGATCGTTGCGAGCGCGCCGAACGCCAGCCACCGTCGCTTCTTCGGGTCGGATAGAACGTTCACTTCTGACACGTTTTCCACAGGTTGTGGTAAGTGTTGTGCCGCCAGTCCCGAACGGCTGAAACTATCGCGGAACGACGACGGGAACGCCCGCCTCAGGCGAACGACAGCTCTTCGCGGGGTTTCACTTCACCGAACAGCCAGTCGGCATGGTCGAGGGCGTACTCGCGGTGTTCTTCCTCGATACAGCCGATGGCGTCTTCGAGCAGTACGGGGCGGTAGTCCCGGAGTCCGGCGCTGCCAGCGGTGTGCAGCACGCAGACGTTCGCCAGCGTGCCGCAGAAGACGAGGGTATCGATGCCGTGCGTATCGAGATGCCCCTCCAACTCCGTCCGATGGAAGGCATCGTAGGTGTGTTTCACGACGACCGTGTCGTCGTCTTTCGGGTCGAGCTCATCGACCAGTTCGGCCTCCCACGATCCCTCGACGACGTGTTCGCCCCAGCGGTCGAACTCGTCGTAGTAGTGGTTCCCCTCGAACTGTTCTGGTGGGTGGACATCGCGGGTGAAAATCAACGAGGCGCCGGCTGCGCGGGCGTCACCGACCACTTCCGCACAGGGCGTGATGGCTTCCTCGCTGCCCGGCGCATACAGTGACCCGTCTGGATGACAGAAGCCGTTCTGCATGTCGACGACGATGACGGCGGTGCTGTCTGGGTCGAGGTTCATAGCCGACCGTTCGGACGCGTCTCGCAAAACGGTTATCCCGGCATCCCTTCGTCCGGGCGACTGCCGTGGCTTTTTGCTCGTCCCGCCCGTGTATCGGGTAATGGATAGACGACCGCTGGCGGCGGTCACCTTCGCGTTGCTGTTGGTGCTCGCGGGGTGTACCGTCGGCTACCAGTCCGACGCGCCCGAGCCATCGGAGCCGCCGGCCGACGACCACCTCGGCTACTACGACGGCTACTGGTACAACGACACGTTCGATATCGACCCGTCGACGGGCCTCTCGCAGGGCGAACAGCGCGCCGTCTTCTCCCGAGCCATGGCGCGCATCCAACTGCTGCGGGGACTGGAATTCGAGGAACGCATCGACATCGAACTCATCACCCGCAAGCAGTTCCGCGAGGAGTACGGCGGGCAGGCGTTCCCGACCCCAAACGAGAGCGTTCGGCAACTGGACAACGTCCAACACGAGGCGCTGTTTCTCGTCAACGAATCCGAGGACGTGGTCGCCGTGCGACAGGGGAACCGTGGCGACACCGTCCTCGGCTTCTATCAGCCCAGTAACGAACAGATCGTCATCGTCAGCAAGAGTCGCCCGGCGACGCTGACCGACGAGATCACGCTCGCACACGAACTGGTACACGCTCTCCAAGACCAGCGGTTCGGGCTGCCCTCGACCGGCCGAACGCTCGACGGCGTCAACGCCCGCAACGGCCTCATCGAAGGCGACGCGACGCTCGTCCAGAAACGCTACGAGCGCCGGTGTGCGAGCGGTGCGTGGCAGTGTGTTTCCGTCCAGGGCGGCGGCGCCGGAGGCGGTTCGCCCGGTGCGTCGTTCCACTTCGGCGTCTACTTCGTCGGCTTCTTCCCGTACGCCGAGGGGCCGTCGTTCGTCCAGTATCACGAACAGCGCGGCGGCTGGGACGCCATCGACGACATGTACGGCGCGGTGCCGACGGACGCCGCCGAGGTGATATACCCCGAAACGTACGCCACGGACGCCTACGGCAACGCGACGGTGACCGATCGCGCCGACGCCGACTGGCAGCGCATCACCACGCCGCGCGGCGATTATGCCGAGATCGGCCAGTCGGGCCTGGCGTCGATGTTCGCCTACACGGCCTTCGAAGACCGCACTCGGGGGGTCATCTCGCGGGACGACTTCCGAAATCTCAACGAAAACGGCTCCCTCAACGACATTCGGCAGTTCCGCTACGATGTCACCTACGCCGAAGGGTGGTACGGCGACCGCCTGTACGCCTACACGAGCGGCGGCGACACCGCCTTCGTCTGGAACGTGACGTTCAACGGCCCGGCGAACGCCACGGAGTTCCAGCGCGGCTACGAGCAGGTTTTCGAGTTCTGGGGCGGCGAGCGGGTCGGCACCCGAAACGGTGGGACGGTCTGGACGTTCGGCGACGCTGACCGATTCGGCGGCGCGGTCTGGATACAGCGGACGGACAACAGCGTGATGGTCGTGAAAGCGCCACGAGCGGGCGAACTCGACGACGTGTACGCACCGGTGGGACAGGCGAGAGTGAGCGCTCGCACGGGCGCGAGCGCCGGCGCGAACGCGTAACTTTTTCGCAGTGCCCCGAGACGTGCCCGTATGTTCGATATCGTCCCTGAGTCCGCAATCGTTGAGGGGCGGGCGACGGACGCGTACTTCCTCCGGACGGAGGAGGCGCTCGAACACGCCGGGCGGAACCCGACGGTCGTCGCCGAGGTGACCGCAGACCAGTTCCCGACCGGCGAGTTCGAACTGTTCGCCGGCGTGGCCGACGCCGCGCGCCTCTTCGAAGGACTGGATGTCGACGTAGACGCGATTCCCGAGGGCACGCTGTTCGACGGCGGCCCCGTGATGCGCATCGAGGGGCCGTATCTGGAGTTCTGCCGCATGGAAACGTCGCTTCTGGGCTTTCTCTCACACCCCTCCGCGCTGGCGACGGCGGCGCTCGAAGCTCGGCGTGCGGCCCTCGAGACATCGCTTCTCAGTTTCGGCGCGCGCCACGTCCACCCCTCCAGCGCCGGGATGGTCGACCGGAGCGCCCTGCTTGCGGGCTTCGACGGCTTCTCACACGTCGCTGCCGGCGACATGCTGGAACGGGAGCCCTCGGGGACGATGCCCCACGCGCTGATGGTCTGTTTCGGCCCGGGCAATCAGGAGGACGCCTGGCGCGCTTTCGACGAGGCGGTCGACGAGGATGTCCCGCGAATCGCGCTGTGTGACACCTACGACGACGAGGTCGACGAGGCGCTGCGGGCCGCCGAACTGGGCTTCGATAGCGTCCGGCTCGATACGACCGGGTCGCGGCGCGGCGATTTCCGCCACATCATCCGCGAGGTACGATGGGAACTCGACGTCGAGGGCCACGAGGATGTCGATATCTTCGTCAGCGGCGGTATCACGCCCGAAGCCATCCGCGAACTGGACGACGTGGCGGACGGCTTCGGCGTCGGCAGTTTCATCACGAACGCCGACCCCGTCGACTTCGCGCTCGACATCGTCGAAATCGAGGGCGACCCCGCCGCGAAACGGGGCAAACTCTCCGGCGTGAAGGAGGTGTATCGGACGCCCGACGGCGGCCACCACATCGCCCTTGCCGACGAGCCGGGGCCGGAGGACGGCGACCCGCTGATGGAACCACTCGTCCGCGACGGGGAAATCGTCGCGGAGTTCGACCTCAACGAGGCCATCCAGCAGGCGGCGGCCGACGCCCGGCGCGTCGGTTTCGGGTCGGAGTCGTAGAGCGTGGCCACCCCACCGAACGTCTTAAACGGGTGACTCGCCTAGCCAGAACTGGCAGAGGAAGCCCGGTTCCCGTGGGCGCGCCCTCGACACGCGGGACGGCGGCGTTGCCGCCGTCTCATCCCGTGCCGTAGGCACGTGCATGAGGAAAGTCCCCCCACCCTCCGGGCAGGTGACCGGGCGCAAGCCCGGAGCGGGAGACCGCTGGCACTGGAACAGAAACGAGACCGCTTCCACCGAGTGATGAGGCGCGTGGGCCACATGGCCTGCGGCGCTTGCGGCCCCGCCGCAAGCGCGCGAACCGACCCGCAAGGGAAGGGAGTTAACCCGCCGAACGCGCGTGGTCGACCGACCATGTCTGGGCGAGCGGCGTCAGCCGCGAGCCGACGCGGAAGCACGGATGGAACGGCGAATCCTCACCGGTGCAAGCCCGTCGCATTAGGTAGCCCGGAGACGCGACGGGTGCTCAGCCGAATGTCGGGTCGAAACAGAAGGGGGCTTACTATCCTCAGCCGTTTTCACCATCCAGCGGCCGCACTGGTGTCCGTTTCACCCTGCCGAAACGCACGAACAATCTTTTAAATTATGTGTGTAGCAACGCGCAATGGAGGTGCAGGCACGCGTCGTCGCCGTCGCCGCGATACTGCTGTTGTCCGGCTGTCTCGGTGCGACCAGTCCCGGAACGCTCAGCACATGGAGCGACGACCCGGACAACCACTGGCGCGACGACGTCGTCACGGTCAGCTACGAAACGCCCGAGGGGACGACTCGAGAGTACGAACCGCTCGTCCGTGAGGCGCTCGATTACTGGACGGCACACAGCGCCGAGTACGCGGGCTACGACGTCGCGCTCCGGCTGGCCGACGACGGCGAGCAGGCTGATATTCACGTCTCCTTTGTCGACTCGGTCGTCGATTGCGGGGCCCACTCCGGTAGTGGCACCGCTGGCTGTGCGCCGGTTCTCACAGACAGCCAGGCCGTCGACCGGCCGGCCGACGTGCAGGTGCGGGCCGGCCTCTCCAACGAATCGACGATTCGAATACTCGAACACGAACTCGGCCACACGCTCGGCCTCGAACACGGCGACGCCCCCGGCGATGTCATGCAGTCGACGACGCGCGTGACAACCGTGCCACAGCGGAACGCGACGAACCGCTCGCTCCCCTGGCAATCGAGCGCGCTCAGCGTTCACGTCGACCTCGACGACGCCCCCGCGGGTGAGCGCGAGCGCATGCGCCGCCAAGTCAACGCGGCACTGCAGTACTACGCGGCCGGCGCCGACGGCACCGTCCCCGAGAACGTGACCTTCGACCGAACCGGCTCACGCAGCGATGCCGACGTTGTCATCGATTTCGAGTCGACGGCTGACTGCCACTCCGGGGCCGGCTCCTGCGGCACCGTCCAGGGCACCGACCCCGATGGAGACGGAGCCGTCGAGTATCACGACACACTGACCGTCGTTCTCGTCGGGCTCGATGCGGACGCGGTTGGCTGGCACGTCGCCCGGTGGCTCGGTACCGGCTTCGGCCACACCACGGAGTCGGCGTATCCCGACCCGCTCCGACAGCCCACGACCCGCGAGGAGCGCCGCGGCTACTGGTGGGCGTGAATCGAGAACGCGGTTCGACCGTTACTCCGCCGGTTCCTCAATGATCGGACAGACGCGCTCTACAGCCTGGTCGACGAAGGCGGCGTACTCGGCCGTCAGCTGGCCCGTCGATACCATCGAGGTGAGAAAGCGGTTCTCGAGGCGGTCTGAGGCGTCCTGGGCCCCATCGAAGCGGTCGTCGACGCGCTGTCTGGCGGCGGCGACGTCCGTTCCAGTCGTCCGTTCGAGCGTGTTCAGTGGGAACTGCGTCACAAGCCGCACCGCAGTCAGGCTTTCACGCTGGAACGATGACCCAGCCGAGATGACGCTGAGAACCCGTTCGGTGGCCTTCCGTTGCGTCTCCGTGGCATCCGGTAGCGGGGACGCGTCGCCCCCTGGCAGTATCTGTTGCATAATACGTTCTCGCCTCCCCGACATGTGTGCTGGCGTGATGTATAAACCTTCGGCAAAAATTGATGGGTTGTTTTTACCAATGTCGGCCCAGCCACCTCTTTTTCAGGGGTAAATATCATTCACGTTTATTCGCGACCCATCTGCTTCGTCCGGCCAGTTCGGCACTCCCCGCTACGCCTCGAAGTCGTCCTCGAACCAGAATGTTCCGTCGCGCTGTATCACGTCGCCGTCGATTTCGATGAACGACTCCTCGGAGACATCCGTAATCAGGTCGACGTGGACGGCCGACTGATTGCCTTCCTCGCCTTCGGGGAGGTTCGCATCGTAAGCGCGGCCGACGGCGAGATGGACGGTGTCGCCCATCTTCTCGTCGAAGAGGATGTTGTCGGTGACGCGGTCGATGCCGCGGTTCATGCCGAGGCCGAGTTCGCCGAGCCGTCGGGCGCCCTCGTCGGTGTTCAACACCGTCTCCAGTGCGTCCTCGCCCTGTTCGGCGGCGAACCCGACAACCTCGCCGTCGTCGAACGTCAGCCGGACGTTCCGGACGCGTTTCGCGTTGATGGTCATCGGCACGTCGAAGAACACCTCGCCCTCGGTGTCGTACGGCGCGGTGAACACCTCACCGGACGGGAGATTGTGTGAGTCGTACGCCACCGAGGCCGCGGAGTTGACCGCGGTTCGCCCCTCGACCGACATCGTCACGTCCGTTCGCGGGTGGTCGTCCCGTTCCGTCACGATCCGTACCTCGCTGCCCTCGTCGAGTCGCTCCTTCACGTTGGCCATGCGTTCGGACAGCATACCCCAGTCACGGAGGACGGCGTCGTAGACGAAGTCCTGGTACTCATCGTAGGCCATGCCGGCCTGCTGGGCGAGGCTCCGTGTCGGGTGGACAGTCGAGACCCAGTCAGTGTCCATTCGGGCCTCCCGAACCTCGCTGTGTGCCTTCGAGTACGCCTGCCGCGTCTCGCTTTCGACGTCAGCCGTCGCCGTGGTGTTTCGCCCGCCACCGAGTCGGAGATAGGCGTCGGCGTTTTCGAGCAGGGCAAGCGCGTGGTCGCCGGCCTCGAACGCCCCGTCGTGGGCCTTCAGATACGCCCGGGACAGCTCGTCGGAGCCGTAGGTCGAGACGATGTTCGCGCCGACTGCCCCGAGTTCCTCGGCGACGGCGACCCCGAGGTCGTGGGCGTCCTCGGCCACGTCGACGATGACGTCGTCGCCGGCCTCGATTCGGGCGCTCCAGCCGACAAGCACTTCGGCGTGTTCGCGTGCGCGTTCGTCCATACCGACACGTCGGTTTCGTGCCTCAACGTTCTTTCCGTCCCGCTAGCGGCTTGCGAACGTCGACGCCCGTTATCTCGAAGCGGGCGCCGTCATCGTCGCCGTCGGTCGCCTCAATCGACCAGCCGTGTGCGTTCGCGATGCGCTCGACGATACGCAGGCCGAAGCCGGTGCCGGAATCACTCGTCGTGTGCCCGGCTTCGAAGACCTCCTCTCGTTTGTCGGGTGGAATGCCCGGCCCGTCGTCTTCGACGTAGAAACCGTCTTCGAGCTCTCCGACGATGACCGTCGGTGGGTCGCTGTCGTCGGCCGCTCCGTGTTCCGCAGCGTTCCCGAAGAGATTCTCGAACAGTTGCCCAACGCGACTCCGGTCGGCCTCGAACGTGACGTTCGAGGTCACCTGGAGGTCGGCGCCCGCCGACTCGACGTTCTCCCACGAGCGCTTTGCGACCGTTTTGAGCTCGAGTGGTTCGATGTCGGCGACCGACGTCCCCTGCCGGGCGAGCATCAGCAGGTCGTCGATGAGTGACGCCATCCGCTCGTGGGCCTTCTCGACGCGGTCGAGTTCCTCGCTGTCGTGTTTCTCCGAGGCCAACTCGAGGAAGCCCCTCGCGACCGAAAGCGGGTTCCGAAGGTCGTGGCTGATGACGCTTGCGAACTCCTCGAGCTGTTCGTTCTTCTGTTCGAGTTCGGCCTCTCGCTCTTTCAGATTGGTGATGTCGCGGGCCTCCGGAACCAACAACACGACGCGGCCGTTCTCGTCCCTGATCGGCCGCACCGAGTAATCGACGATGACCTCTTCTCCATCGGTGCCGGAGATAGTGAGTTCGTTCCGGTAGAAATCTCCGTTCCGCGCCTGCTCGGCCGATTCCCTGGCGATGGCCCTGGAGCGGTCGTCGTACTGGAACCACAGCGTCTCCCAAAATTTCTCCCCGACGACCGCGTCGCGGTCGGCGCCGACGAACTCCAGCGCAGTGTCGTTGGCCTCGAGGAGCGTTCCGTCGGGATCCAGAAGCCCCGTGAACTGGAACGTCTTGTTGAAAATCGCCTCGTAGCGCTGCTGGCGCTCCGCGCGGTCGAGTGCGACCGTCGTCGTCGTCGCCAGCATCTCCGCCAGTATCTTGTCGGTCTCGTCGAAGGCGTCGAGATCCGGCGAGGAGGTGATGAACACGCCGTGGTCGCCGAGCGGGTGGACGATACCGCTCCGTGCTGGCGACTTCTCGTCGGAGATGCCGTCTCGGTCGCCGATCGTGTCCATGACGAGCGTCTCACCGGTTTCGTAGACGCCCCAGATGACGTCCGAGGTGGCCGTCTCGCCGCGGGTGTAATCCGGCACCCCTCCGAGCTGTTCGCGGACGCCCTGCGCCACGTCGACGCCTTCGAGCGTTCCATCCCCATCATCGAAGTGGATACCGCTGAAGTGTAGATCGAGTGTCTTCTCGGCGGTTTCGACTGCGACCGCCGCCACCTCTTCGCGCGTCTCTGCACGAATGAGCTTGCGCGTCCGACGTTGCAGGTCGTGCAGGCGCCGTTCGCGCTCCTGCTGGTCGGTGATGTCCTGTATCGTCCCCCGAACGAGGGGTTCGTCATCGACCGGGGCGCCCCGCAATCGAACCCAGCGAATCTCGTCGTCGACCGTGATGACGCGCGCCTCGAAATCGAACGACTCCGCACCTTCGATCGCCTCGCCGAGCGTCTCGCGAACCTCGTCTCTGTCCGCCGGGTGGTAGAACTCGATCGAGGTCTCGACGTCGGGGTCGAACGACTCCGCCGCGCCGTGAATGCGCCGCACTTCGTCAGTCCACTGGAGCGCGCCGGTCTCCATGTCGACCTCCCAACCGCCGACGTGGGCAAGTCGTTGGGTCTTCTCGAGCAGGTCGTTCTTGCGCTCGAGCTCCGCTTCCCGCTCTTTCTGTTCGGTGATGTCTTGGACGCTCGCCAGCACGCGCGTCCGGCCGTCGATCTCCGCTGGCTTCAGCGTCGACCTGACGTGGATGGGCGTGCCGTCGCTGCGTTCGTTCATCCACTCGACGGTTCGTGGCCCCTCTTCGACGGTCTCTTCGAGCAATCTGTGCACGTTCGCAACCGTGTAGGGTGACTCGTTGACGCTGGCTTCGGCAGTCGTGAGCGAGCGGATTTCCTCACGGGAGTATCCCATCAGGTCGCAGTACTGCTCGTTCGCGTCGATGAACGCTCCCGTCTCCGGGTCGCGGATGGATATCGCGACCGCTGCCTTGTCGAACACTTCCCGATAGTTGGTCTCCGCCCGGGTCTGGGAGACGAGCGTCTGAATCCGCTGTAACAGAAGGTCAAAGCGATCCTGATGACCGTCCTTCGGCATGTACGCGTCGGCGCCTGCGGAGATGGCCTCTCCCGCGAGTGTCTCGCTGCCGGCGCCGGTGAACAGCACGAACGGGAGCCGTGGATACCGCTCTCTGACGGCGTCGAGGAACTCCAGCCCGTCCATATCGGGCATATCGTAATCGCTGACGATGCCGTCGATGTCCAGCGTTTCGAGCCGTTCTAATCCCTCCCCGGCGCTCTCGGCTGTGGTGACGCGCATCTCCTCACCCTTCCGTTCGAGATGCGTCGCCGTGATCTCCGAGAATGCCGAATCATCGTCCACGAGTAGCACGTGAACGTCCCCATCTGGCATTGGCATACAGTATGCTGACACATACATATAATCTATTCCGTGTTCTCACAACGCGAACACAGCCGGTGAAGCGGCATGAACCGATATCGAGTCAAAAACCGGCATCGAATCGACCGACTGTGCGTCAGTCGTCGGCGGGCGTCGGCGAAGCGTCCAAATCGGAATCCTCGGCGTAGGGATACCACGTCATCTTCGTGTTGCCGAGGTACGGGTCGTCGTACGAGGTTTCCTCGGCTTCGGCCATGCCGTTGAGCTCCTCTTCGTCGTGGCGGGCGATGAAGTCACGGAAGGACTCGCGCTCGATGGCGTCGCCGTCTCCCTCTCGTTGTTCCGATGGAACAACGCGCTCCTCGCGTTCGTCCGCGTAGATGCTGAGGAGGTTCCGGATGTAGCCGGGCACCTCGTCTGCGGCGACGCGCATCTCGACCCAGTCGGCGAACTGCGGGTTCTCCCCGAGGCCACCGCCGAGGCCGATATCGAAGGCCTCGACCGGTTCGCCGTCCTTGCGGGTCTTCATACCGCGCAGGGAGATGTCGGCGATCTGCGGCTGGGCACAGGACGCCGTACAGCCCGACAGGTGGATGTGGAAGTCCGAGACGCCCTCGGGCACGTCGACGTTGTTCTTCAGCCAGCGCGCGTAGCGCACCATCCGATTCTTTGTCTCCACGATGGAGAGCGAACAGTACTCGGTGCCCGTACAGGCGATGGAGCCGCGCATGAACGGATGCGGCTCGGGCGAGTACGTCTCCAGAAGTGGCTCATCGAGGAAGTCATCGAGGTCGTCGTCGGCGATGTCGGCGACGATGATGTTCTGGCGCTGGGTCAGCCCGACCATCTCGGAGCCGTACTCCTCTGCGAGGTCTGCCAGCTCGATGACATCGTCGGCGCCCATCCGGCCGACGAGCACGGAGAGGCCGACGAAGTTCTGGCCGTCCTTCTGGTCGAAGACGCCGACGTAGTCGCCAGTTTCGTCGACTTTGCCGGCGTTGTAGTTGTACTGGTCACGCAGGTTCTCGCCGGCGGTCTTGAGCTCGAAGTCGACGTAATCCTCCTGGAGGACACGCCGGATCTTCTCGGGGCCCCACTCGTCGACGAGGAACTTGATGCGGGCGTTGAAGCGGTCTTCACGGTTGCCATGGTCACGGAACAGGCCGGACATGCCGGCCGCGACGTCGGCAACCTCGTCCTCGGTCACGAAGACATCGATATCGCGAGCGAAGCGGGGCTCCTTTCGCGCGAGGCCACCGCCGATGCGGACGTTGAAGCCCTTCACTTCCTCGCCGTCATCAGAACTCTCCGAGTTCTGATTGCTCGACGAGCTTCGCTCGTCGGTGTCGATTTCCTTGACCGCGGGCTCGTACGCGAGGTCGTTGATGTCACCCTGCCCGGAGCCGCGGGTGTCGCCGGTGACGGCGACCTTCCACTTCCGGGGGAGGTTCGCGTAATCCTCGTCGCCTTTGAACGTGTCGTGGAGCTCCTGGATGACGGGCCAGGCGTTGAGATGCTCGTCGGCGTCACGGCCGGCGACGGGCGAGCCGACGATGTTCCGCCAGGAGTCACCGCAGGCCTGAATCGTCGAGAGGTCATGTTTCTCGAGTTTCTCGAAGAGGTCGGGGATGTCCTGGAGCTGAATCCAGTGGAGCTGGATCGACTGTCGGGTCGTCCAGTCACAGTAGGCGCCCCCGAACTCGGGGTTCTCGACGGGGCCGGTGGCGTACTCGTTCGCGATTTCGCCGACGACGCGGAGCTGCTCGGGCGTCATCCGTCCGTTCGGCGTTCCGATACGCATCATGAAATACGACTCCTGGCCCTTCCGCTGGTGGTACAGCCCCCACCATTTGAACCGCTCGAACCAGGCGTCGTGTTCGTCTTCGGGGATGGAACTCCATCCCTCTTCGGCGAAGCGGAAGAGATGGTCTCGGATCTCCTCTCCGTAGACCTCGTCCTTCCAGCCTTCGACTTTGCTCGGCATGTGCGTACCGTACAGTCCCACCCATATACACCCCTCCATGTCGTCAAGGCTCCCCTCGTCTCACCTCTACCAGAGAATGTTGCCGGTTACTCCGACGCGGCGTGTGGCGTGGCCAGTCGCGTCCGCTGTTCGGGGATGTGAACGCTCGTGGGGTCGACTGCGTGGAAACCGCCGGCTTCGGGGTCGACGACGCGCCCGAGCGTCAGCCAGTCGGTAACGCCCTCCGTGCCGCAGTTGATACAGCGGCCGGCGATACGCCCCTCGATGTTCGGATGGTCGACGCTGATTTCGACGAACCCTTCGGCGAGGAAATCGGCCATCTCGCAGCCGCAGAAATCGTGGCGAGCGAGCCACCAGAGGTCGCTGACGTTCACCTGGCGGCTGTCGTTGACGCTCAGCCACGCGCCGTCATCGAGCTGGTGTACCGACGTGGTCATACCTACTGAAGACGTTCCGGCGGGGTAAGGCCGTCGGCAGCAACAGGGGTTGCCGCCCGTGATAGAATCTGGTGACGGTCGTTTCCGACGAAGGTCGGCGCAGTGGTGCGGTTTCTTCCATAACACGCCGTCGGAGAAAGGGGCAGAACCATCCGGAACACGGGAGCACGGGTAGAGTTTACAGCTGTGGAGTTGTTTAAGATGTTAAGAAGCATACGGGTAACTGATGACAGACCGACAGCGGGAGACGGCGCGTCAGCATACGTCTGCTGACGTCGCTCCCGAACTGTACGAGGATGATTTACGATGAGTGATGATTTCGACGACGACACGGACGCCGAAGAGGATATCGACACCAGCCACCTCGACAACGTCGACGATGGCTGTGGCTGTACCGAGATCTGGGAGCACATGTCGGACGAGCGCGACCAGTCCGCCGACTGATTCTCCACACGTCGCGCGCGCTCCGCTTTCACACAACGGCGAGACGTTTTTCACCCCCGTCTCCGTACCGGACGGCAATGACGCAAGACCCGGACGGTGAGCCGCCGGCCGACCGCGAATCACCGGTCGGTGAACCGGTCATCCGTCGCGACCCGCGGGTCGCCGGGGAGAGCGCCGTTCAGTTCGACCCGAACGACCCCGAGAGCCTGGCGGAGGCCGCCGACACCGTCCGACAATTTGCCTCGAACACCGCCGGCAGCGAAGATAACGTCTTCATGCTCCGCGGTGCGGCCGCCTGTGCCGCTCTCGTCCGCGGTACCGGCTCGTACAAGGCCGCCGCCGAACGCGCCGACGGCGAGGCGACCATCTCCTTCATCCGCAAGTGGGCGCGCGTCCACGACCTTCCGCGGTCGATTCGCCGCCACGTCGCGCTGGGCGAAATCGCGCCAACCGGCGCGAAACACATCGCACGCGTCTCCGGCGAATCCCGCTTTCTGCTCGCGTGGGCGGCGCTCGACCACGACCTCACCGTTCGAGAGGTTCGCTCTATCGCCTCCCGCGTCAACGAGGGAATGAGCGTCGAGGAGGCGCTCGACGCCGAGGGCATCGACCTCGGTTCGCTGTCGGTGTCGCTGCCGCCCGAGACGTATCGGGAACTCCGGCGTCACGCCGCGCTCGAGGACACCGACCCCGACGAGATTGTCGAGAAGGCGCTGGACAACTATCTCTAGAACTCCCACTTTTTGCACGCTCCGGCGGTTCGCGGCCCTCCGGCCGCGAACACGCCTCCGCGGTCTGATGACGGCAAAAACTTGGGAAAATATGCGCGCTGCGTGGCGGCCGCAGGCCGCCACGACCATTCGGTTGCGGGCGGTGCCCGCAACCCGCTCCTCCGTGCCGCGGCGCCTCCGGCGCCGCGTTAGTCGTCGCGCGGATGCTGCTTCGTGACTTCTGTTGTGTCCCTCGAATCGAAAGGATTTACCGCCAACCGCGGTAATCCATGGATGCGGGCCGATAGCTCAGCCCGGCAGAGCATCTGGCTTTTAACCAGATGGTCGGGGGTTCAAATCCCCCTCGGCCCGCTTTTGTGAGGAGTCAACGCCGAATAGTGTCGAGCGTCAGCGAGACCTATTCGGCTCGAACACGACGAGCAAAGCGGCCCTGGATTTGAACTCCGGAAGTCGCGCACAGCGAACGAAGTGAGCGAGCACGTCTTCCTCCAGTTCAAATCCCCCTCGGCCCGTTTTTGTGACGAACAACACGTCGAGCAGTGCCGAGCGACAGCGAGGCCTGCTCGCCCACGCGTGAGTCACAAACGGTCTCGTGGGAATTTGAACCACGCGAGACGAGCGAAGCGAGTCTCGCATCGGGTTCAAATCCCCCTCGGCCCCACTTGCGTGGAGAGAACCAAACCCCCCGAATCAGAACCCCCTCTGTTCCACTGGAACAGCCACTATATCCCAACAAGACGCCCGGTAGCGGGGGCTCTCGGGTGAGACAGAAAATTCCTGACTACATTCACTCCGGTCTCCGGCCCTACATTACGCTGGCGCGATAGCGGTCGGGGAGCAGGCCGAGCACCTTCGAGACGAGCCACCAGCGCCGGGTGACGTAGGCGACGTTCTTCTCCTTCTCGATGGCGCGGGTAATCTGGCTGGCCGCGGTCTCCGGCGAGCACTCCCAGAAGCGGTCGGCTTCAGGCGACATCGGCGTGTCAACGAACCCTGGCCGGATGTCCGTCACGGCGACGTCGTCGTCGTCGGCCCGGTAGCGGAGGCCTTCCAGATACCGCGAGACGTAGGCTTTCGAGGCGCTGTAGGCGGGCATCGTGGGGCTGCCGACCTCGCTTGCGACCGACGAGAGGCCGACGAGGTGGCCGCCGTCGCTGGCTTCGAACTGCTCCATCGCGGCGGTCGCAAGCGCCGTGAAGCCGCGGACGTTCACGTCGATGGTGTCGCGTTCGTCCTCCCATTCGAGGTCGGGATTGTAGCGGCCGATGCCCGAGGAGAGCACGACGAGGTCGACGCCACCGAGTGACTCGACGAGGTCATCGAACCGCTCGCGAGCGTCGGCCTCGGTGACGTCGATTTTGGCGACGTGGGCGCCGCCGATGTCCTCGCCGACCGCCTTCAGCCGCTCGATTCGGCGGGCGGCCAGCCCGAGGTCGTAGTCGCGAGACAGCTCCTTCGCCAGCGCCCGGCCGATACCGGACGAGGCGCCGACGATGATGGCATTCGGCATATACGCCGGGGTTGCGGCGCGGTGGCTTAAAACGGCCGGACGCGGCTCACACCGAGTGTCAGGCCGTCGTAGGCGAACTGGATGCCGTCGTAGTCGGCCTCCAGTTCGAGGAAGTCCTCGTGCGTGCGTGCGTAGAGATGCTCGATTTCGGTCAGAAGCGTCCGGTCGGGGTCGACGCGCTCGATGCGCTCCAGTATCTCGGCGTGTGTGAGCTCATCGCCCAGTATCGCGCCGTCGACCTCAGTGAGAATCTGCGTCCCGGCCGGCGTCTCCGTGAAGTAGCCGCACTCGAACACCGCGAGGTCGATGTCGTCGGGGAGTTCGTCCTCGTCGAGATAGTGCGCGTCGTCGGTCGCAAGGACGACGGTCGTCTCGCCCTGCCGGAGGACGAACGCAGTCGCGTCCATGTCGAGGTTGCCGGATAGCGAGTACGGCACCGCCTCGATGGTCGTCTCGCCGATGGTCAGTGGTTCCGCATCGAGGAAATGCGTCCCGGCGAAGCCGACATCTTCGATGAAGTGCCGAACCCCGTCGTAGAGTTCGCAGGTGCGCTCGTAGACGCGTTCGGTCGTCACGAGCGTCGGGCGGTCGGTTCGGGCCGTCTCCACGAGCCCGTGGTCTGGGTCGTCGAACATCCGTTCCATCGACCGCGACTGGACGATCCGGAGCCCCGCGGAGTGGTCGGGATGCCAATGCGTCAGAAAGATGTATTCGAGGTCGTCGATGTCCTCGCGTTCGAGGTTCTCGAAGACGAACTCCGGGGCGTCGACCATCGCGGCCAACTCCTCGATATACAGGGAGTTACCGTGTCTGGCGTGTGGAATCCCGTCGGTGCGTGCGCGTTCGCAGACCCGACACCGGCAGGTCGGCGTCGGTATCGGGGAGTTCCCCCCGCTGCCGAGCACCGTGAACGTGAGCATGTCGGATGGTAGAACCGAGTTTACAAAAAGCCGACCCGACCGATGGGACGAATAGGCAGCAGAGCGAAGACCAACTGTGAGACGCACCGAGCGCGCGAAGCTTGCGGCCGTCGTCTTCGTCGTCCTCTTCACCCAGCTTCTGGTGTACCCTGGCGTCGACGAACTCGTCGCCGCGTTGGGTGGTGCACCGACCATCGACGCCGGCACCGCCTTTCTCGGCGTCCAACTGCTCGCATTCGTCTGCTTTTCGGCCGTCTGGGGACTCCTCTCCGACCGCGCGGGGCGGCGCATCCCGTTCATCGTCGCCGGTGCGGCGGGGGGCACCGTCGCGTATCTGGCGCTCGCCGCGCTCATCGTCACCGGCGTCGGTGATTTCCGAGCGGCACTCCTGCTCCGATTCATCGAGGGGGCGTTCACCATCGGCGCCTTCTCGCTTGCCATCACGATGCTGATGGATTTGGACGGCGGTCACGGCCGGAACATGGGCGCGGCCGGCATCGCCATCGGCGCCGGCGCTGCCCTCGGCGCGCCCGTTGGCGGGCAACTGTATGCGCTCGGGCCGCTTGCGCCGATTCTCGCCTCCGCGCTGCTCCTGTTCGGCGTCGCGGTCGTGATGGCGACAGTCCCCGACCGCGCGCCGACGCGGGCGGGCGGCCTCGACGACGTTCTTGCCGGCCTCCGCCGAACGCCGGGACTGCTCGTCCCCTACGCGTTCGGCTTTGCAGACCGCTTCGCTGCGGGCTTTTTCGGCCTCGTCGGCACGTTCTACCTCCGGCAGACGTTCGCGCTCGACCCCGCGATGACCGGGCTCGTCCTCGCCTGTTTCTTCGCCCCGTTCGCGCTGTTGCAGTATCCGTTCGGCAGCCTCTCCGACCGCGTCGGCCGCGTCGTTCCAATCGTCGTGGGGTCGGTCGGCTACGGGCTCGGCATCACCGCCGTCGGCGTCGCGCCCTCGCTCGCGGTGGCCGCCGCCATGCTGGTGTTCGTCGGCGTGCTTGGCGCGCTGGTCGCCCCGGCGACGATGGCGCTCGTGACGGACATGGCCGCAAGCGACGGCCGCGGCGCCGCGATGGGCGGGTTCAACATCTTCGGCAGCCTCGGCTTCCTCGGTGGGATTCTCCTCGGCGGGGGCGTCGCCTCCGAGTACGGGTTCCTGGCCGCCTTCGCCGTCGCCGGCGGCCTCGAAATCGGCGTCGTGCTCATCGCGCTCCCGGTGTTGATTCGGGTCGTCCCCGACCCGACGGCGACGTTCGGTGGCTCGGAGTGACGTATCAAAACTACCATGCTGTCCCGCTGTGAGGAACCCGATATACGGTGGTTCCTATGACGGAAAAACGCGAATACAAAGACGACTACCCCGACAAGACGCTGTATCTCCCCGGCCCGACCGAGGTGCGCGAGGACGTCATCGAGGCGATGTGCGAGCCGATGTTCGGCCACCGCATGGATCGGATGACCGACCTCTATACGACCATCGTCGAGGACACAAAGGAGTTCCTCGACACCGACAACGATGTCGTCGTGCTGTCGGCCTCCGGCACCGAGTTCTGGGAGGCGACGACGCTCAACCTCATCGACGACCGCATGCTCGTCCCCACGAGTGGCTCGTTCAGCGAGCGGCAGGCCAACGTCGCCGAGCGCCTGGGCAAAGACGTCGACCGCATCGAATACGAGTGGGGCAAGGCGGTCAACCCCGACGACGTCCGCGCGGCCCTCGAGGAGAGCGACGAGGGCTACGACGCCGTCGGCATGGTGATGAACGAGACCTCCACGGGCGTCCGCAACCCCGTCGAGGAGATCGGCGACCTGCTCGGCGACTACCCGGACACCTACTTCGTCGTCGACGCCATCTCCTGTCTCGGCGGCGACTTCATCGACATCGAGGGCCACAACATCGACGCCATCTTCACCTCGACCCAGAAGGCCTTCGCGATGCCGCCGGGGCTTGCGGTCTGTGCGGTCAGCGACGCCGCTTACGAGCGCGAAGTAGAGAAGGAGTCCGCCTCGTGGTACGGCGGTTTCCAGCGCACGCTGGACTACTACGACCGGAAGGGCCAGACGCATTCGACGCCGGCTATCCCGCTCATGCTCGCCTACCGCAAGCAGATGAAACACATGCTTGAGGAGGGCCACGAGGCGCGCGACGAGCGCCACCGCGAGATGGCCGAGTACACCCGCGAGTGGGCTCGCGAACACTTCGGGCTCTACCCCGAGGAGGGCTACGAATCCCAGACGGTCACCTGCGTCGAGAACACCCGCGATATCGACGTCGCAGAAACCGTCAAAACCGTCTCCGAGGAGTACGACATGGCCTTCTCCAGCGGCTACGGAGACATCGGCGAGGAGAGCTTCCGCATCGGCCACATGGGCGAACACACCGTCGAGAGCATCACGGAACTGACCGACGCCATCGAGGACGTCGCAGACCTCTGAGGGTCGTGCGACGGGTTCGTGGGAATCGTTCGAGCGTACGCACGACCGCAGCGAGGGGCTGATTTTTCACACAGGCCGTCGAAGCGCCGCTAAATGGAGGAGCCGCAGGACAACCCCTACGTCAGGGAGCCGCCGCTGGATTTCGACCCCGTCGAGGAACTCGACGAGGGCGAGGCCGAAGCGCAGGCCGAACTGCTCCGTGAGGCAGTGCGATACCACGATTACCGCTACTACCAGCTCGCCGACCCGGTCATCTCCGACCGCGCCTACGACGTCCTCTTCGACCGATTGGAGACGCTGGAGGAGACCTTCGACCTCCAGACGGAGACCAGCCCGACACAGCGTGTCGGCGGCGAGCCAGTCGAGGAGCTGGAAACCGTTGAACACGTGACGCCGATGCTCTCCATCGATTCCTCCGTCGAAGAGGCTGGCGTCCGCGATTTCGACCAGCGGGTACACGACCGGCTGGCCGAAACGGCCTACGACGGCCCAATCGAGTATCTCTGTGAGCCGAAGTTCGACGGGCTCTCCGTCGAGTTGCTCTACGAGGACGGAGAGTTCCAGCGCGCGGCGACCCGCGGCGACGGCGAGGAGGGCGACGACGTAACCGAGAACGTCCGTACTATCCGGTCGATACCGCTGAAGATTCAGGGCGATTACCCCGACTTCTTGGCCGTCCGCGGTGAGGTGTTCATGCCAAAGGAGGCGTTCCAGGAGTACAACCGCGAGCGCATCGAGCGCGGCGACGACCCCTTCGCCAACCCCCGGAACGCCGCCGCCGGCACGCTGCGGCAACTCGACCCGTCGGTGACGGCCGAGCGGCCGCTGGACTGTTTCGTCTTCGATATCCTCGATGACGGCGGCTACGGCTTCGACACCCGAATCGAGGAGCACAAAGCCGTTGCCCAGTGGGGGTTCCACGTCGACGACCACACCCGACTCGTCGAGGATATCGACGGGGCAATCGAGTTCCGCGACGAACTGTTGGACATCCGCGACGACCTCGATTACGAGATCGACGGCACCGTGTTCAAACTCGACCGCAAGGACGCCTGTGACCGCCTCGGGGCTACCACGCGAGCGCCGCGGTGGGCCTTCGCCTACAAGTTCCCCGCCCGCACCGAGAAGACGACGGTTCGGGACATCGTCGTCCAGGTGGGTCGGACGGGTCGGCTCACGCCGGTCGCGCTGCTCGATCCTGTCGAAGTCAGCGGCGTCGAGGTCTCGCGGGCGACGCTGCACAACCCCGAACAGATCGCCGAACTCGGCGTCGGAATCGGCGACAGAGTGCGCATCAAACGCGCCGGCGACGTAATTCCCTACATCGAGGCGGTGCTGGAATCCGAACGCGAGGGGCATTTCGCGTTCCCCGACTCCTGTCCCGTCTGTGAGAGCCCCGTCGAGCGGGAGGGCCCGCTGGCGTTCTGTACCGGCGGCGTCGCCTGTCCGGCACAGCTCCGTCGCGCGGTCGAACATTACGCCTCGCGCACCGGTCTCGACATCGAGGGGCTCGGCGAGAAGGCCGTCGACCAGCTGGTCGAAGCGGGGCTGGTCGGGTCGGTGCCCGACCTCTACGAACTATCTGTTGAGGAGTTGGCGGAACTGGAGGGTTGGGGCGAAAAAAGCGCCGAGAACCTCGTCGAGGAACTGGAACGCAGCACGGAGCCGCCGCTTTCGGATTTCCTGTCGGCACTCGGAGTTCCGGAGGTCGGTTCGGCGACCGCCGCCGACCTCGCGCGTCATTTCGGCACGCTTGATGCCGTAATGGACGCCTCTGCTGAGGAACTCAAGGCGGTGGAGGGCATCGGCCCGACAGTCGCCGAGGAGATCGCCGAGTTCTTCGACAGCGAGCGGAACCGCGAGGTCATCGCCCAACTGCGCGCCCACGGCGTCGAGCCCCAGGAGGCCGAAACCGAGGGTGAGGCCCTGGAGGGGCTAACGTTCGTGTTCACGGGCTCGCTGGAGGGGCTCACCCGCGAGGAGGCCCAGGAACTGGTCGAGCGCAACGGTGGGTCGGCCACCTCCAGCGTCTCCAGCAACACGGATTATCTCGTCATCGGCGAGAATCCGGGAACGACGAAACGCGAGGCCGCCGAGGAACACGACGTCACGATGCTGGCTCAATCGGCGTTCGAGGCGGTGCTGGCGGAACACGGCATCGAGGTGTAGGGGTCGTGCCGCGACGCCGTGTATAAGGCCCGCCGGCACCGAGGGCCGTCGATGGGAGTGTTCGATACGATTCGGCAGGTGCTCGGGTGGGGCGCTGAGACGGATGCGGCCCGCGCGGCCGACCCCGACGAGCAAACCGAGTTCAAACTGGAGAGCGTTCTCGACGGCGAACTCACCGTCGAGGACGACACCACTTACTGGTATCCGATGTGGCCGGAGGGTGACACCCACCCCTGGGTTGAGCTGTCCCCTCCGTTCTAAACCTTTGGCGACCGACGAGAACCGCGGGCTTCCCTGCCTGCAATTTCACTTTCACTCGGCTGTTAACGAGGCTTTATGTATCGGGCGGACACAGATAGCTCCATGGCAGCAAGCGCAGACCTGGAAGACCTTCCGGGCGTCGGCCCGGCGACCGCAGAGAAACTCCAAGAGAACGGCTTCGACTCGTTCCAGAGCATCGCCGTCGCAAGCCCCGGCGAGCTCTCGAACACCGCAGACGTCGGCGAATCGAACGCGAACGACATCATCCAGGCCGCACGAGAGGCCGCCGACATCGGCGGCTTCGAGACCGGTGCGGCCGTCCTCGAACGCCGCGAACAGATCGGGAAGCTCAAATGGCTCATCCCGGAGGTCGACGAGATGCTCGGCGGCGGCGTCGAAACCCAGTCCATCACCGAAGTGTACGGCGAGTTCGGGGCCGGCAAATCGCAGGTCACCCACCAGCTCGCAGTGAACGTCCAGCTCCCCCCGGAACAGGGCGGGCTCGAAGGCCGCTGTATCTTCGTCGACAGCGAGGACACGTTCCGCCCCGAGCGTATCGACGAGATGGTTCGTGGCCTCGAAGACGAGGTCATCGAGGCCGCCATGGAACAGCGCGACATCGAGGGCGATCTCGACGATGAGGAGGCCATGGAGGAACTCATCCAGTCGTTCCTCGATAAGATTCACGTCGCGAAGGCGTTCAACTCCAACCACCAGATCCTGCTCGCCGAGAAGGCCAAAGAGATCGCCCAGGAGTACGAGGACGACGAGTATCCCGTCCGCCTGCTCTGTGTCGACTCCCTGACCGCTCACTTCCGTGCTGAGTACGTCGGCCGTGGCGAACTCGCTGACCGACAGCAGAAACTCAACAAGCACCTCCACGACCTCGACCGCGTCGGCAACCTCTACAACGCCGCCGTCCTCGTCACGAACCAGGTGCAATCGAACCCCGACTCCTTCTTCGGCGACCCGACGAAGCCCATCGGTGGCAACATCCTCGGGCACAAATCCACCTTCCGGATGTACCTCCGGAAATCCAAGCAGGACAAACGCATCGTCAAGCTCGTCGACGCGCCGAACCTCCCCGACGGCGAAGCCGTCATGCGTGTCAAGGGCGAGGGTCTGAAACCAGAATAAGCGCCAGCTACCCGGCGCTACAGAACGCCTTTCGCTTCCAGCAACTCCTGCAGTTCGGTCATCGACGCGACGACCACGTCACAGTGCGGTTCGACGGCCGGTTTCGGCACGTAGCCGACGGCCAGCCCCGCGACTTCGAGCATCGGGAGGTCGTTCGCACCGTCGCCGATGGCGACCGTCTCGTCAAGCTCGACGCCGACCTCACTCGCGAGGTCTTCGAGCGCCTCGTCTTTCGTCCCCTCGATGAGCGGCCCCGAGGCCTCGCCGGTCAGTTTCCCGTTGCGCATCGGGAGGCGGTTGGCGACGATGGTGTCGACGCTGACGCCCTCGGCTTCGAGTGCAGTGGCGACGCCGCGGTCGAACCCGCCCGTGAGGATGGCGACGTGGTGGCCGGCCGCTTTGAGCGCCGCGATGACGTCGGCGGCGCCGGGCCGGAGCTGGACGCGCTCGAAGGCCGCCTCGACGTCCGCCTCGGGGAGGCCATCAAGCAGTTCGGCGCGGGCGTAGAGACTCTCCGCGTAGGAGATCTCGTCGTTCATGGCCCGTTCGGTGATGTCGTCGATCTCCTCGGCGACGCCGGCCTCCTCGCCGAGCAGGACGGTCATCTCCGAATCGGAGAGCGTCCCGTCAAAGTCGAACGCAATGAGCATACCCCCTCTGGGTGTCGGGGGGTCACGAAAGCGTCGGTTGGCGTCGGCCGCCTACTCCCGCCGCTCTCGCCGTCGCTTGACGTGTTCCGGCACGGCAGCGGGGTCGGCGTCAGCCCACTCCGTCCACAGGACGAGCAGGCTCGGCAGGACGACGACGCTGCCGATGAACGCGTAGACGATGGTGAGTGCGGTGATGATGCCGAACTGCTGGAGCGGGACGAGCAGTGCGAGGCCGAGGATCGCGATGCCGCCGGCCGTCGAGGCGGTCGACCCGAGCAGGGCGCCGCCGGTGCCGAACACCGCTCGCTCCAGCGCCTCCTCCATGCCGACCTCACGGTTCAGCTCGTAGATGTAGCGTTCGGAGACGTGGATGGAGTAGTCGATGCCGAGCCCGACGGTGAAGCTCGTGATGAGCGCGGTCATCACATTGAACGGAATGCCGAGCGCCGCCATCGACCCGGTAATCCAGGCGACGGCGAAGACGACGGGCAGAAGCGTCACCACGCCGAGGCTGGCGTACCCCTCGACGCGCCGGTAGACGGCTACGAGGACGCCAAGGACGACGAGTATCGTGATGACGAAGCTGTCGATAACCGTCGAGAAGAGGTCGTCCGCGACGGCCTGGTTCTCTATCGGCTGGCCGGTCGGCGTCGCTTCGAGGCCATTGCCGTCGACGGGGTCGGCGGTCGGGCGAATCTGGTCGGCGATGGTCGCCTCGCCGGCCGTCCCGTCGACCGGTATCACGAGCCGGAGTGCGACGTACTCACCGTCCTCGCGCTGTACCCAGTTCGCGGCCCCGTTCGGCGCCGCCTCGTAGAAGGCGTCGTAGACCCGGGCGAGGTTCTGGTCGGGAACGCCGTTACCGTCCGTATCTGCTGCTTCGAACACCTCGGCGAACGCCTCGTCGTCCTCGGCCAGGTCTTCCATCACCCGCACCGGGCTCTGCGTTCCCGGTCGGTTATCCGGCAGGACGAGCACGACATCGGTTTCGTTGGCTGCATCCGAGGCCCGCTGGACACGCTCAAGGGTGTCATCCCGCGTGATATCGCCCCTGACGAGTATCTGGGTCGTCGTTCCGCTGTAGACGTACGTCGCGTTGTTGGCAAACTCGATGTTGTCCGCCGCGGAGTACTCGCCGGGTGCGAGCGGCCCGAGCGACTCCATCCACTCGGGAACCTCATCCACGAGGAGGTCGGTCTGCTCGAAGGTCGTATCGACGGTCGCGGCACCGCCGGCTGCCACGAACGTGACGAGGAGCGCGGCCGCAAGCACGCCCTTCGGCGAGGAACGGGCGGCGGCAAGCGGTGCGGCGAGGGCGGCCGAGAGCCGACCGCCGCCGGTACCGAACGCCTGCAGGCGCCGGTCATGTCCCCGCGCTTCCAGGCGCTCGTCGAGTTCGACTTTCAGCGCCGGCATCAGGAACCCGAAGACGACGAGTGCGCCGATGATACCGACCGCGCTGACGATGCCGAACTGCTGAATCGGGCCGATGTCGCTTGCGACGTTCGAGAGGAACCCTGTCGCCGTCGTTATCGTGACGAGTGCGAGCGCCGCGGTGACGCCGCCGAGGCCGACGGCCATCGCCTCCCGAACCGACGGCTGCCGTTCTTCCCCACCGAATTCGAAGCCACCCACATTGGCGCTGGCCGGAGGCCCTTCCGGCGGTCGCTCCTCCCGATACCGCATGAAGACGTGGATGGCGTAATCGATAGACAGCCCCATCAGAAGCACCGGGACGGCGACGAATAGCTGATTGAACACGATACCTGTCCACCCCATGAAGCCGAACGTCCACACGAGCACGAGGCCGACCCCGAAGAGCCCGAGTGCCACGTCGTAGAAATCCCGGTAGGCGTACAGCAACACGAGGAAGATGAAGAGGAACGCCAGCGGCCCGACGATGCCGAGGCTGTCGAACGACGACCGCCGGAGTTCGTCGTCGACGACGCCCTCGCCGATGACGAGCGCCTCGCCGTCGACTTCCTCGTCGACGATATCGGCCATCCGCGTTTGGGAGCGGGCCAGCTCTTCCGCCGGCGTGTCATCGCGGTGTGAGACGACGATGGCTGTCGAGGTCGCGACGCGCTGATTCGCCTCGTAGCTCGTCGGCACCATCGAGAAGGCACCGCCCTCCGGCCACGTGTTCTCGACATCGTCCAACACGAGCCCGACGGCGTAGGCGGTGTAGAGCTTCCGTTCGAACGTCGAGAGGTTCGCGACGGCCGCCATCTGCCGGTCAAGGGAGGGCCGCGGCTCAACGGTGATGTTGCTGGCGTCGACGCCCTGATCGCGGCGTATCTTCACGATGGCAACGACGTTTGCGATGCCAAGCGGCTGTTGGTCATCGACGAGCGTCGGCCCGATGATGGGGTCGTTTCTGATGCGCTCTTGGGCGCGTAACTGCTGGCGGTATCGCTCTTTCGTGAGGACGTTCTCGTCGTCACGGACGACGACGAAAGAGCCCGTGGAGTTGGGTGCCTGCCCACTCAACTCCTGGTCGATGTAGTTGCCGGCGTCGTGTTCTGGCGTCCCGCCGCGGAACTGTTCGAGCGTCGTATCGAGGACGACGCCCGGCAGGCCGAGTGCGAGAATGAAGACGACAGCCAGCGTGACAGCGATGACTTTCCGACGATGCTCGTAGACGACGGATTCAGCGAAACTCTCCAGCTTCATGCGGCCACCGACACGGCTTTCCAGACGATGCCAGCGGGTTCCGTATATAGCCATCGCCGCTCATGGACGGCCTTTAGGGTGGCCGGCAGCTGGATGGCACTCTCGTGTGTATTGGGACGGTGACTATGGTCTGGATATGCAGAAACGTGTCCAGAATATCCGGTTTCGTCGCCGGCAGAACGAGGCGATGAAGAAAGCGTTATCCCTGCCGGACGGGAGCATACGCGCATGAAGGTACTCGTCACGGATCCTATCGCTGAGGCTGGGCTCGACGTGTTGCGCGACGCCGGCCATGAGGTCGTCACGAACTACGAGGCGGAAGGTGAGGCGCTTCTCGACGCCGTTTCAGATGCGAACGCGCTCATCGTCCGCTCCGGCACCGAGGTCACGCGCGACGTGCTCGAGGCCGCTCCCGACCTCGTCATCGTCGGTCGCGCCGGCATCGGCGTCGACAACATCGACATCGACGCTGCGACCGACCAGGGCGTCATCGTCGCCAACGCCCCCGAGGGCAACGTCCGCGCCGCGGCCGAACACACCGTCGCCATGACGTTCGCGACCGCGCGCTCGATCCCGCAGGCACACGCCCGCCTGACGAACGGCGAGTGGGCGAAAGGCGAGTTCCTCGGCACCGAACTCAACGGCAAGACGCTCGGCATCGTCGGCCTCGGCCGCGTCGGCCAAGAGGTCGCGAAGAAGCTCGACTCCCTCGGCATGGCTCTCGTCGCCTACGACCCCTACATCTCCGAGGAGCGCGCCGAACAGCTCGGCGCCGAACTCTCCGAACTCGACGACGTGCTCGCACGCGCGGATGTCCTCACCATCCACACGCCGCTGACGCCCGAAACCGAGAACCTGATCGGCGAAGCCGAACTCGCCGAGCTGGAAGGTGGCTACGTCGTCAACTGCGCTCGCGGTGGCATTATCGACGAGCCCGCGCTCGCTGCGGCCGTCGACGACGGCGTTCTCGCCGGTGCCGCCCTCGACGTGTTCGCCGAGGAGCCGCTTCCGGAGGACAGCCCGCTGCTGGACGTCGACGACATCATCACGACGCCGCATCTCGGCGCCTCGACGGAGGCCGCCCAGGAGAACGTCGCCGTCTCGACGGCCGAACAGGTCGTCGCCGCGTTCAACGAAGCGCCCGTGATGAACGCGCTGAACGCGCCCTCGATGGACGAATCCGCCTTCCCGCGCGTCGAGCCGTATATCCACCTCGCGGAGACGGCAGGCAAAATCGCTGTCCAGGTGCTCGACAGCCGCGTCGAAAGCGTCGAGGTCAGCTACGAGGGTGACATCGCTAAGGAGGACATCGACATCGTCACCGCTTCCGCGCTGAAAGGCGTGTTCCGCCCGCTGGAGTGGCAGGTCAACGCCGTCAACGCGCCGCGAATCGCCGAAGAGCGCGGCATCGAAGTGAGCGAGACGAAGCGCCGGCAGGCCGAGGATTTCCAGTCGCTCGTCACCGTCACCGTCGGCGACGGTGAGGAAGAGATCGCCGTCTGCGGGACGCTGTTCGCCGAGGACGACGCCCGTATCGTCCGCGTCGACGGCTACCGCGTCGACGCCATCCCCGGCGGCAAGATGATGGTCGCACGCAACACCGACGAACCCGGCGTCATCGGCCACATCGGTACCGTGATGGGCAAATACGACGTCAACATCGCGGGGATGTTCAACGCCCGCGAAGTCCACGGTGGCGAGGCGCTCACCGTCTACAACGTCGACCAGGAAGTGCCCGATGAGGCACGTCGGGAACTGGAATCCGACGAGCGCATCATCGAGACGAAGTACATCAGCCTCAACGGCTAGACAGGGCGCTCGTTCAGAGCCAGCCCGTCACACGACTCCAGAAACTGCCTTCCGATCGCTCTTTCTCGGTGATGAAGGCGTTTCACGGCGCTCCTCGCTGCGCCGCAGTTCGGCTTCGAGCGCGGCCACCCGCTTGTCGGTTCGAGGCGCGTTCGCCGGTATCGAGGCCATACCCCATGTGTGGTACACTGTGTCAAAAATCTAGCCAGACAGCCGTCATATCACCGCTCTGTGAGGCGTGTGGTGTGAACGCACGCCTCTCGAGTCGGTGTCTCAGGGAGGTTTAAACAACGTGCGATGGGTGGAGGAACGCCTATCCCGCTCGAATGTAACGATTCGATAATGTCAGAAGAGTCGACCGGTCTGGGAGGTTCCGATTCTGCGCGGTCGGAGCCTCGAATCGGGCCGGAGTCGCTACACGGTTCGAATCCGACGCCGCCACAGCTCGAGAACGGCGATGGGTGGAGCGCCGACCCACTGCTTGTCTCCGGCTGTGACGCCTACGTCGACGGGGAGTATCTATATCAGGATTACGTCTACGACGACCACGGTGCCGACACGCGGTCGGTACTCGACCAGCCGCCGGACGGCCACACGCTCGGCGGCTTCTACTCCCGGGCGACCGGCGACTATCGGTATCCGACCGACCCCGACACGTACGCGTTCAACGCCGCGGACTTACTGGAGTTCCGCGCTCGCCCGAGCGAGAACGGCGTCACGTATCGCATCACGCTGAACACGATGGTTGACCCCGAGGCCGCCGCGGTCGCAATCGGCATCGACACGGGCGACGGCGATGGCCGAACCGACTGGGGCTATGGCTTGGGCGAGCTCGGCGCGTCGGTCGATCACCGGCTCGTGACGTGGGGCACGGGTGCAGAGTTCGACGGCGAACCGCTCGATTCCGACCGCGTTTCCGTCGACGTTCGTCGCAACCAGATCGAGGTCGAGGTACCGCTCGACCCCGGCGAGGAGACGTGGCGCCACTACGCCGTCGTCGGCCTCTGGAACGACGAACAGGAATCCTTCCAGGAAATCGCGGTCGACGCCGACCGGGCCGTCCCCGGCGGCCGCAAGTCCGGGCAGTCGCCGCCGCCGGTGTTCAACGTCGGCTTCCGCTTCGAGGAGCCCATCCAGCGCAACATCGACCTCGGGGAACTCCTCCCGCGGCTCGCGATGATCATCGCGAACGCGCCGATGGAGGTGCTCCAGCAGCTCGACGACCCGGCGCAACTGCTCGGCACGCTTGGCGACGCGCCGGAGCTTTTCGATATCGACAACCCACTGAAACTGTTCAACCCGCTCGATACGCCGCTCGGCATTTCCGGGCTCATCGATGTCGCCGAGCGGCTCTTACCGCTCAACGACATCGAGGGCATCCCGCGCGTCATCGGCGTCGGCAACTGGCAGGAACACGGCCAGTCGACGGCGCTTGCGAACCGTGACATCTCCCAGTATCACGCCGATATCGATTTCGGGAAGCTCCAAGATGGCGTCGAAGAGCGGAACACGCCCGATTCGGGCTTCGTTTCCTATCTGTACCCCTCCCGTTACGACTTCGGCGAGGGCGTCGACCCATACGCGAACGTCCTTGAGGGTCGCATCCAGCCCTACGCCGCTTACATCCCCGAGGATGTCGAGGAGCCGGCGCCGATGGTGACGATGCTGCATTCGCTCGGGAACTGCTACACCCAGTACCCAGTCTACATGCCCTCGCTCGTCGAGGCGCTGGCCGAACACACCGGCGGCGTCGTCTTCATGCCCCAGACCCGCAGTCCCGGTATCTGGTACAAGGAGAAGGCCGAACTCGATGTCTTCGAGGCGTGGCGCGACCTCGAAACCCACATCGACATCGACCGCAACCGAGTGTCCGTGGCGGGCTACTCGATGGGCGGCTTCGGTGCCATCATCATGGCGACGAAGAATCCCGACCTGTTCGGCCGCTGTTTCGGCGTTGTCGGCCCGCCGGCCGAAGATCCGCTGAAGGCGCCGACGAACAACATGATCGCGACGCCGTCGATACTGATGAACGAACTGCTCGGCGGCGAAGGCGGCGGTCGGCTGTTCTCCATCTTCACGGAGAAACCGGAGAACGCCCTCCGGCTCACGGAGAACCTCCGGCATGTGCCCCTGCTGCTGTGGCACGGTGGCGCCGACCCGCTCGTGCCACTTCTGGGCCCGACGAACTACGCCAGGCGGCTCCGGTCGCACGGCTACCGGCACCAGATCGATGTCTTCCCGACGGTCGACCACTTCTCGCTGGCCGTCCGTGACCGCTGGGACAGGGGCCCGGAGTATCTCGCCGACACCGAAACGCCCGACCATCCCGACCGAGTCACCTACCGGCGCGTCCCGGAGTTCGACTACCCCGAACTCGATATCCGGCACGACAGCGCCTACTGGGTCACGGATATCGAGGTGCGCGAGGGCCACTCCAGCGGCCTCGTCGATGCCACGTCGCTGGCCGACGGCTACGCCGACCCCGAGCCCGAACAGTACACCACCACGGGCACCCAGCCCATGGCATACACCGGCACGGGAATCAGATGGGACGAGTCGGAATCGGTTCGCGCCCCGACAAATACGGTCGAACTCACCCTTGAGGGCGTCTCCGAGGTGACACTTTGGATCGAGGCCGTGGAACTCGACCCGAGAGCGGAGCTCACGCTCGAAATCGACAGCAACATCGGGACGACGGTGGTTCTCAGGGGGTCGTTCGGCAGCCACGAGGTCGCCGTCGACGCCGGCGAGTCGACGCTCGTCGTGCCGCCCCTCGCCTGACGAGTGACCCCCGCTCACTATCGAACGGTTTCACCGACCCACCGGATGGCTCGGGTGGATATTTAAACTGGCCAATAAACGTTGGGCTAACACATTTCCCTATCGGAGGACTCTATAGCGATATGTCCAACGAGCACCGCGACCACGAGGCGGAAGCGGGTGACTCCGACCCAGCCTCGCCTCCCCGCCCGGGCCCGGATGCGCTGTACGGCCCGAACCCCACCCCGCCGCAACTGGAGAACGGTGACGGGTGGGCGGCAGAGCCGTTGATGGTCGCCGGCTGTGACGCCTACCGCGACAGTGAGTATCTGTATCAAGACTACGTTTACGACGACCGCGGCGCTGACACCCGTGCGTGGACGGCCGGCGCTCCGTCCAACGCCGCCTCGCTCGGCGGCATTCTCTCACAGCCGACCGGCGACTACCACTATCCGAACGACCCCGACACCTACGGCTACAACGCCGCAGACCTACTGGAGTTCCGCGCCCAACCCACAGAGGACGGGATCACGTATCGCATCACGCTGAACACGATGCTGGAGCCGGACGCGGCCGCAGTCGCCATCGGTATCGACACGGGCGATGGGGATGGCCAGACTGACTGGGGCTACGGCCTGGGCGAGCTCGGTGCGCCGGTCGACCACCGGCTCGTGACGTGGGGCACGGGCGCGGAACTGGACGGCGAACCGCTTGAAGACGGCCGCGTCTCCATCGATGTTCGTCGGCGACAGATCGAGGTCGAGGTACCGCTCGATCCCGACGAGGAGACGTGGCGTCACTACGCCGTTGTCGGCCTCTGGGACACGGAGAGCGGGTCGTTCATGCAGGTCGGCGTCGATCCCACCGAAGAGCTACCCGGCGGTGGCCACGACGATTACGACCTCCCGCCGGTGTTCAACGTCGGCTTCCGATTCGACGAGCCGTATCGCCGGCATCTCGGCCCGGCCGAAGTCGGCCGTGGTCTCTTCGACCTGCTCGACGTGTCCGGGCTCGGACACAACCTCGTCGAGCTGTTCCTCGACCGGTCGCCACGCGTGCTCGGCGAGGGGAACTGGCGCGAACACCAGCAGGCGACGGCGCTCGCGAATCGTGATATCTCCGAACTCCACGCCGACATCGACTTCGGAAAACTCCAAGAGGGCATCGAGGAGCGGAACGTCCCCGACGCCGGGTTCAACTCCCTGATGTACCCCTCCCGCTACTATCTCGGCGAGGGTATCGACACCGACCACGACATCTTGGAGGGGCGCATCCAGCCGTACAACGTGTACGTCCCGGAGAACCTCAAGGAGCCAGCGCCGCTCATCCTCCTTCTGCACTCGCTGAGCTGTTCGTACACACAGTACGCCGTCTACATGCCGAACCTCGTCAAGCAGTTGAGCGAGGCGACGGGCGCCGTCGTGTTGATGCCGCAGGCCCGCGGCCCCGGTCGCTGGTACAAACGCGAGGCCGAACTCGACATCTTCGAGGCGTGGCGCGACCTCGAAACCCGCATCGACATCGACCGCAGCCGGGTGACCATCGGCGGCTACTCGATGGGTGGGTTCGGTACCTGTATGCTCGCCGCGCAGTGTCCCGATCTCTTCGGACGCGGTTTCTCGGTCGTTGGCCCGCCCTCCGAAGACCCCATCGAGGGAATCACCGGCGGCCTCTTCAAATCCCCCTCGCGGCTCACGAGCGACATCTTCGGCGGCGAGGGCGGTGGCGACATCCTCAACATCTTCACCGACAACCCAGAGAGTGCGATGGAGGTCACGGCGAACCTCCGGCACGTCCCGATGCTCATCTGGAACGGTCTCGGCGACCCGCTGGTGCCGATTCTCTCGCCGGACAACTACGCCGGCCGGCTGAAGAGTCACGGCTACCGCTACCAGTTCGATGTCTTCCCGACACAGACGCATCTCTCCTTCGGCCACAACGACGAGTGGGACGGCATCCCCGAGTTCATCTCCCGCGGGAAGGTCATCCGGAACCCCAGGCGGGTCACCTACCAGCAAGTGCCCAAACTCGACCATCCCGAGGTCGGCCTCGTCCACGACGGCGCCTACTGGGTCTCCGATATCGTGACCCGGGACGGCGAGAACACGGCCCTCGTCGACGCCATCTCCCTGGCCGACGGCTACGCCGAACCCCGAATCGGGTCGTTCAGACGCTACGGCCGCAAGCCAAAACGGCATCTCAGCCGCGGCGTCCAGTGGGAGACGCCGACCATCGACTCGCGCCGGCCGCCGGCCAACCGCATCGAGGTGTCGCTCGACGGCGTCTCCGAGGTGACGCTGTGGGTCGATGAGGCCGGCCTCGACGCCGACGAGGAGATGACTATCGAGGTCGAAAGCGACGGCCCTGCGACGCTGCATCTCGCGACCGCCTTCGAGACGATAGCGATTGACGTGCCCGAAGGCGAGACGACGAAGAAGGTGTTACTCGAAGAGCCGCCGGCAGAGCCGGGCGCGGAAGCCGCCTAGAACAGGCTGCGAAGCCGACCGAACAGCCCGCCTTTATCGTACGTTTCCCCGGCCAGGTGTGCCAGGACAGCGCCGGTGTCGTTGATAACCGGCTCCGGTTCGCTGCCCGCTTTTGCGGCGGCGTCGGGGTCTTTCAGCAGGTGCCCGGTCGTCAGACAGACGACGTCTTCGCCCTCGCCGCCGACGCCCTGTTCGCGGAGTTTCCGCAGGCCTGCGACTGAGGCGGCGGAGGCGGGTTCGACGCCCACGCCCTCGCCGGCAAGCGCGCGCTGGGCGTCCGTGATTTCCTCGTCGCTGACGGCGACGGCCGTGCCGCTCGTCTCGCGGATGCCCGGCAACGCCTTCGGCGCGTTGACGGGGTTGCCGATGCGGATGGCCGTCGCGATGGTCTCGACGCCCTCCCAGCGTTCGGTCTCCTCGGCGCCTTCCTCGATGGCTTCGACCATCGGCGCGGCGCCCTCCGCTTGCACGCCCGTCAGTTTCGGCACGTCGCCGGGCGCGAGGTCGCCCGCGGCGACCATCTCGCGGAAGCATTTGTAGAGGGCGGCGGTGTTGCCCGCGTTGCCGACCGGCAGCACGATGCGGTCGGGGAAGCGGCCGTGGTCGTCGCGGAACTCCTCTAAGATCTCCAGGCCGATGGTCTTCTGGCCCTCAAGACGGAAGGGGTTCAGCGAGTTCAAAAGATACGCCTCGCCGCGGTCGGCCAAGTCCTGAACGATGTCGAGACAGGCGTCGAAGTTGCCGTCGACTTCGAGGATGCGGGCGCCGTGGAGACTCGCCTGTGCGATTTTGCCCGCGGCGACCTTGCCGGCCGGCAACAGAACGAGCGTTTCGAGGTTCGCGCGAGAGCCGTAGGCCGCAAGCGCCGCCGAAGTGTTGCCCGTGGAGGCACACGCCAGCCGGTCGACGTCGAGTTCCTGAGCGACGCGAACGCCGACGGTCATGCCGCGGTCTTTGAACGACCCGGTCGGGTTCATGCCCTCGTGTTTGACGCGGAGGGTTCGGACGCCGAGTTCGTCCTCGAGGTCGGGCACCTCGTGCAGCGGCGTGTCGCCCTCGGGGAGCGTGACGCCGATCTCGAACGGCAGCGCGGCGTTGTAGCGCCAGACGCCGCTACCCTCGAACTCCTCGAAGGTGGGGTAGCGGTCGTAGCGGGCCTCCAGAAGGCCACCGCACTCCTCGCAGGTGTAGATGATGCCCTCGAAGGGCGGGTGTTCGTGGCCGCACTGGATACAGTGGAGCCAGACGCCGTCGTTCGCTACGTCGGGGGCCGTCGGGTCATCCGGGAGCGTGAGGTCAGCCATTGGCGAGTGATGGCAGGCAGCGGTCAAAAAGGGGCCGTTTCGCGCCGCCGACGGCGCCTCAGTCGTCCCGAACGTAGCCGTAATGCTGCATACACGACCGCATCTCCGCTTCGTCCTCGTGTTTGTGCAGCGTCGTCGGCGAATCGCAGTAGTAGATATCGCCGTCGAACCGGAGCGTCAGCTCCTCGGGATTGCCGAGCACCTCCGTCTGGACGACGAGTCGCTCGCCCTCCCGAAGGCGTTCCAACAGTTCATCTGCGGTGTATTCGCCCGCTTCGACGACGTTCGAGCCGCTCATACTTCGTCCCATGCGCTACTGACACTTGAATCGTCCACTCCGTCAGCCGCATGTCTGACATACGGTAACACTTAACAAGACAAGGCGAGAATCGCCTCTTGTGGGGCGGTATCGCCCCGGATTCACCATGCCAGCGCCACCGGAACACGACCGCGACGACGCGCTCCCCGTCAGGCGGAGCCAGTGTGTGGTCATCGAACTCGAAAACGGCGAGGTCATCATCTACGATACGGAGAACCACAGCGCGTGGCTCCAGTCCGACGCCGCCGTCGAGCTATAGGCGCTGGCTTGCGACCCGCTACTCGGGGAACTCGTCGATCTTCTCGTGGACGTATTTCGCCCACTCGTCAAGCGTCTCGTGCATCAACTGTCGGGCTTCTTCGGGCGGCGTCGCGCGATACTGGTAGACGTGGCCGCCGCTGTCGAGCAGGCGTCGCCGTCGTTCGACGAGCTCCTTATCGAGCAGCGTCGTCAGCCCACGGTTCACGTTACTGCGGTCGCGGTCGACCTCCTCTGCGAGTTCGGCGACCGTGCTATCCGGCGCATCGAGCAGTTCCATATAGAGGCGTGCCTCGTGCTCCTGGATACCGAACACACATCGGAGCACCTCCTCGAACCCCGGCTCGGATTCGAGCATCAGGTCGCGAAACCGCGAGGGATCCGGGTCTGTTTCCATACCCGTTCAACGAACGCCCCGGCGTTAAAGCCAACGTGTGCGCCGTGACCACACAACCACATTCTCGGCCCAATAGTTTACTTCCGACTTCCGAGAGTGAAACATGGCATCAGAAACTGCCACGGCGAGCAGTATCGAAACGGACGCAGTCGCTGGCAACTGGAAAGCCGGCGTCACCGGCGGTCTCATCGGCAGCGCCGTCTTCGGCGTCATGCTCACGCTGCAGATGACGAACGTTATCGAAATCGCCATCCCGTCGATGTACGGGCTGGCGCCACCGGCCAGCGGCCTGGCCGGGTGGTTCGTTCATATGAGTCACGGCGCTGTCCTTGGCGTCGCCTTCGCGGGCTTCGTCGGCGCTGTCGGTCTCGACGGCGAATCGGCACAGAAACAGGTCGGAGCCGGCCTCGCTTACGGTATCGTGCTGTGGGTCGTCCTCGCCGCTGTCGTCATGCCCATCTGGCTGTCGACGGTCGGGTCGCCGGCGAGCCCGCCATTGCCGAATTTCAACCCACAGAGTCTGATTGGCCACGCCATCTACGGCGCCGTACTCGGTGCAACCTACTACGCGCTCGAAGACCTCTAGAGCAGGTACGTCAACAGCCCTTTCTGGGCGTGCAGACGGTTTTCGGCCTGATCCCAGACGATGGCGTTGTCGCTTTCCATCACCGCGTCGGTGACCTCTTCGCCGCGGTGGGCGGGCAGACAGTGCATGAGCAGGCGGTCGTCGAGCCACGCTTCGGTTATCTGGAAGCCGCCCTGTGAGAACGTCTCCAGTTTCTCGGCGCGTTCGGACTCCTCGCCCATGCTCACCCAGACGTCCGTGTAGATGATGTCGGCGCCGTCGACGGCTTCCTCGGGGTCGGTCGTCGTCTCCGGGGGCTCACCGAGTTCGGCAGCACGTTCGAGCACCTCGTCGTCGACGTCGTACTCTTCCGGCGTCGCGACGACGAGATCGAGCCCCACGAGCGCCGCCCCGAGGACGAACGACTGACAGACGTTGTTGCCGTCGCCGATCCAGGCGACGCGGGCGTCGAAGCCGTCGAAGCGCTCCCGAATCGTCAGCAGGTCGGCCAGCGTCTGGCAGGGATGGGCGTCGTCCGTGAGGCCGTTGACGACGGGCACCTCGGCGTACTCGCCCAGCTCGACGACGTCCTCGTGGTCGAAGACGCGCGCCATGATGACGTCGACGTACCGGGAGAGCGCCCGTGCGGTGTCCTTGACGGGCTCGCCGTGGCCCAGGTGGATGTCGTCGGGGCCGAGGAAGACGGCGTGGCCACCCAACTGCGTCGCGCCCGTCTCGAAGGAGACGCGCGTTCGGGTCGACGGCTTCTCGAAGATCATGCCGAGGCTCTTGCCGTCCATCGCTTCGGCCGTCTTGCCGCGGGCGTGTCGCTCCTTCAGGTCGACCGCCCGTGTCAGCACTTCATCGAGCTGTTCACGCGTCAGGTCGTCGATGTTCAGGAAGTTCATTGTAACTCCTCCGCGACGGATTCGAGCACCGCGACCGCGCGGTCGAGTTCGCGCAGTTCGAGGTGTTCGTCCGGCGCATGGTCGAGGTCGGAGTCGCCGGGGCCGTAGGTCGCCATCGGGCACTCCCACTCGCCGGCGAAGATGTTCATATCTGCCGTACCCGTTTTCCGGAGCAGACGCGGGTCACCGCCCGCTTCGCGGATGGCGACACGGAACGCCCGCCCGACCTCGGTGCGGGGGCTCTGCATCGTCGGTTCGACCGCGTCCTTCCAGTTGACGGTGCCGGCCGAAAGCTCCGCGTCGGCCAGTTCGCGCACCTCCTCGGTCGAATACTCCGGTGGGACACGGAGCTGGACGTCCATCGTCGCCTCGACGGCGAGGCCGTCCTCGCTGACGCCGCCCTCGATGGTGACGGGTTTTGGCGTCACGCGCTCGAAGACCGGTTCGTACTCGTCGGTCTCGAACCGCTCCTCGACGGCCGACCACCAGGCGATGGCGTCCTGAATCGCGTTGTTCTCCGGCCGGGAGGTATGCCCCGATTCGGAGGTCGCGACGTAGGTGCCCTGGAGGATGCCGCGGTAGCCAAGCGTGATGCCGTCCCAGCCGGATGGTTCGCCGTTGACGACCGCGTCCGGTACGTCGCGGTCGTCGATGAGATGGCGCGCGCCGCGGGAGTCGACCTCTTCGCCGACGACGCCGACGAAGGAGACGCCGGTGCGGACGGCCGCGACGGCAAGTGCCGCGAGCGGCCCTTTCGCGTCGACCGAGCCCCGACCCCACAGTTCGGGGCCTCCCGCTCCGGCGGCTTCGCCGCCTTCGCCTCGGGCCTCCTCCGGAGGCCCGCTCTCCTCGATGCGGACGGGGATATCCCCCGGTACCGTGTCGATGTGGGAGGTGTAGAGGACGGAATCGTCGGCCGGCGCCCGGACGTTCCCGACCTCGTCGATGAAGACCTCGCGGCCGTGGTCGTCGAAGAAGTCCGCCAGCGCCTCGGCACACTCGTCTTCCTCGGGCGTGGGCGACGGGATGGAGACGAGCGTCTCCAGCAGTTCTCGCGCCTCCTCGTCGGCCTCGAGCGTGGCGCTCATGTGATGATGTCCTCCAGCGCCGACACGACGGCGTCGGCGTGCTCGCGCTCGATGGTCAGCGGCGGCAGCAGGCGGACGACGCTGCGGCCCGCCGGTAGCGCGAGGATGCCATGGTCGATTGCGAGGTCGCGCAGTATCGGATTCGCGCCCCGTTTCACCTCAACGCCGACCATCAGGCCGTTGCCACGCACGTCGCGCACCTCGTCGCCGAGTACGTCATCGAGTTCGTCGGTGAGATACGCCCCGACTTCGGCGGCGTGCGACGGGATGTCCTCGTCGACGATGACGTCGAGCGTGGCGCCTGCCGCCGCGGAGACGACCGGCCCACCGGAGAACGTCGAGCCGTGATTGCCGCAGTCCTCGGCAATCCAATCGCGGACGAGCGTCGCGCCGATGGGCAGCCCGCTGCCGAGCCCCTTCGCCGTCGTGAGTACGTCCGGAACGATATCGTGGGCTTCGGCGGCCCACAGCGACCCCGTCCGGCCGAGCCCGGTCTGGATTTCGTCGAGAATCATCGCGGCGCCGGCTTCTGTTGTCGCTTCACGAACTGCCTGCAGATACTCGGTCGGAGCGGGATTGATTCCCCCTTCGCCCTGGAGCGGCTCGACGATGACGGCGGCCGTCTCATCGTCGATGGCCTCCCGCATCGCCTCGCTGTCGCCGTAGGGAACGAACTCGACGCCGCCGGCCAGCGGGCCGAACCCCTCCTTGTACTCGTCTTTCCACGTCGCGGCGAGTGAGCCCATCGTCCTGCCGTGGAACCCCTGCATCGTCGCGATGATTTTCGAGCGACCGGTGGCGTGTCGGCTGAACTTGAGTGCGGCCTCGTTGGCCTCGGTGCCGGAGTTACAGAGCCAGGTGTTGTCGATATCGCCCGGCGCGACCTCTGCGAGCTGTTCGTACAGCGCCGTTCGGGGCGCGTTCGGATACGACGCCTGGACGTACAGCAGGCGCTCGACCTGGTCGGTCGTCGCCTCGACCACCGTCGGGTGGCAGTGACCGACCGGCGTACAGGCGTAGCTCGCGCCGAAATCCAGGTACTCGTTGCCGTTCGTGTCGTAGAGGGTGACCCCCTCGCCACGCTCGATGCTGATGGGTTTCTCGGAGAAGACGAAGCCGCTCATTGTTATTCGAGTGCGCTCGGAAGGATGTGGGTGCCGCCGCCGTCGACGGCCGACCGAATCGGGTTCTCGGCGTTGGCGCTGGCGACGATAACCTCGCTTGCGCCGCCTTCGAGCGCCTCCGTCGCCGCCATGACCTTCCGGCCCATGAACCCCTCGGCGGCGGTTTTCAGTTCGTCGTACTGTTCGGGGGTCTCGACGCGCTCGATGAGCGTCGAGGGGTCGTCGGGGTCACGGTAGATGCCCTCAACATCGGTCAGCGAGACGAGCGTCCCGCCGAGTGCCGCAGTCACGGCCGCCGACGCGCGGTCTGCATCCGTGTTGACCGCGACCAGATGGCGAGACTCCGTCTCGCTCTCCGCCGACCGTTGCTCGGCGGCATCGTCGGCCAGCATCGGTGGCGACGCGACCGGCGTGTAGCCGTCGTCCAGAAGCGACCGCAGAAGGTCGCCGTTGACCGCCTCGATGGTGCCGGAGTGGTCGCCGCGGCGAATCTTCTTCGTGCCGTCCTCGACGACGCGAACGGCGGATTTCCGGGGGCCGTACAGGAGCTGGCCGTCGACGCCCGACAGTCCGACGGCGTCAACGCCCTGGTTCTGTAACCCCGTCACGAGGTCGGTGTTGACGAGGCCGGCCATCGCCATCTTGAAGGCGTCCATCGTCTCTTCGTCGGTGAACCGCCCGACGACGCCGCTCGGTGTTTCGACGTATTCGGGTTCCATACCCATCCTCTCGAGCGTGTCGTCGACGGCGGTCGACCCGCCGTGAACGACGGTGACCGCCGTTCCCTCCTCGCGGAGGGCGGCGATGTCGGCGAGTGCGCCTTCGGGTTCGACGGCGCGCGCGCCGCCGATCTTGACGACGACCGTCATGGCGCGCCCACGGGATGGAGTCCCGAGAAGTCGAGGCCGGCCGTCTCATCGAAGCCAAGCGCGATGTTGGCCGCGTGGACGGCCTGGCCCGCGGAGCCTTTCATCATGTTGTCGATGGCCGAGAAGACGACGACGCGTTTGTTCCGCGGGTCGAGTTCGAACCCGACCTCCGCGTAGTTCGAGCCCGCGACCGCCTTCGGCTCCGGGTAGCGGTAGACGCCGGAGCCGCCGGCGACGAGCCGGACGAACGGCTCGTCTTCGTAACTGCCGCGGTACGCGCCCCAGAGGTCGCCCTTCGAGACGGGTTCCTCGGGGTAGACGTGACACGTCGCGGAGGCACCGCGGGTCATGTCGACCGCGTGGGCGGTAAAGGACACGCTCGTGCCGAGATACTCCTCGATTTCCGCCTCGTGGCGGTGGCCCGTCGGCGCGTACGGGCGGACGACGCCCGAGCGCTCGGGGTGTGAGGAGGCGTCGCCGCCGCCGGCGCCGCCCTCGGAGGAGCCGACCTTCACGTCGACGACGACCTGCTCCGTTCCGGAGAGGATGTCGGCGTCGAAAAGCGGCTTGAGGCCGAGGATGGCGGCCGTGGCGTTACAGCCGCCCGACGCGATGAGGTCGGCGCCGGGCAGGTTCTCGCGGTTGAGTTCCGGTAGCGCGTACTCAGATTCCGAAAGCAACTCCGGCCGGTCGTGACCGTCGTACCACTCGTCGTAGGATTCCTCGCGGTTGAGGCGGAAATCCGCGCTGAGGTCGACGACGGTGTCGGCTACATCGCGGAAGGCGTCGATCTGCTGCATCGTGACGCCGTGTGGCGTACACGCGAAGAGCACGTCGACGGAGTCGAGTTCCTCGGGGCTGGAAAAACGGAGGTTCATGCCCCGGAGGTTCGGGTGGATGGAGCCGACGGTCTTGTTCTCGTAGCTCCGGCTCGTGGCCTGGGCCACTTCGAACTCGGGGTGGCCGTCGAGCAGGCGGAGGAGTTCGCCGCCGGTGAAGCCGCTGCCGCCGATGACACTCGCCGTCGTCATGCGGTCACCTCGACGCCCTGCACCTTCGCTTCCAGCCAGTCGACGACTGCGCTGGGGACGTCGACGTCGGTGACCTCGTTGAGTGCCTTGAACTCGACGGTGTGGTTGACCTCGTGGACGGTGTAGGAATCGCCCGTCTCCATGAGGTCGACGCCGAGGAGGCCGCCGCCGACGGCCTCGGAGGCGCGTTCGACGAGGTTGGCCATTTCCTCGGTGATTTCGAGTTCCTCGGTGTCGGCACCTTGGGCGGCGTTCGTCAGCCAGTGATCCGACGAGCGGGCCATCGCGGCGATGGGTTTGCCGTCCGTGGCGACGACGCGGATGTCACGGCCGGGCTTCTCGACGAACTCCTGGATGTAGAACACCTTGTGCTCGTAGTGGCCGAGGGTCTCTTTGTGCTCGAGGATGGCCTCGGCGGCGTCGCGGGAGTCGATCTTCGCCATGAGGCGGCCCCATGACCCGACGACGGGCTTGAGCACGCAGGGGTAGCCGAACTCCTCGATGGATTCCATGGCCGCCTCCTTGGTGAAGGCGACCTCGGTTGCGGGCGTCGGGATGTCCTCTTCGGCGAGGACGAGGCTGTTCCGTGCCTTGTCGGCGCAGATCGCCGCGGTCTCCGGCTCGTTGACGACCGGGATGTCGTACGATTCGACGAACCGGGTGATGTAACGCGACCGGCTGGTCGCGAGACAGCGGTCGACGACGATATCGACGTCGTCGAAGGCCTCCGGCGCCTCGTGGACGCCGAACCGCTCCTTCCGGACGTCGATCTTCGTCACGTCGTGGCCGCGGTCGCGGAGCTCGCTCAACAGGAGCTTCTCGTCGCGACGGATGCGCGAGTAGAGGACTCCGACGTTCACGAGTCGTCACCTCGTGGCGACTCGTGAGCACGAAGCGCCGGAGGCGATTCGGCGTTCATGCGCCCTCACCTCGCGACCGCGCGTTCGCGCGGCCCGCTACGCCGACGTGCATTGCCTTACTCCCCCCAGTCCTCTTCCAGCTCGGGTGCCGTCTCCAGCTCGACAGGGTCGTCTCCGACCACTTCGAGTTCGGCACCGCAGGTCGCACAGTCGACGATCTCTCCGACTTCGAGGTCGTCATGTAGGTCCAGATCGGCCCCACACTCGGGACATTCTGCCATTGTACCTCCTACTCACCGTCGAAATCACTTAAAGGCTTCGAACTTATCAGAATAATATAATAACGCATACTGGTCTCTATCGGTGCAAACGCGGCGTTTCGAGCGGTCGCAGGTTCCCGTATATCAGGAATGTGGTAGTATGTCCCCGGACGGGGACGGTGGTGGTGCCAGCGGCACCGGAATCGGTCGTCGTCGCTTACGCATACGTCGCCACCTCCTCGCGAAGCGTCGCTTCGGCGTCTTCGAGCGCCTCACGCCGCGTCGCAAGCGCCTCGGTATCGGCCGCGATGCCGTCCTCGACGCGAGCCAGCGCCGCCGCAACCGTTTCGGGTGCGGGCCCGCCGACGGAGTCACGTGAGGCGACGCTTTCAGCGGGGTCGAGCGCCGCCTCGACGGCGTCCCGGTCGACGCGCTCGGCCAGCGGCGTCCCGAGGATGTCTTGGGCCGCCGCATCGAGCGCCTCGTAGTCGGCGCCCTGTTCCGCCGCGCTACCTCGCGGGTCGCTGCGCTCCCCGCTCGATCTTTCCGCGGCGCGTTGCGTCGCGTTTGCCACCATTTCATGCGCTGTCCGGAACGGCACGCCGTGCATCGCCAGCAGGTCGGCCACGCCCGTCGCGGTCGAAAAGCCCTCGCCCGCGGCCGTCGCAAGCGTCTCCTCCGACCACTCGGCCGTCGCAACCGCGCCCGCCGCGACCGCCGTCGCCTCCGTCACCGCATCGACCGCCTCGAAGGCGTGTGGATGGGCACGCTGAAGGTCGCGGTTGTACGCGCGGGGGAGTCCCTTCAGGATGGATAGCAGGGCGTTCAGCCCCGCTGCCGCGTCGCCCGCGGCACCCCGGACGAGTTCCATCGTGTCGGGGTTTTTCTTCTGGGGCATGATCGAGGACGTCGAGGAGTAGTCGTCCGAGAGCTCAACGTAGTCCTTGTTCGAGAAGACGACGAGGTCTTCGGCCAGCCCCGAAAGCGTCGTCGCCAGGGCGGCGACAGCGCCCGTCGTTTCCACGAGGAAATCGCGCGCCGAGACAGCGTCCATCGAGTTCTCGACGACGCCGTCACGGCGCTCCGCGCCTGGCGAGGCTCCGCTCGCTACGCTCGCGGAACTCCCGTCGAAGCCGAGCAGCTCGGCCGTCCGCTCGCGGTCGATGTCGAAGGGCGTGCCCGCGAACGCCGCGGCGCCCAGCGGCGAGCGATTGATGCGCTCGTAGGCGTCGAGCAACCGCTCGGTATCGCGGGCCAGCGCCGACTCGTAGGACTGTAGGTAATGAGCGACGGTGGTCGGCTGGGCGGGCTGGAGATGCGTGAAGCCGGGCATCACCGTCTCGGTGTGCTCGGCGGCCACTTCGGCCAGCACCTCGCGAGCCTCGATGGCCGTCTCGACCGCATTCAGGACATCCTCGCGGAGCCGATAGCGGATGCAGGTCGCCACCTCGTCGTTGCGGGAGCGCGCGGTGTGCATCCGTCCGCCGCGCTCGCCGACGCGCTCGATGACGGCCGTCTCGATAGCCGCGTGGACGTCTTCGCCGTCCGGAAGCGCGCTGTGGCCCGCCGACTCGATGTCGTCGAGCGCTTCCAGAATGGCGCCCGCGTCCCCGTCGTCGATGATGCCCTGCTCTTCGAGCATCACGACGTGGGCACGGTCGACGGCGAGGTCGGCCGCGAAGATGCGTTCGTCGGCCGCGAGGCTCGACAGGAACCCGCGGGCCGGGCCCCCGCTGAACCGCTCGCGGCGGACGACGTCCTCGCTACCCTCGTCAGCCATCTGTTACTCCTCGTTTTGCGTGTTGATGACGCGGTTCGCCAGGCGCTCCTGGAAGCCGTGGTATTTCGCGACGCCCGTCGCGTCGTTCTGTTCGATACCGCCCGTGACATCCTCGGTGTTGAACGAGGCCGCCTCCGCCGAGTAGACGGCGTATTCCGAGGAGCGACCGACCGGGCGTGCTTGCCCGCCTTCGAGTCGAACCGTCACGCTGCCGGTGACACGGGTCTGGGTCTCCTCGATGAAGCCTTCGAGTGCACCGACGAGCGGCGCGTTGACGAGACCCTGATACCCCTTCTCCGACCACTCGTGATCGATCTGCGTTTTGAACGAGCGCTCTTCCTTCGTGAGCACGAGGTCTTCCAGCGCCGCGTGGGCGTTCAGGAGGACGGTCGCTGCCGGATGTTCGTAGTTCTCGCGAACCTTCAGCCCGAGCATGCGGTCTTCCATGATGTCCGAGCGGCCGACGCCGAACTCGCCTGCGAGGTCGTTCAGTTCCTCGATGAGCGCGACCGCTTCCATCTCCGTCCCGTCGAGGGAGACGGGGTAGCCGTTCTCGAAGCCGATTTCGAGTTCCTGTGTCTCGCCGGACGGGGCCGTCGTCCACTCGTAGATGTCCTCCGGCGGCACGTAGCTCGGTTCCTCGAGCTCCGAGCCTTCGATGGAGCGGCTCCAGAGGTTCGTGTCGATGCTGTATTTGCCCTCGTCGCCGCCCTCGACGGGCAGGTCGCGCTCTGCGGCGTACTCCTGTTCGAACTCGCGGGTCAGGCCGAGTTCACGGACGGGCGCGATGACCTCCATGTCGGAGTCACGCCAGACGGCCTCGAAGCGCAGTTGGTCGTTGCCCTTCCCAGTGCAGCCGTGGGCGAGGCCCGTACAGCCCTGTTCCTCGGCGACTTCGAGGATGGCTTTCGCGATGACGGGGCGGGCAAGCGCCGTGCCGAGGGGGTAGCCCTGGTAGGACGCGTTCGCGCGCACGCCATCGAAACACAATTCGGCGAACTCCTCTTTCGCGTCGACGACGTAGTGTTCGAGGTTCAGCGCCTCTGCAGTTTCTTCGGCTTCTTCGAACTCGGCGTCGGGTTGGCCGACATCGACCGTGACGCCGATGACTTCGTCGTAGCCGTACTCCTCTTCGAGCAGCGGAACGCAAACTGTTGTGTCGAGCCCACCGGAGAAGGCGAGCGCGACGCGTTTGTTATCTGACATTATTATGGTGTGTTGGTACTGTCAACCGGACAGGTATCGTTGAAATCGGGGCGAGTGCGACGAGGGGAGTGGGGACTATTCGGGCCTAACGGCCCGGTCGTCGCGGTCGCTGGAGAATGAAAGAGCCACCGCTTGGAGCGGACGTGCTTGAGCGGTGGGTCTGCGTCATGTACTTGCTTCTATTCTCAGAGCGGTATTAAACGCTTGTGGAACGGCACGTATGATTTGGCACGGTATCTCGTGGCGCACGAGACTCCGAACGAAGTGAGGAGTCTCGAGAGCGAGCGGGGAGCGCAGCGACCCGCGAGCTGCGGGGGGTGGCAGTGCCAGAAGTGAGGAGTCTCGAGAGCGAGCGGGGAGCGCAGCGACCCGCGAGCTGCGGGGGGTGGCAGTGCCAGAAGTGAGGAGTCTCGA
>NZ_JBLGBY010000013.1:0-48144 GCF_047616845.1 Natronomonas sp. | reverse complement strand
TGTGCCAGTATTCCTGTGAGGCAGCGGACGGCCTCGCGACCGAGTGGCACCGCGTCCACCTCGGCAGTCGCGCCACCGGCGGCGCCGGCATCGTCATGACGGAGGCGACAGCCGTCACGCCACGGGGGCGCATCTCGCCGGAAGACCTCGGCATCTGGAGCGACGACCACGCCGAGGCGCTGGCCCCCATCGCCGAGTTCATGAAATCGCAGGGCGCGACGCCCGCCATCCAGCTGGCCCACGCCGGCCGGAAAGCCTCGACGCGGCGACCGGCCGACGGCTACGGCCCGATTCACGGCGACCGCGGATGGACGCCTGTCGGCCCGACGGAGACGCCGTGGCCCTACAACGACGAGGAGCCGCTTGAGACCCAGCGGCTCGAAACGGACGACATCGCCGAACTCATCGACGCGTGGACGGCGGCCGCCGAACGCGCCGTCGCCGCCGGCTTCGAGATCGTCGAGATTCACGCCGCCCACGGCTATCTGCTCCATGAGTTCCTCTCGCCGGTGACGAACACCCGCGAGGACGCCTACGGCGGCGACTTCGAGAGCCGGACGCGCCTGCTCCGGGAGGTCGTCACCGCCGTCCGCGAGACGATCCCGGACGGCACGCCGCTTTTCGTCCGCATCTCCGCGACCGACTGGCTCCCCGACCGCGAATCATGGACGGTATCCGACTCGGCACGGCTGGCAAGCGACCTCGAGCCGCTCGGCGTCGATCTCATCGACGTGAGCGCGGGCGCGATTCACCCCGACCAGCAGGTGCCCGACACTGGGCCGCATTACCAGGTGCCCTATGCAGAACAGGTCGCCGAAGGCGGCGTCCCCGTCGGCACGGTCGGCGGCATCACGACGCCGGAGGGTGCCGACGCCATCATCAGCAACGGTCGCGCAGACCTCGCTATCGTCGGCCGCGAACATCTCCGTGACCCCTACTTCGCAATCCGGGCCGCCCAGGAGCTGGGCCAGGAAGCGCCTGTTCCGCGGCAGTACACCAGAGGGTTCTAGAACTCCCACTTTTTGCACGAGAACGCGGGTCGAGCGCGGAGCGCTCGACACCGGTTCTCGGCAAAAACTTGGGGAAAATATGCGCGAGAGCCTCCCTCAGGAAGACTCGCTTCGCTCGTCTTCCACGGATCTCGCTCGCTCCGCTCGCGAGATTGCCGCGGGCGCCTTCGGCGCCGCGTTAGTCGGCTCTCGCTACGGCGACTCACTTGTCTCACGGCTCGCTCCGCTCGCCGTTCGACTTTTCGAGGCGTTCGCTTCGCTCACGCCTCGCTACCGTTCGTCACCGGGAACCGCGCTCGCTACGCTCGCGCGGACACTACATTTTACTCAGATGGTTGATTTAGCAACAGGTGTAGCATCCGCGAGCGAACGCAGTGAGCGAGCGGTTCCCCGGACGCGACCGGAGGGAGCGTCCGGTAGCGCGCACGGACTGACGCGCGGCGAAGCCGCGCGGAAGGAGTACGCGCGCATATTTTCCCCAAGTTTTTGCCGCGAGACCGTGGTCGCCCGTGGCGACCCGGTCTCGCGTGCAAAAAGTGGGTTTAGTAAAGAGTTAGATCACCCGTCACCTTGTCGACGATGTTCTCCGAGCCGGGGCCGACCGCGAGCGCGGTCACGGTGCCCGGTTCGAGTTGGGTGTGGCCGGCGTCACGAATCAGCGCGTAGGGGAGCCCCTCGCGGCGCGCCTCGTCGGCGAGTCGCTGGAGTTCACTCTCGCCGGAACCCTTGAGAACGACCTTCTTCTGACCGCCCGATTTCCACTCCCGCTGGGCCGAGTCGCCGGCTTTCTCGTAGGCCTGCAGCGACGCGTGGGCGACCTGTGCTGCGAGTTTGCCGTTTCCCATGCCGATATCCGTCCGGGCGACGATGGCTTGCTTCATACCGATAGGTCGGGCGGCGTCGGTAAAAGTACGTCTCGATGGCGCCGACCCGGCGACCTGCTCGTAGCCGGGGGGCGCTGCTGTCATCTCGTACGTCTTCGTCTTGCTCGGCCAGCGGCGCGACCGTTGGCCTTTAAGCCCCTGTCGACCACTTTTCGAGCCATGATACTCTCCGATGGGGACATCCGTCGCCGGCTGACCGACGGCGACCTCGTCGTCGAACCGCTCGACGACCCCGAGTTACAGATCCAGCCCGCGAGCATCGACCTCCGGCTTGGGCGGGAGTTCCTCGAATTCAGACGCACCAACATCCCCTGTATCCACCCGAACAGCGAACAGGAAGTCGACGAGTACGTCGACGAAACCTACGTCGAGGAGGGTGAGGACTTCATCCTCCATCCCGGCGATTTCGTCCTCGGAACGACGAAAGAGCGCGTCGGGATTCCCGACGACCTCATCGCCCACGTCGAAGGGCGGTCGTCGCTCGGGCGGCTTGCCGTGGTGGTTCACGCGTCGCTTCCGTACGACGAGGAGGTGTTCCTCTGGACGCCGGAAGATGGGTACGGGTTCTACGAAATCGGCGACATCGTCGAAAACGAGCGCCAGGCACGTGCAGTCTCGTTCGATCCGCAAACACTCCGCGTGAGCACCCACCGCGTGACGAACTATATCACGAATCCGACGAAACGCATCTATCGAGTGTCACTCGAGTCGGGGCGTGAGGTACTGGTAACAAAGGATCACAACCTCTTTACGCTCGATGAGCAGGGCGGGGTGACGCGATTACCGAGCGAAGACACCGAGGGAACCCGAGTGATGGTTCCCGGAACACTCCCGAGCTCGCCGAGCGAGGAGACCGAACTTGACCTCGTAGAGCTGTTCGAGGGCGACAAGGAGATAATCGCATACGCCGCTGACGGCGGCCTCGAAGCGGCCGAATTGGACGACAGCGTACCGCCGGGATCACACCAACACTACGAGTCGCGGAACGCTGCACCGCTGTCGTGCGTTTCCTCGGCGAACGCGCCAGCCAATACCGAAGTCGCGTTCAAACAGAGCGACGCCCGCCTCCCGCGCCATCTCGAAATTACACCCGAGTTCGGCTGGCTGCTCGGCTTCTACATCGCCGAGGGGTCGGCCCGGCGCAAGCAGATACAAGTCGGCAATAAAAACGAGGCGTACCTCGACCGGGTCGCGGAGTGGTTCGAGTCGTACGATACCAGTATCTACCGCCAAGAGCGAGACAACGGACTCGAACGGCTCACTATCTGTTCGGCGCTCTGGTCGAAAATTTTCCGTCGGCTTGCTGGGGCTGGAAGCGAGAAGAACATCCCCGACCGGGCGTGGAACTGGCCCGAACCGGTTCTCGAAGCGCTTCTCGATGGCCTCATGGACGGCGACGGATGTCGGCGCGAAGCACGCGATACGCTCTATACTGCCAACGAATCGCTTGCAAATCGGACGATGTACCTGGCGGCCAGATTGGGGCTCCACAGTTCAGCCTACAGCCGGGAGCGAGAGACGTACATCGAACCGAGCGACGTGCACAACGAGAGCACCGAATGGGCAGTCGATACCGCCAGCGACCCACACAAGCGGGGACAGTACGTTCCGACTCCGTGTGCCCTGCTCCAGCGATACCGCAATGAGGCGGATATGACGATGTCCGAGGCTGCCGACGCGATGGGGTACTCCTCGAAGAGCAGCATCTCGAACGTCGAAAACGGGGAGTACGGTTCGGTCAAGCGAGACACGCTTCGACGCTTCCGGGATTCCTACGCTGACGCGGGCGTCGATACGACCCGACTCGATCAGATACTCCGCGACGATATCCGGTTCGAGGAAGTCGTCGATGTCGAGGAAACCGACCGTGTCGAGCCGACATACGACCTCGAAGTGCAGCCGAACGGAAAGACGGTCGAAAACTTCCTCGGTGGTCGTGGTGGCGTCTTCCTGTCGAATACCGCCGGTCTCTGCGACCCCGGGTACGAGGGCCAGATAACCCTCGAACTGTCGAATCTCGGTACCGCGCCGGTCGCGCTGACGCCGGAAATGCGCATCTCACAGCTCACGTTCACGGAGCTGAAGAACCCCGCAGAGCGCCCCTACGGCGCCGAACGGGGGTCGAAGTATCAGGGTCAGGAGGGCCCACAGGCCTCGCGCATTCAGTCGGATGACGAGTTCGGCGGCGACCAGTTAGAGCGATGAAGTTCATCGAGGAGGTCGTCGTCGAGGAGTTCCTCCCGACGTACCGGACGATGCTTGCGGGTGAGCTTCGCGACTGTGGGCTCACCCAAAGCGAGGTGGCCGACCTGCTCGGAATTAGCCAAAGCGCTGTCTCGAAGTACGCCCACCAGGAAGTCGAGGTCAACGACGACATCGCCGCCGACGAGCGCGTCCAGGCGCTCGTCGAGCAGCTGGCCGAGGGGCTGGCGAACGACGACATGAGTCGCGTGCAGGCGCTCGTCGAGACCGAGGTACTCATCCGGCGGCTCGAACGCGGCGACCTGCTCGCGCGACTCCACGAGGAGGCGTTCCCGCCGCTGTCGGGCTACGATGCGCCGCTCGATATCCACGACCCCGAGGGCGACCTCCGGATGACCGAACGCGTCCGGTCGTCGGTTCGGCGCGCCGTCCGAACGCTCGAGAACACCAGCGGCTTTGCGGCGCTCGTGCCAGCAGTCGGGTCAAACCTCGTCGAAGCGCTGCCTGATGCAACCACCATCGACGACGTGGCGGCCATTCCGGGCCGCATCCTCGACATCAAAGGGCAGGCGACGGTGCCGAGCGACCCCGAGTTCGGCGTCTCCGAACACGTCGCGACGCTGCTTTTGACGGCTCGGGAGGCCGGCAGCGACGCCCGCGCCGTGGTGAACATCCGTTACAGCGACGCCCTGCTGTCGGAACTGGAGGCCGCCGGCTACCAAACAGCGGAATTCGACGCCGAAGCCGACCTCGAAACTGCCATCGCGGAGACGGTGTCGGAGCACCCCGATGTCGACGTGTTGTATCAGACCGGCGGCTTCGGTATCGAGCCCGTCATCTACATCCTCGGGTCGGACGCTTCCGACGTTGTCGGCACCGTCCGCGACGTCGTCTGATGGCGAGCGTCACCGATTTCTACGGCCGCTGGGCCGACCTCTACGACCGCATCGCGACAGCACCGGGTGTCGACCGCTGGCGCCGCCGGGCCGCCGACCGCGTCGCTCGACCGGGGCGACCGTCGTGGAGATGGGCTGTGGCACCGGCGCGAATCTGCCGCATCTCCGCGAGCGCGTCGAACCGGACGGGCGGGTCATCGGCGTCGATATCACCCGTCCGTTGCTCGACCGCGCCGCGGAGCGCGTTCGCGAGTACGACAACGTCGCGGTCGTGCAGGGAGACGCCGCGCGGCCGCCTATCGAGGATGCCGATGCCGTCCTCGGAACCTTCGTTTGCGGGCTCTTCGGCGACCCGGCAACCATCGTCGAGGACTGGTGTGACCTCGTCGGTGACGGGGGCCGTATCGCCCTCATGGACGCGGCAGCGACCGACGATCCACTCGGGTGGCCGCTCAATCCGCTGTTCCGGGCGTTCGTCGCCGCCGGCGCGCCGAGCTCCGGGGTCGCTGACGTGCTCCGAGCGCCGTTCGGACGGTTCGACGCACCGCTGTCCCGCCGGGTGGCTGACGCGCGAGCGGCAGTCGCCGACCGGGCCGTCGACCGCCGATACGAGACGTTCGGCCTCGGCTTCGTCGGCCTGCTCTCCGGCCGCGTTCGCTAACGTTTTGCGCGCGCCGGCCGACCGCCGCGTATGGAGCGACGAACCCTTGCTGGCGCTGCCGTGACGGCACTCGTCGTCGTGGGTGGGGCCGCCGCAAGCCGGCTCATCGAGGGCAACGCCGTGGCTGGCGTCCTCTTCGCCGGCATCGCGGGCGGGGCGGTCGTCGGCCTGCTCTCGAAGACGCCGGGCCACATTGGCGCTGGCGCGCGAGCGGGCGGCTACGGCGGTGCCGTCGGGTTCGGCGTGTTCATCGCAGCAAGCGGCGTGCTCGCGGTGATGGCGGGCGACCCCTCGTTTCTGGTATTCGCCGTCCAGCGACTACTGATCGGCGTGCTCGTCGTCCCGTTGCACACGGTGCTCGGGGCCGGGACGGCGGCAGTCGGGGTCAGAGTTCGCCGCGCTGCCGGCCGGGAGACGGCGCTGTAACCCGCCTCTCACGTCGCGCTGGATTCATGTGGCCGGTGGCAGCATGGGAACCATGCCCACTCAGGCAGGCGACCCCGCGCCGGACGTACAGGCGAAAAACCAGAACGGCGAGACGATCTCCCCCGACTTCGAGGAACCGACAGTCGTCTACTTCTATCCCCGTGACGGGACGCCGGGCTGTTCGCTCGAAGCCCGGCAGTTCGAGGCCGATATCGAGTCGTTCCGCCGGGCCGGTGCGACCGTGTACGGCGTCTCCACCGACGACGTCGACTCCCATCGGGAGTTCGCCGACGAGGAAGGCCTCTCGTTCGACCTGCTTGCCGACCCCGACGGCGAGGTCGCCAACGTGTTCGGTCTCGAGGTCACCAACGACTTCGTGAACCGGATCACGTTCGTCCTCGCTGACGGCGCGGTGCAGGCCGTCATCGACGCTGACGACGTGAACCCCGACGGCCACGCTGCGGACGTTCTCGGCGCGATAAAGAATATCTAAAGAGACGCATCGATTTCTTCGACGACCCGCTCGGTGGCCTTCTCCCACTCTCCGGGAAGCGGGCCCCCTCGTTTCGGGGGTTCGATGTCGAGAGTGAGAGCCTCGTATTCGACCGAGTCGAACGTTTCCGCGACACGGTCGCCGACGAATACGGCGTTCTCGCGCTTCGAGGAGACACCCCCGGATTTCAGGTCGTAATACCGTGTGAACAGCTGAATCACTAGAAGCGACTGGTCGATGCTGTCCTCTGCGATATGTCGGAACAGTTTCACCGTGTTGTTCGATGGGTCTGCGCGTCGCCACTCCAGTTCGATGAGCACTCGCGGGTCACCCGTGCCTGCCACATCGACCGGCGTCCGACCGATATGCTCCTCGGTCGTCCAAGAGCGGTTCGGCCACCGCTCTTCGAGCAGGGCCTTGAGTTCTGCAGCGACACGGTTGGCATCGTCGCCCACGAGCTCGCCAGTGAGACGGCACGGGCAAAAACCTACTCCTGAATGTCGATTGCCGGCCGGCTCGGCTCGGCCTTCGACGCGACATCATCCGGCGCTTCCGCGGCCGTCAGCACCCGAACGTCGGCGTCGAACTCCCGGTCGACGAGCCACGCGGCCGACTGCAGGGCCTCGTACTCGGTGTCGGGGTCGAGCGTTCGCTGGAGTGCCTCGCGGTTCTCCTGGAGTTCCTGGCCGTAGGCGGCTGCAGCGTCGCCGTGGCGCTTGATGTCGTCGTGTTGCATCAGCTCCGAGATGACGTTCGGGGCGTCGCTCTCGATGGCGATTTCGAGCGCCTCGTGTTTCCACTCCGGCGTGACGACGATGTCGATGCGTTCGGGCGCTTCGATGCCCGCGACATCGATAATCTGGCGGATGTCTTCACGGGTGTTCTCGACGAGCTGGCGCCGTTTCTCGACCACGTCGCGGTCGGCCTCGGTGTCGGGCCATGCGGCGTCGACGACGAAGTCGGCTCGCGGCTCGCTTCGCTCACCGTCTTCTCGCGGGCTCCGCTCGCTCGAACGGCCCGCGGGACTCCGTCCCGCGCTGCTCGCATCCGAGGCGCGTTGCGCCTCGCTGCCAAGTTCGTCCCACAGCTCCTCGCAGACGTGCGGCGCGACGGGCGCGAGCAGCCGGACGGCGGTCTCCAGCCCGCGCTCGAAGACGTCGGGGTCGACGGCGGTGTACTCCTCATACTGTCGGAGCGTGCCGACGAGCGATTGGGCCTCCCGGAGCGCGGTGTTGAACGTCAGGTCGTCGTACTCCTCGGTCGCGATGGTGATCGCGGCCTCGGTTTCGTTCTCGACGTAGCCCGCGACGGCATCGCGGTCGTCGGCTGTCTCCACGTTGCCGGCAGTGAACGCCTCGACGATGTCTTTCAGCCGCGTCAGGAACGCGTAGGCCGACCGGACGCCCTTGTCCGACCAGTCGAAATCGCGTTCGGGCTGGGCGGCCTGCATCATGAACAGCCGTGCGGTGTCGGCGCCGTACTCCTCGACGATGGCCTGCGGAGAGACGACGTTGCCCTTCGATTTCGACATCTTCTCGCCTTCCAGTTGCACCATCCCCTGGGCGAGCAGGTTCGTGAATGGCTCGCGGTGCTCTACGTCCTCGTAATCGGCCAGCGTCTTCGTGACGAACCGGGAGTACAGCAGGTGCATCACGGCGTGTTCGATGCCGCCGACGTACTGGTCGACGGGCATCCAGTCGTTGGCCCGCTCGAGGTCAAACGGGGCGTCCTCCAGGTCGGGCGAGACGTAGCGCAGGAAGTACCACGAGGAGTCGACGAAGGTGTCCATCGTGTCCGTCTCCCGAACCGCGTCCGCGCCGCAGTCGGGACACGTCGTCTGCTTCCACTCCTCGGCCGCATCGAGGGGGTTACCCGTGGTGTTGATGAACTCCGGCAGCTCGACGGGCAGTTCATCCTCGGGAACGAGCACGGGGCCGCAGTCGTCACAGTGGACGACCGGAATCGGTGTTCCCCAGTATCGCTGTCGGGAGATGCCCCAGTCGCGCAGTCGGTACTGGGTGTGGTGGTCGGCGCTGTCGATCCCCTCGGTCAGCCGCTCGCGGGCGGTCTCGCTGTCCAGCCCCGTGTATTCCTCGGAGTTGACGAGGACGCCGTCCTCGGTGTAGGCCTCCTCGCTCACGTCCGGCACTTCGTCCTCGCTCGGCGCGATGACGGGCTCGATGTCGACGTCCATCTTCTCGGCGAAGTCGTGGTCGCGATGGTCGTGGCCAGGGACGCCCATCAGCGCGCCCGTCCCGACATCCGAGAGGACGAAGTCGGCGACGAACACGGGCAGTTCCTCACCGGTGGCCGGATTCGTCGCCGTCAGACCGGTCTCGACGCCGTTGGGTTCGTCCCCTTCGGGGTCGGCTTCGTTGTGGACGAACTCGTGGACGGCTTCGTCTTCCTCGATGAGGGCTTCGGTAATCGGGTGATCGGGCGCGAGCGCGAAGAACGTCGCTCCGAAGACGGTGTCGACGCGGGTGGTGAACGCTTCGACGGGGCCGTACTCCCGCGGCTCGCTTGGCTCACCGCGTCCGTCCGAGGCGCGTGGCGCCTCACCGACGTCGAACTCCAGGCGTGTCCCGTGTTGGCGGCCGATCCAGTTGCGCTGCATCTGTCGGACGGAGTCGGGCCACCCCTCCAGTTCGTCGATGTAGTCGACGAGTTCATCGGCGTAGTCGGTGATTTCCAGGAACCACTGTTCGAGCTCTCGCTCCTCGACGGGCGTCTCACAGCGCCAGCAGAGCTCCGCATCGCCTTCGACCTGTTCGTCGGCCAGCACCGTCTCACAGGAGGGGCACCAGTTCACCTCAGCGTCGCGACGCTCGGCCAGCCCCTCCTCGTGGAACCGCCGGAAGAGCCACTGATTCCACTTGTAGTAGCGGGGCTTGCAGGTGGTGACTTCCCGCTCCCAGTCGTAGCCGAACCCCATCGCCTCCATCTGACTTCGCATCGTGTCGATGCAGTCGACCGTCCAGTCGCGGGGGTTCGTGTCGCGTTCTTTCGCGGCGTTCTCGGCCGGGAGGCCGAACGCGTCCCAGCCCATCGGATGGAGGACGTCGTCGCCACGCATACGACGGTACCGGGCGTACGCGTCCGTGATGGTGTAGTTCCGGACGTGGCCCATGTGGAGTTCCCCGGACGGATAGGGATACATTCCGAGGACGTACGTCGGGTCATCGACGTCGTCGGGCGTCCGATACACGGAGGCGTCGTCCCACGCCTCTTGCCACCGTCGTTCGACCTCGGTGTGGTCGTAGCCGTCGTCGTGCATAGAGAGAGTAGTTATCGAACCTTCCGTGGGTTCGGCCCTTAACCTTTCCATCCGACAGACGCGCTCTGTCGCGTGAACGTACACCAAGAATCATGAGTCTGGACTGCCTATCGCGTGTATGGGCGACGACACTACCCCACGCGGCCCGAAGGGCTTCGGCTCCTCGATACGCCGTCGGGGGAACGATGACGCCGACTCCGCGCTAACGAATCCCTGGATTGCGGCAGGCGCAGTCCTGCTGTTGCTTCTGATTCCGCTGCTTCCGTTCCTGGCCATCGTCTGGATGGTCTCGCGAACACTGCGCGGCGTCAGAGAGCGCGTCTCCTGGGAGTAGCCGCCTCAGCGCACCCGCGTATCGACCAGCTCGAAGGGCGTCCCGTTCCCGCGCTCGTTGGCGTGCTCGTAGACGACGTGCGCGGTGGCGATGTCCTGAATCGCAAGGCCCGTCGAGTCGAACACGGAGATGCCGTCTTCTGGTGTTCGGCCGGGCGTATCGCCCGTGACGATTTCGCCGAGTTCGCCGTAGAGGTCGTCGTCGTCGATGAGCCCGCGGCTCCACGGGACGTTGATTTCGCCGGAATGGGTACACTGCTCGTAGTCGTCGATGACGAGTTTGGCGTTCGTCACGATCTCCTCGTCGAGTTCGTTCTTCCCGGGCGCGTCCGCCCCCATCGCGTTGATGTGGGTGTGCTCACCGACGTCCTCGTGGTCGACGATGGGCGATTCGACGGGCGTCACCGTCGAGAGGACGTCACAGCTGGCGGCCTCGCCAATCGAGCCACCGCGGATGTCGAATTCGTCGCCGTACACCTCGATGAACCGCTCGACGGCGTCCGCTCGTTTGTCGGCGACGACGACCGTCTCGATGTCGCGAACGACGCTTATCGCTTCCAGTTGCGTGTGCGACTGGATGCCGGCGCCGACGATACCGAGCGAGCTGGCGCCAGCGACCGCGAGATGGTCGGTCGCGACGGCGGCGGCCGCCCCGGTTCGCTTCCGCGTCAGCGTCGTCCCGTCCATGAGCGCGAGCGGGAAGGCGTTCGTCGGGTCGGAGTAGATCATCGTCCCGAGCACCGTCGGCAGGTCGTGGTTTTCGGGGTTGTCCGTGTGGACGTTGACCCATTTGACACCCGCGGCGTCCCAGTCGCCGGCGTCCATGTACGCCGGCATCGACCGGAAGTCGCCGTTGTACTGCGGCAGGTCGATGTAGGATTTCGCAGGCATCTGGACGTTCCCATGCTGGTAGGCGGCGAACGCCTCCTCGACCGCGACGATGACCTCGTCCATCCGGGCGTTCTCGCCGACGTCCTCCCGGTTTAACAACAGCGTCTCCATACGGCAAAATTTGCACGGCGCCCTACTTATGTCCACCCCACTTTCGGTTCTGGCGTCGGGACGACATTCGTGTGAACATATCCCAAGGTTCTATGTGGGTGGCCGCTTGTAAACCACTCATCCGTGAACTCCGGGAGGGCTTCCGATGACTGACGCACCGACGGTGTTGTTCGTGGACGACCAGGCGGCCATCGCAGACGGCCACGCCGCGCGGCTCCCCAACGACCACGAGACGCGAACGGCGTACGATGGCGAAACAGCGCTCGAAACGCTGGATGACGATGTAGACGTCGCCTGCCTCGACCGCCGAATGCCGGGTATGTCGGGCAAGGAGCTGCTCGATGCGATACGCGAGCGGGGCTACGACTGCCGGGTCGTCATGCTCACCGGCGTCGAGCCCGACCGCGACGCCGTCGAGATGGGCTTCGACGAGTACATCGTCAAGCCGGTCGACGGCGACGAACTGCGCGACACCATCGACCGCCTCGCGACGGAACCGGCGACCGATGTCGACGACGACGTGCTCGATGCGCTCGGCGACCCGAAAACCAGACGCTGCTGTTATGCGCTTGCCGAGACGCCCAAGAGCGCTCGCGAACTGGCCGACGAAACCGGCTACTCACTGCCGACGGTGTACCGGCGCCTCAACGCCCTCCAACAGGCCGGTATCATCGAATCGCGAACGCGGCTCGACCCGGACGGCGACCACCACGACACGTTCATCGCCGTCACGACTCGCATCCAAATCGACCTCGAAGACGGCGTCCGGGTCGACATTGACCGAACCGACGAACCGGCGATCTGACCCGTCTTACACCCACTCGATGCCGTCACCGATATCGAACGGGAGCCGTCCGTGTCGGTAGCCCTCGATGTGACCGTTCGGCCGGGCGCGGTAGACGACGGTCGGCTCGTGGCCGACGTGGGGTTTCTCCCCGCGGACGGCGCTCCATTCGGTTTCGGTGAACGAGGTACAGTCGACGAAAAGCGCCGCATCGGGATGTTTCGCGAGCTGGTCGGTGCGTTTGGCGCCGCCGGTCTCTTTGACCGCGGCGACAGGATGGTCGGCGTGTGAGCGCCGTGCCGGCGGCTCCGGTCGGGTCACCTCGATGAGGTGGTCGTCGACGGCGAAATCCAGCGCGTGCCCGCTGTCCTGTTCGACCTCGGGAACGAACTCCAGCCCGGCGTCGGCGAGAATCTTCGCGGTGTTGAACTCGGCCATCGTCGCTCGCATTCGGCCGATGTCGTAGCCGGGCGAGGTGCCGAGCTTCGAGGCCATCGTATACCGGTATTCGTCGAGGACGCCCGTCCGGAGCAGCGATTCGTAGAACTCGAGGCCAGCCTCGCGGGTCGCGTCGGGGAAGCCGGCGGCGTCCTCCTCGAAGAACCGCCGCGTGCTGTCGCGGCCGTCCTTCGAGCAGAAGACGGGGAGGAAAAACCATGTGACGTACTCGTACTCCGTGAGCCACGGGTCGGAGACCTCCATGCGGGCGGTGAGCTCGCGCTGGGCCCACCGGGAGACGGCGTACGGCGCCTCGGTGAACGTCTCCTTGTCGGTGCGCCACAGCGGTTCGGGCGTCTCGGTGTTGCCGAGCCAGTAGGCGCGGCCGGGGCGGAAACAGAAGAAGGCGAAATCGCCGTTGTCCATCTCGAACCGCACGGCGTCGAATCGGTCGTCGCCGACGGGGAACCACGGCTCCTCGATACGCGCGCCGAAGGAGGCATCGAGTGGGGAGAGTAGCTGCTCCCGAACGCGCTGTCGCGTCCAGGTGCCGTTCGAGCGACGGAAACGGAGGGGACCTGCCACGGTTTACTTAATAGGCCATGTCGTTTACCGGTTACGCTCGATTCGGCTGCCCGCCGGGGACTCATTCGGATTTCGGGCGCGGATTCGGCCCGAACATATAAACCACCGGTCAACATCCCCGATACATTGATAGTGAACAACTCGTAAGGTGAGGTATACCATGTCAATGGGTGCCTACGACGAGGACGAACACGAGCGCCGCGAGCAGAAGAATTCCAGTGTCGACGCCTCGTTCGACGACGAACGCACCAACTACGAGGGTGAGTTGGAGTACGATTCGGGGGATTCTGCCGAAGAGCTTCTCGACCAGTTCAAGCAGATGCAGTCTCAGTAGACAGCTCTCGCAATCGCAACAGCGCCAGCGAGGCGCTGGTAACGACTGTGACGGCGACGACGTGGCCGAGTAGTGCCACGAGCAACACGGGGTGGTCGAGCAGGAAGGGGACGAGCACGAGCTGGACGACGCCGAAAAGCAGCGTCTCCCGGTCGGCCTGCCGCAGCGTCGCCGCCGTCGCCGGCTCGAACCGATAGCGGCCCGACCGCCACAGCGCGACGACGGCCGCCCACCAGCCGGTGCCGATGCGGTAGCACAGATCCCATAGCACCAAAAGCATCAAATAGACGACGAGAATCGGCGCCTCGGTGCCGAAAAGCACCTCGATGAGCGGCTCGCCCGTGCGCGGGTCGAAAACGAACAGGTGGGTGATGAGGGCGACGAACGCCAACACGGCGAGGACGACCTCGATACTGGAGCTGAACAGCAGCCGCCGGTATGGCTCCGGCGTCTCCGGTGCGCGGGCGATGCGGCTGATGCGCAACATCTCGATGCTCCCGACAGCGGCGACGACCACTGCGGCCGTCCCCGCTATCGCTGCATTCCAGAGGTCGTAGTACCACGCCAACACTAGGACGGCGACCTCGAAGACGACGAGCTGGATGGCGATGGCCGTCCCCTCCGCGAGATCGACGCCCGGCAATGCTCCGATGATGCTCTCGTAGGCCCACGTTTCGCCGTATTCGGGCCGCATCAGGCCTCCTCCGTCGCTTCGATGGCCGCACGGTCACCCAGGGCGCGCTCGACGGCCTCCTCGAACGGCGTGAGCTCCACCTCGACGTGCTCGTCGATGCTGTGATCAGAGACAACGACCGTGTTGCCGAGCCCGGCGACGAGCGGTTTGGCAACGTTCAGCGGGACGTCGGTGACGAGCCACAGCCAGCCGGCCGACAGCTTCGACGACAGGAACGGCATGGGAACGATAAGCGGCGGTCGCCCGGAGAGTCGCTCCGCCGTTCGTTCGATGATCTCCTGATACGTGAGTACGTCCGGCCCGCCGATTTCGAATGTCCTGCCGGCCGTCTCCGGCGCGTCGAGCACGCCCACGAGGTACTCGATGGCGTCGTCGATGAAGATGGGTTGACACTGCGTGCGCACCCATTTCGGCGTCACCATGACTGGTAGGCGGTCGCCAAGCTGGCGGATGATCTCGAAGCTCGCAGACCCCTCGCCGATGATAATGGCGGCCCGCAGCGTCGTCAGTTCGTAGTCGCCGCCAGCGAGGATGTGTTCGACCTCGCGGCGCGACTTGAGGTGTTTTGAGAGTCGCTCGCGCTCGTCCCCAAGCCCACCGAGATACATGACTCGCCCCACGCCGGCCGCCTCCGCGGCGTCGACGAAGGTGCGGGCGACGAGGCGGTCTTTGGCCTCGAAATCCGCACCGGCACCCATCGAGTGCACGAGGAAGTAGGCCGCGTCGACATCGGGGAACTGAACCGGCGGGTCGAGCAGGTCGGCTTCGAGCGTTTCGACGCCTTCCGGGGCGCCGTATCGGTCGGCGTCGCGGACGAGCGCGATGACCTCGTGGCCGTGCTCGAGTAACGCAGGCACCAGGTGGCTACCGACGAAGCCAGTCGCTCCCGTCACGAGTACTCGCATACACCTGCATACGGCGGGCACGCCCTTAATGCCAGTCAGGAGTTCAAGCCCGCGTCATCGTCCGACGACAGACTCGCTTTTGCCATACTCACGGCCATTTTGCCGCTCGACGCTCGGCAACACACCATCCTCAAGCCCCTGAAAACCGCGAACAACGTCATTGGGAATCCCCCCGTAAGTTTACAAATAATATCAAATCATAAGCTGACAAAATTCTGCCATTTCTAAAGTAACGGTTTAGTTGCAAGACGTTGTCAGTAACGAGTGGAGGTGGTGTCAATGTCGGACGACAGCCCCGTAGCAACGGCTTCAGCACCGGACGTCCGGGCCAGCCGGACGGCCTGCATCTCCTCGATCCCTCAGAGCTCTCGCGCTACGATTTCGTGCTTGCACTCATCCCCTTTGTCCTCATGCTCGCGTGGGTCGTCGGCCAGGTCTCTAGTGTGCCGCAATGGGCGGCGATGGCCGTGGGTGCCCTCACGGCGCTCCCGCTTTTGGCCGACGGTCTGGCCGTCAACCCGCCCGCGTGAGTCCGACGCCTTTTGCCGCCGCGCTCCATAGCCGGGGCATGGCAAGCGAACCCTGTGATGCCTGTGGCGAGGACGTCCCCATCGGCGGTGGTATCTCCGGTATGTGGTCGTCGTCGCCGCAGGGAACGGGTGGGATGACGCTCGAGTTCACCGACGGCACCGAGCATTTCCTCTGTTTCGAGTGTATCGAGAAGCTCCCCGACGACCCAAGCGAGGCCGACGTCGTCGCAATCAGCGAGTAGTGTGTGCTGCGTTGACGCCCAACACTCTTTTAGCTGACACCGTGTAACCTCAGAACGAATGGCCGGACGCCACTACGTGCTCCGCGCCGACCTGTCGGCTGGAACCCTCGTCCGGGAGCGAGTCCCCGAGCGATGGCGACGACAGTTCATCGGCGGCAAGGGACTCGGAGCCAGATATCTGTATGCCGAACTCGAAGCGGGAACGGACGCCCTCGGCCCGGCGAACCTGCTCGCGTTCTGTTCGGGGCCGCTCTCTGGCTATCTCCCCGGTGAGACGCGCTACGCTGCAGTGACGAAATCACCGCTCACCGGCGCGTTTCTGGATTCGTACGCCGGCGGGTCGTTCGCGGCGCGACTGGCGGGGTCGCTCGATGACTGTCTCGCCTTGCTCGTCACCGGCGCCGCCGACGAGCCGGTTCGTATCGTCCTCGAAGACGGCAACGGCCGTATCGAACCCGCTGAAACGTGGGGCGACGACACCGTCGAGACGGCCGCCCACTACCCGGATGCGGCCGTCGCGTGCATCGGCCCGGCGGGCGAACGCGGCGTCGCTTATGCCACGATTGCCTCCGATGGCGGCGACCACCACGCCGGCCGTGGTGGCGCCGGCGCCGTGATGGGCGCGAAGGGGCTCAAGGCGGTCGTCGCACGAGGCACCGAACCGGAGATTCCCCCGGAACTCGCCGACCTCCGGCGGCGCTACGAACGCGCATACGCTGACGGCGAGACGGGCCGGTGGCAACGGGCCGGCGAAACCGTCGAGAGCGTCGATTTCGCGAACGAGGTGGGCGCACTCGCCACGGAAGGCTGGCAGCGCGATCAGTTCGAGGCCGTCGACGACATCGGCATCGAGGCGGCGGAAGACGCCGCAATCGGGCGGGAACACCCCGACCGAGACGTTCCGGGCGGGTTCGAGGTCGAAACGGATGACGGCACCTCCGTCCCCCGCGGTGCGACGCCGATGACGCTCGGCGCCGGGCTTGGCCTCGATGAGTTCGACGCGGTCGCCGCGCTCGGTGAACTATGCGACCGTCTGGGCGTCGACGTCATCTCCGCCGGCAATGCGGTCGCGTGGGCGGTTCGGGCCGATGCGGCCGACCTCGTCGACTGCGACGTCTCCTTCGGTGACGAAGCAGGCGCCCGTCGCCTCATTGAGGCCATCGCGACCGGCAGCGAGGGCCCATGTGACGCAGCCGTCGTCGAAGCGCTCGCGGCGGGCGTCGACCGCGCCGTCGACCGCTACGGTGGCGACGGCCTCATCCCAACGGTGAAGTCGATGGAACTGCCGTCGTACGACCCCCGCGCGGCGGCCGGCATGGCACTGGCCTACGCGACGAGCGACCGGGGTGGCTGTCACCGCCGCGCCCGACCGATCGAGTGGGAGGCGTTCTCCGAAGGCGCCTCGACCCGCGAGCGCGTCGCGGCGGTCGTCACCGCACAGGACACTCGCTCCATCCTCTGGAGTTTCGTCGCGGATGATTTCGCCGGCGAGCCGCTGTGGGACGATTTCGGTGCCGAGTGGTTCGACGCTCTTGGCCAGCCCCATGACACGGACGACCTCCGGCGTGCCGGCGAGCGAATCTGGACGCTCGTTCGCCTGTTCAACGCCCGCGAGGGGTTCCGCCGGGACGCGGACGAACTGCCTGACCCGCTCACGGAGCCGATTTCCGACGGCCCCGCGGCGGGAAGCCACATCGACGCCGAGCAGTTCGACGCGCTGCTCGACGCCTACTACGCCGCACGCGGCTGGAACCACGAGGGGCTGCCGACGGTCGCGACGCTTGAACGCCTCGACCTCGCGGACGTGGTCGACGGCGAGACGCCCATCGGCGACCCGCCGACGCCGACACAGGGAACCGACGATGACTGATAGAATCGACCTCGACGACATCGAGACCGACACCGACGACGAACCGGACGCGAACCACGGCGATTGGCTGTGGCGCGACGAGGGCGACCCGGCGGACGAACCGGACGCGCCGACGCTGACGGAGGCCGATACCGAAGCCGCCGGCACCACAGAGCACTCCGGCACGAATGCTGGCCCGGACACGGTCTCCCCGCGTGTCCCCCGCGAGAACGAGGATAAGCCCGCGGGCGTGCCGACGAACCGCGGTGGGTCGGGCGCCGGCGCGGGCGTCGAGGCTGGCGATGACACGGGCGAGGGATTGCGAACGATGTCCGAGGGACCCCACGGCGGCGGTATCGACGATACGACCCTGGCGTTGACATACGGCGCGGTCTCTCGGCTCGATGACCCACAGCTGGTCGTTGCCGCCGCCCGCGAGTGGGCCGACTGGGTCGGCATCGTCGGCGAGGTAAGCGCCCCTGTCATCACCAAGTTCCAGCGCGAACACGGCATCGACGCGGATTTCTTCAACGGGACGGGCACCGGCCCGGCCGAGCGTCTCGCCGGTATCGGCGAGACGTCGATGTTCTACGCCGAGCGGATGGTCGTCGTCGGCACGCCCGAGGAGGCGTGGATCGCCGAGGAGAGCGGCTGGGAGTTCGTTCCCTTCGAGGAGGCCGCGGAGAAGGCGGGCTGGACGACAGCGTAGCGAACCCGTGGCAAGGCTTTTGTCCGTGTTGTGAGATACCACACCTATGTCGATGCGCACAGCGGCACGGCAGAACAAGGTCGTCCTCGCAGGGTTGCTCCTGTTCGCCGGCTGGGTCGCTCTCACTGCCCTGAACGTCTTCAACAGCACTACGGCGTCCTCACTCGGCAGCTGGGTCGGCCAGCATCCGACCGGCGGGGTCGTCGGCATCCTCGCGTTGCTTTTCATCCTCGCGTTGACGGTCGGCGTCTACGGCGAACTCGCCGAAAGCGACCCCGCACCCGAGGAGTGGCCGCCCGAATAATGTTCTACGAATGCACCGAGTGCGGGCTTGTCGACCGCGGCCCGCTCGACGCACAACCGACCGTTCGCCAGTGTCCCGACTGTGAGGAGCAGACCCGCTGGACGCCGGCGTTCGAGGGGGCGCCACAGTCGTGACGGAACCGTTCCGCGTCCCGTTGTCCGAGCGCTTCCATGAGGCCGCCGCCCAGTGGGCCGACGAGCGCATCATGGAGGAAGACGCCGCCCTCGAAGCGAAGGCCGAGCAGGCGCTGCTCGAGATCGAGCACCTAGTCGCAAACGCCCAGGACGTCGATTTCGAGGTCATCGATGACGGCGATGCCATCCACTATGAGCCGTCCACGGCGCTCGCGGAGTTCCTCGAGGAACAGGCCGAGACGTCCGGCGTCGACCCTGAGACGGTATTGCGCCTCTACGTCGACCTGTTTGCGGGGGCGTTCCTCTCGGACGATTCGGTGACGCCCGAGGCGTAGCGTCGGCGGAAAGTATTTGTCTCAGTCGCTTCATGTGGCACACATGCACAAGGACAGCGGCTGGCGACCTGACACCGGCTGCCAACAGTGCGACGGTTACGAGCTGTGGACGCACACGGCGCCACACGAGATCAACGACGGCGAGAAAGACCCGGACTGGAAAGACGACGAGTAATCAGGCCATCTGGCCGGCGATCTCTTCCTCGAACGTGACGAACCCCGACAGCAGGTGGGCTGCGGCCTCGTAGAACGTCGAATCTGTTTCTTCCAACACGTCGTTCGCACAGTCGTCGATCCACTCCGAGAGGTGTTCCTCGTGGAAGACGCGCTGGAAGCCGAACGTCTCCTCGTGGCCGGCGCGCTGTCGCTCGATGAGATAGCGGAGAAAGCCCAACTCGACGGCGACGTGGTCGCTCTCTTCTGGGTACTCCTCCGGCGGCGCCCAGCCGGCCGCGCCGTAGCTGGCTTCGACCTCAGCGAGTCCCTGCCCTCGGAAGTCCGTGTCGTCACGGTAGGACGTTTCGTGGGGCAGGATGGGCGGACGCGGCCCGACGAAGACGCGGGTGTATTCGCCTTCGAGGTCGTCGCGCACGGCCTCTGGGTCACGGCCTTCGTTCTCCGCGACGAACTGCTCTAACGTCTCGAAGCCGGCGTCGAGTTCGGCCGACACCGGCTCGTCGGGAATCGTGAACTCGCCGGAGAGCAGCCGGTCGAGCAGCTCGACCGGCGGGTAGTCGGCGAACGCGTCGATGAGGAAGTTCACGAGCTCGAGGCGGGCGTCGTACAGCGCCTCCTGGTCGACACTCATGCGTCGTCCCCCGTCTCCTGCTTGTAAAGCAGCTTCGCCCGACAGTCCGAGCAGTATTCGAAGACGTTCTCGCCGTCGGGGGCCAGCCCCTCGACAACGCCGCCGACCTGGGCTTCGATTTTGGTAGCCGAGCCCTCACTCGTGAACGCCGTGCCGCAGTTCGAACACTCCCGCATCTCGCCTTCGAAGGCCGTCTTCCAGGCGTCGCCGCCGCGGCGCTCCGGCAGGAGGTCGAGATGCAGCCCCGGCTCCAGTTCGATTGCGTCCTCCATGCAGCCTTCCTCACACAGCCCGCAGTTCACGCAGCGTTCGTGGCTGAACTCCAGTTCGGGGCCGCTCCGGCGGAGCGCGTCCGTCGGACAGAGGTTCGAACACGTCGGCGTCAGCGTGCAGGTGTCCGAGACCTCGACGTCGGCGAAGTTCTTCAGCCCCCGAATCACGTCGCGTTCGGCCTCCGTGTGGGCGAGAATGGCGCGGATGCTTTCGAGCGTCCAGCCGTGACTGTCGAAATCCGGGTTCGGCCGGACACCGCCGCTGGGCTGGGTCGTCGCGCCGCCGTCGGTCATCGCCCGCTCCGCGCCGCCGTCGATGCGGCCCGTCGCCTCGTGGTCGCCCGGTGGGATGGGGCTCTCGGTCAGTCCCTCGGCGAACGAACGAAGCTCCTCGACGAACGGCTCGTAGTCGGCGATATCTGGCGCGAAGAAGCCGACGCGTTCGCCGAGCCCCAGGTCTGCGGTCGCGCGGTTGAGTCGCTCGACCAGTTCGGCCTTCGGGTCGGGGCCGGAGTGCAGACAGGAGTCGCCACAGCCGACGATGGCGACGCCGTCGGCGCCCGCCGCGAGCGCGTGCATGACGTGCGCCTCGCCGACCGTGTCCGTGCAGTTCACCGAGACGGGGAGAACGGGCGGATACTCGATGTCAGTCCCCATTGCGGCTCTGCGGCCGTACTCGGAGATGGCTTCGGCGGCCCGCTCCGAGCAGACGAACGCGAGGACGGGCGTTTCGATGCCCGACGACCCGCGGTCGAAGAGCCACCCGCCGGAGTCGTCCGTTGTCGGCGAGAGCAACGCCTCGACCTCGCGGGCGATGCGCTCGTTCGAAGGTTCCCGGAGTTTGACGGCGCCGGTCGGACACGAACTCGTGCAGGCGCCGCAGTTCTGACAGGCCTCCTTGTGGAACTCGACGTCGTCGATGCGGGGTCTGGCGACGGCGTCGTGTGGACAGGCATCGACGCAGGCGGTACAGCCCTGTTGGCTCGACTCGCCGGCCGCACAGATGTCCATCTCCAGATCGAGGAAATCCGGGCCATCGTAGCCGCCGATGAGTGATTCGACGGCCGCGACGGTTGCGGCGTCGACGGTGCCGGTGTAGAAGCCGATGCGGCCGCCGCGCACCCCTTCGTCGGCGGCCGGGTAGATAACCTGGTCGAAGGTGCGTTCGCGCTCGTGGCCGTCCATCTCGATGGCGTCGGTCGGACAGCAGTCGGCCCAGCCGCCGTCCGGCGCCTCCGGGTCGATATCGATCGGCCGGCTGGTGACCATCCCGTCCGGCCCGCGGCGGACACACTCCATACAGGAGATGCAGTCCTCGGTGACGCGGGATTCGAGCGTCAGCGTGAACTCGCCGAACCGGCCGTCGACGTCGGCGACGCGGCCGCGTTCGACGGTCACCTCGTCGAGGTCGGCCTCCCCGGCGAGTTCGGTACCGTCCGCGATGAGCGTCACGTCCGCGCGGTCTGCCAGGGCGACGGCGCTTTCGGCGTCACCGACGACGGCGACGGAATCGCCCGCCTCCGCGGAGTGGTTCCGGCTGACGGATTCGTGTTCGAGGCCGGCGTAGGCGGCGTTGAGGAGGCGGGCGGTCTTGTCGGTCGCGGCGCTTTCCTCGTGTACCCAGCCGGCGCCTTCTCGCTGGTCGACGAACTCGACGGCGTCCGGATGCAGGCCGTGTTCCGTCGCGATATCACGAAGGTCGTCCTGGACGCCGGCCTCGGGACAGGAGATGATGAGCTGATCGAGGTCGTGTTCGTCGATGACTGCTTCCATCGCGTTTCGGCCGTCGCCACAGAGCATGCGCGAGCTGGCGGCGACATCGACGGCAGTGACGCCCTCGCGGGCGGTTTCGAGGTCGATGTCGCAGGTGTCGGCACAGGAGCAGACAAACGTTCCCGTCTTCATCACCCGTGGATTTCGAGTCGAACGTGAAAGAGTTTGTCACGCAATACGTTTCTGACCCGCTGCCGCCTCCGGAATTTTCTCACGTCCCGGCGATTCGCTCCCTGATTCGCGGCAGCTCCGGGGTGGCGGCGCCGATGCGGTCGTCGAGCGCGTACGGCCCCGCACCCGTGATGAGAAGCGCCGACGCGAGGCTGAACAGCCCGATGTGTGCGAGCACCGGGTCGTCGGGGATACCGAACAGCGTGAGCGTGAAGACGCTCATCGCCGTCAGCGCCGACAGCCGGGTGAAGAGGCCGACGGCGATGGCGGTTCCGAGCGCGAGTTCGGCAAAGCCCGCCCCGAGCACCCATAGTTCCACGGAGACGGGAATGAGCTGGTCGAGGCCGTACTGTCTGACGACGCTTATCGCCATCTGTGGCGCCAACAGCTTCTCGAAGACGCCGAGGAAGGCGAAGGAGATGCCCATGCCCACGCGGATGACCGTGGGGACGTACCGCTCGTAGGGGTCGACGGCTTGGTTCAGCCGGCGCGCGGCGTCGTGAATCGGGTCGATATCGCCGTACATCGTCCCTTCGGCGTCGGCGACTCGCTGGAACACCTCGTCCGCGCTCGGGCGGCCGCCGCCGATGAGTGCGATGGCGATGAAGCCGGGCACCCACTCCATCGAGAACAGCACCACCGGCTCGATGGCGAGCGTCAGGAGGTACGCGACGAGGCCGACGACCGCAGTGACGCGGGTCGCCAGCCCGAACAGCAGCGCGAAGCCGAGGCCGATCTGGAACAGTCGCGCGGCACCGCTGTTGACGAGGTTGGCGTCGACGACCGGATTGAACAGATAGCCCGCAAAGCCCGCGCCGACGAGCGGCAGGCCGAACCCGAGTCGCAACAGCCACGGCAGCAGGTCACTGTATTCGCGCATCGCCTCCCGGAACACCTCGATATCGCGCTGGAAGGGTTGGACACGGAGGTACACGAGAAGGATGATGACGGTCAGGAGGCCGGTACCGCCGATCACGCCGGCGTTCACCGGGTCGGTCAGCGCCGACGCGAGAAACTGGAGCCCCTCACCCACGTCCTCCGTATCCGTGACGTAGCGAACGTGGGCCGAAGCGACGCCAGTCGCGGCAAGAAGGCCCGCGAGCGTGGCGACGAGCCATCGACAGCACCGCGATATACGGGATGTTGGCATGGGTAGCAGTACGCACGCTAACAAGTAAAAGTACGGACATATTTCGCGGGGCCCGTCACGTCTTTGGCCCTCTCCACCCAAGCGCCGGTATGAAAGTTCGCTACGACCGCGATACGTGTATCGGGATGTTCCAGTGTGTCGCAGAGTGGGACGCCTTCAAGGAGAACGAGACTGCCGGGAAGGCAGAGCTTGAGGGCGCCGAGGAGGTCGAAGAAGGTATCTACGAGCGCGAAGTGCCGGACGGCGCCGAGCTCGACGCCAAGTTCGCGGCCCGAGCCTGCCCCGTCGACGCCATCGAGGTGTACGAAGACGGCGAGCAGATCGTCTGATACGGACTGCTGTACCTATGTACCGCGACGACCACCCGACTGCGGTCGGTTGATGCGGAAATGACGTACAGCAGTTCGTATGAGGCTCCTCCCGAACGATTATAATGATGCGTGTGAATCCCTCCACGTGAAGGTGTGCCACGATGTATACTAACGACCAACGAGAGACACAGCGGCTCTGTGAGTGGGCATCACTCACGGGCGAACGACTGCCCGAGGAATACGGGCCGTGCGGCCCCGAAAACGACAGTTAGGAGATCTTCTCGTACTGCTCGGAGAGCTTCTCCGCGGCCTCGTCCATCAGCTCGGTCTCGTAGTCGTCGAGTTCCCACTCCACGACCTCCTCGATGCCGTTGGCGCCGAGTTTGACGGGCACGCCGAATGCGGTGTCTTCGTGGCCGAACTCGCCGTTGAGGACGAGCGACCCTGGAAGGACTTCGCCGGTGTCGTGCAGGACGGCTTCGACCATGTGTGCGACGCCCGTCGCCGGGCCCCACTGAGTTGCGCCCTTGCGTTCGATGACGTCCATCGCTGACTCTTGCAAGTCGCCGAGAATCTCTTCTTTCTCGTCCGCGGAGAATTCGGGGTCGCGGCCGTCGACGCGAACCTTCGAGAACATCGGTACCTGGGCGTCGCCGTGTTCGCCGAGGATGGTTCCCACGACGTTCTGGACGGGGACGTCAAAGCGCTCCGAGAGGACGTAGCGGAACCGCGCGGAGTCGAGGCGGCCGCCGAAGCCGATGACTTTGTGGCGGTCGCGGTCGCCGGATTCGTAGAGGTGACGGTTCAGCAGGTCGACCGGGTTCGAGGTCGTGATGGAGACGTAATCGTCGTTGTACTCGTCGACCGAGGAGCCGATATCCTCCATGATGGGCGCGTTATCGCCCGCGAGGTCAATGCGGGTCTGGCCGGGCTGGCGCGGGATGCCGGCCGTGATGACGACGACGTCCGAGCCGGCGGTGTCCTCGTATTCGCCCTGCCGGACGGTCGTATTGGAGTCGTAGGCAATGCCGTGGTTCGTATCAGCCGCCTGCCCGATGGTGGTTTCACGCTGGTCGGGAATGTCGACGAAAACCAGCTCGTCCGCGATGTCCCGAAGCGCGATGTTGTACCCCGCAGCGGCGCCGACGGTACCCGCCGCGCCGATGACGCTAACCTTTGTCATAATCGTCTACAAAACCTCGTGGGAGCCGATTAACTCTTGTCTTTCAGTTCGAATCGCGGAACGTCCGTACGCCCACCAACTGGGTGCTCTACGGCTCCGTTTCACCATCTGTCGAACCGCGCCACGACAGGAAACGTATCCCGTCCGGCTTCGATACGCATTTGCCTCGCTGTCTCGGAGTGCCGACAGTGACAGAGGGACGGATTCGTCGCTTGTGGACAGACCCCGAACAGCGCCGCTGGCTGGCGTTCGCCGCGCTCGCGGCCACGTACGCGCTCGTGTCGGTGTACCGGCTCTCGACGGCGGTGCTCGCGGACGAACTCACCCGCGCGTTCCGCGCGACGGGCACACAACTCGGGACGCTGCATGCCTCTTTTTTCTACGTCTATGCTGCGATGCAGCTGCCGGCCGGCGTCTTCGCCGACCGGCTTGGCGCCCGCCGCACCGTCACCGTCGGCGCGGCCGTGATGAGCGTCGGCGGCCTCACGTTCACCGCGGCGACCTCGTACCCGACCGCCTTCGCCGGCCGGGCGCTCATCGGCTTCGGCGGGAGCGTCCTCTTCATCGCCATCCTGCGGTTCTGTGCGAACTGGTATCGCGCGGCCGAGTTCGCCCGGATGAGCGGACTTACGCTCGCAGTTGCCGGATTCGGCGGCGTCCTGGCAACGACGCCGCTGGCCGTCGCCGTCGCTGCCGCCGGGTGGCGGACGACCCTCACTGCGCTGTCCGTTCTCGGCTTCGGCCTCGCGGCCGCCGCGTATCTCGTCGCTCGCGACTCGCCTGCGGACGCCGGATTCGACCCAATCGGTGGCGTCGAAAGCGAGGCGCATCGCGCCTCGGACAGCGCGAGCGGTGAAGCCGCGAGCGAAACGCCCGACGCCCCGTCGCTTCGGGCCGTCCTCACGAACGCCCGCCGCGTCCTGTCGGAGCCGGAGACGTGGCTCTGCGGGGCGATCCTCTTCTCCGGAACCGGCATCAACATCACCGTCATCGGGCTGTGGGGGATTCCGTATCTCGTCCAGACGTACGGGCTGTCGACGACGGTCGCCTCGACGTTCACGCTTCTGGGCAGCGTCGGCCTCGTGCTCGGCCCCCCGACCATCGGCTTTGTCTCCGATCGCCTCGGCAGCCGTACCCGACTCATCGTCGTCGGGATGGCGCTATACACGATCAGCTTCGTCGCCCTGGCGGTCACCGGCCGGCCGCCGCTGGCCGTCGTCGCCGTGATCTTCTTCACCGCTGGCGCGCTCGCCGGCGCGTACGCGCTCACCTACACGGTTGTCAAGGAGCGACACGCCGCCACCGCCTCCGGCGTTTCGACGGGAACCGTCAACACGATGGCGTTCACCGGCGCGGCCGTCATGCCGACGCTGATGGGGCTGGCCCTCGACACCTACTGGACGGGCGACACAATCGGCGGCGCCCGCGTCTACACCGAGTTCGGCTATCAGGTCGCCTTCGGGCTGGCCGCCGCCGTCTCCGCGCTCGCACTCGTGGCCGCGATATGGCTGCACATTCGGGCCGACGGAACCGTCAAATAGCCCACTGACCGCGAGCGAGCGCCTCAAGTGTCCCCGCGCCTACGTTCGGACAATGAGCGACACCGGGCCACTCCAGCCTGACCGCCCCGACCTCGACCGGCCGTTCGAGGTCGATGCCCCGTTCGACCCGGCTGGCGACCAGCCCGAAGCCATCCGGCAGCTGGTCGAGGGGTACGAATCGGGCGCCGAGAAACAGACGCTTCTGGGCGTCACCGGCTCCGGGAAGACCAACACCGTCTCCTGGGCCATCGAGGAACTCCAGCGGCCGACGCTCGTGTTGGCGCATAACAAGACGCTTGCCGCCCAGCTGTACGAGGAGTTCCGCAACCTCTTCCCGAACAACGCCGTCGAGTATTTCGTCTCCTACTACGATTACTACCAGCCCGAAGCCTACGTCGAACAGACGGACACGTACATCGACAAGGACATGTCGATAAACGAGGAGATCGACCGACTGCGCCACTCCGCGACCCGGTCGCTTCTGACCCGCGATGATGTCATCGTCGTCGCCTCGGTCTCGGCCATCTACGGCCTCGGTGACCCGACGAACTACGAGCAGATGTCGCTGCGGCTCGAACAGGGCGAAGACATCGGCCGCGAGGAACTGCTCGGCAAACTGGTCGACCTGAACTACGAGCGCAACGATATCGACTTCCAGCAGGGCACCTTCCGCGTCCGTGGCGACACCGTCGAGGTGTTCCCGATGTACGGTCGCCACGCCCTCCGCGTGGAGTTCTGGGGCGACGAGATCGACCGTATCATGAAAGTCGACGTGCTGAACGGCGACGTCGTCTCCCAGGAGCCGGCGGCCTTGGTGCACCCCGCGGAGCACTACTCCATTCCCGAACAGCAGCTCGAACAGGCCATCCAGGAGATCGAGGAACTCAAGGAGAAACGGGTCAGCTACTTCGAGCGGCAGGGCGACCTCGTGGCCGCCCAGCGCATCGAGGAGCGAACCACCTTCGACATCGAGATGCTCCGGGAGACGGGCTACTGCTCGGGCATCGAGAACTACTCCGTCCACATGTCCGACCGCGAGTCGGGCGACCCGCCGCACACGCTCTTGGATTACTTCCCCGACGACTTCCTGACAGTCGTCGACGAATCCCACCAGACTATCCCGCAGATCAAAGGCCAGTACGAGGGCGACCGCTCCCGGAAGGAGTCACTCGTCGACAACGGCTTCCGGCTGCCGACGGCCTACGACAACCGCCCGCTCACCTTCGAGGAGTTCGAAGCGAAAACCGACCGCACGCTGTACGTTTCCGCGACGCCCGGCGACTACGAACGCGAACACAGCGACCATGTCGTCGAACAGATCGTCCGTCCGACCCACCTCGTCGACCCCGAAATCGAGGTGTCGCCGGCCGACGGACAGATCGAGGATCTGATGGAGCGCATCGAGACCACGCCGGACGACGAGCGCGTTCTCGTGACGACGCTGACGAAGCGGATGGCCGAAGACCTCACGGAGTATCTGGAGGGCGCCGGCGTCGACGTCGCCTACATGCACGATGAGACGGACACGCTGGAGCGGCACGAACTCATCCGGTCGCTGCGGCTCGGCGAGATTCAGGTGCTCGTCGGCATCAACCTCCTCCGGGAGGGCCTCGACATCCCCGAGGTGAGCCTCGTCGCCATCCTCGACGCCGACCAAGAGGGGTTCCTGCGCTCGGAGACGACGCTCGTCCAGACGATGGGGCGGGCCGCCCGGAACGTCGACGGCCGCGTCGTCCTGTACGCTGACGAGGAGACCGACTCGATGCAATCCGCTATCGAGGAGACGCGTCGCCGCCGCGAAATTCAGCGCAGGTTCAACGAGGAACACGGCCACGAACCGCAGACCATCGAGAAGGCCGTCGGCGAGACGAACCTTCCGGGCTCGAAAACGGAGACCGGCAACGTCTCCGATATCGACGCCGACGACCCCGAGGAGGCCGAACAGCTCATCGAGCGGCTCGAATCCCGGATGCAGGAGGCCGCGGATAACCTGGAGTTCGAACTCGCGGCGGATATCCGCGACCGCATCCGCAAAGTGCGCGAGACGTTCGAGGAGCTCGACGACCCCGACGACGGCGTGCCGACGCCCGACGACGAACTCTGAACGGGCGCTGCCGCTGGCCCGGGCTTTTTGTCGGTGACGTGAGTGTGCCGGCGTATGGCCGTCCGCGCATATGCTCGCTCGCCAGCCGCCGTCGTCTTCACGCTGCTCGGCACCGTCGCGGTCGGCGTCGTGGCTACTATTGGGTGGCAACTCGCCGCGCTGTTCCGGACGACTGGCATCGCGACCGACCCGACCTTCCTCGGCGGTCTCGGGCGCCTCCTCTATCTCGTAGTGGTCACGCTGACCGTCGGCACCGCCGCGTTCGTCTGGTTGCCGTTCAGCGCCGCCGTCGCGTACGCTGTTGGCCGCCGAACCGAGGGCCGGACGGCGACGCTCGGGATGGCCGCTTCCGCTGTGACCGACAACATCGAAGCTATCGCCCGCTGGGCGAAAACACGCCTCGCCGTCGGGTCGCTCGATGAGCAACTGCTTTCGGAGAAGGACATCGGCCCGAACGAGGTCGTCGTCGGCTGTGCGGGCTTCGTGATTCCGGCGCTCGTCCTCGACGCGTACGACCTGCCGTTGGCGGTCGAGCGCGCGAATCGGGTTCCGCCGGGGGTGACTCGCGGTTGGCAACAGCTCCTCCCGCTCGTGGTGACGATCGTGGCCGTGGTCGCCGTTCTCGTGTGGGGCGCCATCACCGGCTCTTTGTTGGCGCCCACAACGCTTGCCCCGGCCGTCGCCATGGCCGTCGTCGGAAGCGTCCTTACGGCCGCGCTGGACACCGCATGGCGCGCGAGCGTGTACGTCTCCGCCGATACTGCGTCTGGATTCTCCGACGGCCCCTGAATCCGCGGATTATAGCGAACCGACGAAGGCGTCGAAGGCACCGCTCTCGGCGTGGACGTGTGCGTACGTGCCGAGCGTCCGGTATTCAGTGAGCCCGTCCATGCCGTCGGCGATTCCATCCCCCCGTTTCACGTCGAACCCGAAGGTCGCGTCCGGAGCCACGTCAGCCGTCGAGTAGTGGAACTCGTGGCCGCGTATCCGCTCGCCTGCGTCGGCCGTGAGCGTTCCGCTGCGGGCCTCCAACTCAACGTGGTCGAGCGCCTGATAGCGGTCGCACATCTCGATGTCGGCAGGGAGGACGCCGGCCATCGCGTGGGTGTCGCCGTCGGTGTCGGTCAGCGTCTCCGAAAGCGCCATCAGCCCGCCACACTCTCCGAGAACGGGCAGGCCCTCGGCAGCGTGGGCGCCGAGTTCTTCCAGTGTACCGCCGGCTTCCAGTTCCGCGCCGTGGAGTTCGGGATAGCCGCCGGGGAGGTAGACGCCGTCGCAGTCGGGCAGCGGGTCGCCAGCGACGGGGGAGAACGTCACCACGTCGGCGCGTTCGCGGAGGCGTTCCAGCGTGGCGGGATACCGGAAGCAGAAGGCCGCGTCGTCGGCGACGGCGACCGTAGCATCGGTTCGTGGGCCGACCGACCCGATGTCGGGGCGTGGCGGTTCACGGGCGATATCGAGCAGTCGCTCGGTGTCGATGTGCTCGCTCGCCTCGTCAAGCGTTTCCGTGTCGATGGGTGCCTCCTCGCCCATGTGAAGCCCGAGATGTCGGTCGGGGATTTCGAGGCCCGACAGCGGTGGGATGCGGCCGACGTACTCGAGCACGTCCGGAAGCGCATCGCGGATGCCCGATTCGTGGCGGCCGCCGTGGGCGCGCTGTGCGAGGACGCCGATCACGTCGATGTCGCGGTCGGCTTCGGCGGCGTACTCCCGGAAGCCGAGCGCCTGTGCCGCGACGCTCTCCATGCCCGCCTTCGCATCCACGACGAGAACGACGGGCAGATCGAGCGTTTCGGCGACGTAGGCCGTCGAGTTCGTCCCGTCGTACAGTCCCATCATCCCCTCGACGATGCAGATGTCGCCCGTCCCGCGCCAGTAGTTGCGCCGGCAGCCCACCTCGCCGCAGAGCCAGGGGTCGAGGCTCCGGGAGGGGCGGTCACAGACGACCGCGTGGTGGCTCGGGTCGATAAAATCCGGGCCAGCCTTGGCCGGCTGTGGGTCGTGGCCGGCGCGCTGGAGCGCCCGCAGGACGGCCAGCGAGGCGACGGTCTTGCCGACGCCGGAGGACGTGCCGGCGAGGACGACGCCGTTCACGGCTGTGGCACCTCTTTGTCGGATTCGGCCAACAGCCGGCCGTACACGTCTCTGATGCCGTCGTGAATCTCGGCCTTCGGGAGCTTCGCGCGCTCTGCGAGCGCGAGCGCGCCACCCATTCCGACGCCCTCCTTGGCTTCCCCGGCGAGATACGCGCCCATCGCGGGGTGGTCGTCGGTGAATTCGGGGTCGCTCACCGTCACCGACAGGTCGAGCGCCTCTGCGGCGGCAGCCAGGTCGACGGTGGGGTCGGCGTCGATGAACGAAGTGGTCGCGAGGTCGAGCGTGCCGTCGTAGCCGCCATGCCGGAGGCAGGCCGCGGCGGCGACGAGCTGTGTGCCACCGGCCAGCGTGACCGCCGTGTCGGTTTCCAGGGCGCCGGCAGCGATGCCGGCGACGACGGCAAGCACGGGGTCACCAGCGCGTCGGAGTGCGACGAGCGGCTCATCGGTCGCATCGCCGGGCTTGAGCGAGGAGGCTTCGAGCGCTTCGGCGACGACCTCCTGTTTCAGCGCCAGTGGGTTCTCGGGGAGCGAGGAGGACACCGTCCGGTCGCCCAGCGCGTCGCCCTCGCCAAGGGCGGTCAACACGCCGAGTGCGGTGGTCGTCCCGCCCGGAATCGTCTCGGCCAGGAACACCTCGTCGTCGGGGAGCCGCCGGCCGAACTGGCGGGCGGCGGCGAAGGCGCCCGGGGCCGATGGAACGGGGTCGCGTTCGCGGATGTCGTCGCCTGCGCGGGCGCCGACCGTCACCGTCGGGGCGCCCGTCTGCTCTTCGAGGCCGGCGTCGACGACGGTGTACTCGAAGCCGAGGCGCTCCCGGATGGCGCGCGTGATGACGGCCGGCGTCGGGCAGCCGGTCGGGGAGACGGGAACGACCGGTGCCCGCACGGGATGGCCGTAGGCGAGAATCTCGGCATCCGCACTCGGCGTGTGGGCCATCACGTCGGTTTCGGCGCCAGCAGCGCTGATTCCGTCGATAGCGGCCGTTCGAGTCGACCCTGCACAGAGGATAAAGCGAGTCACTATGGTTGCTGTTCGTGCAATCGCACTTGAGGTTGCGGGTCGAGCCGAGACTCCCCGAAACGTATTTACCGAATGCCGACACACAGCAATACAATCAGGATTGCGCTAATACAAGCGTAATTGATTATACATCCATGACGGACGAACTTCTGCTCGTCAGCCGGGCACATGCTCGCGAGGTAGCGGAGCGACACGCGGCGCGACTCCGTGACCGTGATGTCGCCGACAACGTCGCCGTCGAGACGTATGACCACGACCCTTCCGAGCTGGATGTCGATGCCGACGGGACGACCTACGTCGTGCCGATGGCCGCCGCACCCGGCCGCGACACGGCCCAGGGAATTCCGGGCGCGCTCCCCACGGCGCGTCACTGTGAGCCGGTCGGCGCCAGTCCTGCGGTGACCCGCGCGCTCGAAGACCGCGCCCGTGAGGTCGTCGAAGCAGGCTCGGATGCCTCGCTCGCGCTCGTCGCCTTCGGCGACACCTCCCGATCTGGACAGCGCGACGCCACTGAGGAACACGCCGCCCGCCTCCGGGAGGAGTCGGCCTTCGGCGAGGTGACGACTGCCTATCTGTTGCAGAACCCCGCCGCGGAGTGCGTCCGGTACAACCTCACCGGCGACCGGGCCGTCGCCGTCCCCTTCTTCGTCGCGCCGTGTGAAGAGACTGAGCGCGCACTTCCGGAGAAGCTGGAACTCGACCGCGGCGGCCTCGCATACGCCGACCCGCTCGGTGCCCACGAGGCCGTCACAGACGCCATCGAGGCCGAACTCGCCAAAGCCCGCGCCATCGACTCCGGCACTGCGTCCGTCCAGCCCGTCGCGACCGACGGCAGCGGCGACGCTTGACGCCAGCAGGTATTTTTCGTGCCCGCCGCAGTTCCCGCCATGCACGAGGACGACCACGACTGCTCACCGAGCTGCGGGGCCGCGCTCGCCTTCGCGGCCGACGGCGGCCCGCCGGAGACGCCACACGTCGCGACGCTATTGGATGGCCTCCCCGACAACTGGGATCGGTGGGGCGACGACGACGAGCGCGGCACGCTCAATCTCTTGGGCAGCGCCGAAGCGGCCGCGGGAATGCGGGCCGCCCTCGCCGGTGGCGACGATGCAATCGAGCGATTCACGCTCGGCTTGCCGCTCACCGGCGAGGCGATCCCCGAGGGGTCGACGGCCACCGGTGACCCAGCCTTCCCCGGCCGTGACGTTTCCCGCCGTGACAACACCTCCGACGAGCGCGCGTACCGCGAGGGCGAGCGCGACCCCAGCGCCGGCATGAAGTTCTCCGACGACCGCTTCTCGACGCCGTTCTACCTCCAGGGGACGACCCATATGGACGCCCTCGGGCATGCGTGGTACGGCGACTACCTCTACAACGGCTTCGACGCCGATGCGACGGCTGCGACAAAGCGCTTCGACACGCCCGTCGAGGGGTTCGACGGCAAGGTAGCCGAAACCCGGGGCCACGCCAACGCCTCCATCGCGCCGCTCGCCGACGCGGGGGTCGCTGGCCGCGGCGTCCTTCTCGACGTCGCCCGCCACCGCGACGACGGCGACGACACTCGCCTGCCGATGGGCGCCGAAATCACGCTCGATGACCTCCAGACGACGGCCGATGCACAGGGCGTCACGGTCGCGGAACGCGACATCCTGCTCGTGCGCACGGGGTCGATGGGCCACACCCGCGACCCCGAGGCCGCGTGGAACCCCACCGACGAACCCGGTCTCGCGTTTAGTGAGGAACTGGTCGAGTGGGTTCACGACCGCGATATCGCCGCCCTCGGTGCCGACAACGTCGCCATCGAGCGCGTCACCCAGCGCATCGACGGGGAGACGTACGTCCTGCCGCTCCACGGGGCTTTCCTGCGGAATCTCGGGCTGCCGCTGGTCGAGATGTTATGGCTCGACGACCTCGCGGCAGCCTGTACCGAGGACGGTATCTACGAGTTCCTCCTCACCGCCGCGCCGCTCCATATTCAGCGAGCAACAGGTGGGCCGACGAACCCGGTCGTCCTGAAGGCGACCGACGGCGACTAACGCCGAACCGCGAGTACCGAGAGGTCGGAGAACGCCGTCGCCTCCTTCGAGTCGATATCGGCTGCCAACTCGGAGAGTGACGTCAGTGTCATCGACTCGTCCTCGTGGGTCAACCGCTCCAGGACGAGCGCCTCACAGTCGGGCGCGCCAGCCTCCAGCAATCGGTGTGCGATACGCTCAGGCATCCAGTCATACGGTCGCGGCAACACGAGCAGGTGGCGGTCACCCGCGTCGCGTTCGAGTCGCTTTAGGTCGGCCTCGATGGGGCCGCTTTTATGTAGCGTGACGAACGTCGTCTCCTCCATCGGCGTCCGGGCGCGACTGGCGGCGATCTGCAGCGAGGAAATGCCTGGAATCACCTCGACGGGCGCCTCGACGGCCGATTCGACCTTTCCGACGAACTGGTAGCCGGAGTGGTTCGGGTCGCCCATGAGCACCGCCGTCCCGGTTGCGCCGTCGGCGATGCGGTCGCGGAACGTCGCCAGCACCTCGGGCTCGTCCCGGTAGCCGCAGGTCAGGGCCTCGCCCTCGATTTCATCGCGGACGAACTCGACGACCGTCTCGAAGCCGACGACGATGTCGGCCTCACGGATGGCGCGTACGCCGCGCCGGGTGAGATACTCGGGGTTCCCAGGGCCGATGCCGACGGCGTACACCTCGCCGTCTCCGTCCGGTTCGGGTACGCTGGCCGCGAATTCGGCCGGCTCGTCGGGGAACTCGACCTCGTCGGTCACAGCTCCAGTTCCCCCACTGTCTCACAGTTCGCGTCGCTCTCCGTTCGGCTCTTTGAGGTTTCTACCGAAACTTCGCCATCCCGCACGTCGCTTGCGACGTGTACCAGCTCGTTCGTCAGCCCCGCAGCGAGCCCGCTACCCCCGCGTCGGCCGACGTTCGTGATGGCGGGCACGCCGTGTTCACTGCAGGCTTCCCGCAGCCGCTTGCGGCTCTCTGCGGCTTTCACGAAGCCGACGGGTGTGGCGACGACCACTGCTGGACGGGTGCCCTGCTCGATACAGTCGGCCAGCGCGAGCGCCGCTGTCGGTGCGTTCCCGACGACAGCGATAGCGCCGTCGTAGACGCCCTGTTTGTCCAGTTCGAGCACCGAGGCAGCGGTTCGGGTCATCCCCGTCTCCGCCGCGAGGTCGGCGCCGTTGCCGATGGCCTTCCGCACCGGGCAGTCGTGGCCGCGTCCCGTAATCCCCGATTTGACCATCGTGATATCGGTGACGATGGGTCGCTCCTCGAGCACCGCCTGTGCACCGGCCCGCAGCGGCTCGGACTCGTCCTCGCCGGTGAATCGCATGAGATGCTGGAACTCGGGGTCGCCCGTCGCGTGGACGGCCTTAGCCCGCTGGCGGTCGGCCAGCGTCTCCTGGGGGACGAGCTCGTGGACTCTGTCCATGCTCGTCTCGGCGATCTCCAAGGCGTCCGAGGTCGTCGCGCCGAGATCGGCGTACTCCTCGAAATCGTCGTCCTGTTCGGCATCAGTCGTCATCGCTTGCCACCTCCTCCTGCTCGCGGCTGCGCCGCTCGCTCGTTCCGGAGCCCTCGCTGCGCTCGCGCTCCGTGGCCCGTTCCTCCAGGTCGCCATCGACCCGCAGATTCAGGTCTTTCAGGCGCTCTTCGGTCTCGCCGTCGGCGTCCCAGAGATCGCGGTCGATGGCCTCAAGCAGCGTGTCGGTGATGGATTCAAGCGCCCACGGGTTCACATCCCGGAGCCACTCCTGTCTGTCCTCGTCGAAGGCGTATTTCTCGGCCACGTCGTCCCACAGCGTGTCGCTGATGACGCCCGTCGTGGCATCCCAGCCGAGCGTCACGTCGACGGTCTGTGAGAGGTCGCCGGCGCCTTTGTAGCCGTGTTCTTCCATCGAATCGAGCCACTCGGGATTGAGCACGCGGGCACGCATCGCCTTGCGAACCTTCTCCTCGTTGGTGTAAACGTCGATGTTGTCGGGGTCGGAGGAGTCGCCGACGTAGGAGGCCGGCTCTTCGCCCGACACCTCTGAAACGGCGGTGATGAAACCGCCGTGGAAGGCATACCAGTCCGAGGAGTCGAATTCGTCTTGTTCCATCGTGTCCTCGATTTTGACGGTCGCCTCGACGCTGCCGAGGCGGCGCCGGAAGGCGTCGCGGTCTTCGGAGACGCGGCCCCGTGAGCCGAGTGCGTAGCCGCCCCACTGGACGTACACCTCCGCGAGGTCGGCGCGGTCGTCCCAGTTCCCCTCGTCGACGGCCTTGTTCGTGCCGGCGCCGTAGCCGCCCGGCCGCGTGGTGAACACTCGCGGCATGGCGGCGTCGCGGGCATCCTCCGCATCCAGCCCCTCGGCTTCCAGCTCCTCGGCCTCCTCGTCGACGTGTTTCTTCACGAAGTTCATCTCGTGGGGCTCATCGAGGTCGACGACCGCCTCGACAGCGTCGTGGATGACGCCCGCCGCCTGCGGGAACGCGTCACGGAACAGCCCCGAAACGCGCGTCGTCGCGTCGACGCGCGGGCGCCCGAGTTCGTCCAGCGGAATCGGCTCGACGTCGTCGATGCGGCCCGCGTCGGTCCACACCGGTTCGACACCCATCAGCGCGAGCACCTGGGCGATGGTCTCGCCGCGCGTCCGCACCGTCGGCGTGCCCCACGCGACGACGCCGATTTCTTCGGGATATTCGCCGTGTTCGCTGTGGTGGCGTTCGAGCGTCCCCTCGGCGACTTCTCGGCCGACCTCCCACGCCGACCTGGCGGGCACCTTCCGCGGGTCGAGCGTGTAGAAGTTCCGGCCGGTCGGCAGCAGGTCGACGCCGCCACGGGTGGGCGCGCCGGAGCCCCCCGGCTGGACGTACTCGCCATTGAGTGCGTCCGCAGTCTGGGGAATCTCGTCTTCGGCGCCGAAGACGCCCGGTGCGGCCTCCTCACAGATGAACGAAAGCGCCTCGCGCAGGTCGTCGTGTGCGCCGCCCTGCACTCGGGCGTCGCCGAGCGGGTCGATATCGACCACGAGGAGGTTCATGTTCACCTCGTCGTCGGGGCCCGCTTCCACGTCGGATTCGGGGACGTCGAAGTCCCGTTCCGTGAGCGTTTCGACCAGTTCGACGCTCAGTTCGTGCACCTCGTCGGCGGCCTGCGAATAGGTCATCCCGAGCGTCTCGTCGTACTCGCCGGGCGCATCGAGCATCCGCTGGTAATCGACGCCGAGGACGCCCGCGACGCTCTCGCGAAGGCTGGGCGCGCCGGCGTTTTCGAGCCGCGTCAGCGCGACCAGATACTCGACGAGCCGGTCGTCCTCGGGCGGTTCGCCCATCGTGTGCAGCCCCATCCGAATCTGGGTCGTCTTCACGTCCGTGAGATAGGCGTGGACGCGCTCGACGAGTTCGTCGATGTCGACCTCGTCGCCGGAAACCGCACCCTCCGCGAGCGTCGTCCCCGCTTCCTCGGGCCCGCGGATGTCGGCCTGCTCTCGCAGGTCGCTTCGCTCCCCGCTCGAGCCTCCCGAGGCGCGTGGCGCCTCGCGCTCGTCAATCTCGCCGGCGATGCCAAGCTCGACGGCCAGGTCGAGTTCGTCGATTTGCTCCCGCAGGAGGCGCTCGACGGTGTCGCCGGCGTCGCTGCCGGCCTCTCGGTACTGGTCTGCGAGTTCTTCCAGTTCGGCGAGGTCGTCGTAGGTGCCGGCGTTGGCCATCGGCGGCGTGAGGTAGTCGACGACGGCCGCGTACGACCGCCGCTTCGCCTGCGTTCCCTCGCCGGGGTTGTTGATGATGTAGGGATAGACGTTCGGCAGGTCGGAGACGAGTGCGTCGGGGGCGCTCTCGGCGTCGAGCCCGACCGTCTTGCCGGGGAGCCACTCCAAGGAGCCGTGCGTGCCCAGATGGACGACGGCGTCGGCTTCGAAGGCGTTCCGAAGCCACGCGTAGAAGGCGTAGTAGTCGTGCGGCGGCTGGAGGTCGGAGTCGTGGTACACCTTCGAGGGATCCATGCCGAAGCCACGCGGCGGCTGGACGGTCACGAGGACGTTGCCGAACTCCGCGCCGGGGATGGCGAAGGGCCGGTCGGGCGCCTCGCCCCACTCCTCGACGACGTTCTCGCGGAACGCCGCGTCGGCCTCGTTCCACCAGGCGTCGTACTGGTCGGGCGAGACGACATCGACGGAGAGGTCACGCACGTCTTCGGGTGCGACCCAGCGGTCGTCGAGCGTCAACTGGGCGGTCAGCGTCTCCATCAGCGACTGGCCGGAGTCGGGGAAGCGATTTCCGTCTCGCGGGTCGCTTCGCTCCCCGCTGGACGATTCCGAGGCGCGTGGCGCCTCGCCGAGGTCGTAGCCGCGGGCGCGAAGCTCCGAGAGCAGATTGACGGTCGACTCGGGCGAGTCGAGGCCGAACGCCGTGCCGATGCCGTCGTCGCTCGGCGGGTAGTTGTGCAGGACGACGGCGACCTTCTTCTCGTCGTTCGGCGTGTACCGCAGGTTCGCCCAGTTCACCGCAAGCGAGGCGGCGTGGTCGATGCGGTCGTCGATGGGGAAATGCTGTTTCGGCGCGCTGCCGATACCAGCGGCGTCGTTGGTGCGTTCCTTCCCCGAGATGGGGTGGGTGATGACGTTGCCGTCGAACTCCGGCAGCGCCACGGAGAGGGCGAGTTCGAAGCCCATGACGCCCGTGTCGCTGGAGTCGTAGCGGGAGCGAGAGCGCATCGTCGTGACAGTCTGGAGGACGGGCACGCCGAGGCGCTTGAGGAAGACCTCCTCGGCGTTGCCGCCCTCGTCATCGGCGTCGCGGCCGCGCTCGGCCATCGACAGCGAGAACATGAACGACGAGCAGACGGCATCGACGATGGGTTCGCCGTCTTCCAGGAGCCAGTTGTCGACGACCCATTCGGCGTCGCCGGGCCGCGCCCGGCTGCCCGAGGCATCTTCCGATGCCTCGCTATCCTCCTGTTCCTCGGTGTCGGTCACCGGATTACAGAAGACGGGGAGGGCGTCGGCACCCTGGTCTTCGATAGCCCGCACCAGCGCGTCGACGTAGCGGGTGTTCTCGTGTGTCCAGTGGGATTCGTAAAACCACACCGCGACGGTCGGTTTCTCGGGGTCGAGCGTCGCGCGCAACTCCTCGTAGGAGGCGCCGGGGTGGTCGGGGTGATAGACGCCCTCGGTCGGCAGCGAAACGGGGTCGTCGTACTCCGGTTCGGCAGCGGTGAAGCGGTCGGTCAGATAGCGGACAGCGTTCGCGAGGTTCGCGCTGCCGCCTTTCTCGAGGTACTCACAGACGGTATCGCGGACGCCCGTCGGAACGGTGGTATCCTCGATAGCGAAGGCGTCGCCGGTGGCTTTCACGATGACGGGGACGCCCGCCTCGTAGCAGGCGTCAATCGCGCGGTCGTAGCCCGGCATGCTGTCTTTCGCGCCGTGGAGCCACAACACCACGACATCACAGTCGGTCAGTTCGTCGCAGAACGCCTCGACATCGTCGGGTTCGTCGAGGTCGCTCTCCGAGCGGACGACGAGGTCGCTGTCGACCTCGCCGGCGGCGCGCTGGAGCGCCCCCAGTTCGTTTTCCGTCGCGGTGTAAAGTCCAATTCGGGGCATAATATTGATAAACTCGCGTTGTGCTAATACAACTGTGTTTGATTTCGCCGAAACCAAAAGCGTTTCCACGCCGTTCGGCGCGGTCGTGGGCCAGGCGCGACTCAAGCAGGCGCTCCTGACCGTCGCGACCGACAGCGGGCTCGATGGCCTGCTCGTCTCCGGCGAGAAGGGCACCGCCAAATCGACGCTGGTGCAGGGCCTCGCCGACTTGCTCCCCGCCCAGCGCGCGGTCGCGGACTGTCCGTACGGCTGTCCGCCGGACGACCGCTCTCGGCAGTGTGGGGACTGCCGTGAGCGTGCGACGCTGCCGGTCGAGACGCGGCCCGTCCCGCTCGTGACGCTCCCGCTCGGGGCGACACGGGAGCGCGTCGTCGGCACGCTCTCGGTTTCGGACGCCCTCGCTGGCGAGGCGGAGTTCGACCCCGGCCTGCTCGCGCGCGCCAACCGCGGCCTCCTCTACGTCGACGAGGTGAACCTCCTCGATGACCACCTCGTCGACGTGTTGCTCGACGCCGCCGCCTCCGGCGTCAACCGCGTCGAGCGCGACGGCGTCAGCGTCGCCCACCCCGCCGAGTTCACCCTCATCGGCACGATGAACCCCGAGGAGGGCGACCTCCGGCCGCAGCTTCGCGACCGATTCGCCCTCTCCGTGGACGTGCGAGGCGAACGCGACATCGACGACCGCGTCGCGGTCATCGACGGCGACCTCCACGAGACGCCACCTGGCCCCGACCAGACGGACGAGTACCGCACCCAGCTACGGCAGGCCCGCGAACTCCTGGCCGATGTCGCGCTCACCGACGACCAGAAACGAGATATCGCGGAGCTCTGCGTCGATGCTGGCGTCGACGGCCACCGGGCGGACATCGCGACCGCCCGCGCCGCGTGCGCCCTCGCCGCGCTCGCCGGCCGTCCGACGGTCACCGACAGCGATGTCCGACTCGCGGCTGAGTTCGCCCTGAACCACCGGATGCAGTCGGCGCCGTTCGAGGACGCGCCTGACGCCGACGAAGTCATCGACGACCATTTCGAGGACGAGGAGCCGGATGAAGACGACTGCGACGCGGACAACGAAGCGGACGACGACGCGGGCGCTGAACCCGACGCGGACGCCGATGCGGAACCGGACTCCGAGGAAGGAAGCGATGAACCGGGCGAAGACGCCGATGACGAAACCGATGAGACTGCGGACGAGACGGAGACGCGACCCGAACCGGAGGCTGACGCCGAGGAGCGCCCGGAGGAACGTAGCGACCCCACCGACGCACCCGACCCGCAACCGGGGAGAGCTGATGACGACGCCGACGGAGAGACCGACCCTGACGACGACGAGGACGCGACGCCGCTCCTCCCCGGCCAGCCCCGAGCGGAGGCGGCGACGCCGAACGAGGCGGCTGCCCCTGACATCGACGCGCCGGAGACAGACGGTGGCCACGGGTCAGGACGGGCCGGAAGCGCGCCCGCAGCCAGCAACCGCGGCGCGCGCGTCCGGAGCGAACAGGCTGACGGTATGGCCGGCATCGACGCCGCCGCCTCGGTTCGGACGGCAGCAAAGCGCGGGGCGACCAGCATCGAAGAGTGCGACCTTCGGCAGTCGGTGCGGTCGGGCGACGGCGACGCACTCGTCGTGTTCGCAGTCGACGCCAGCGCGTCGATGCGGCCGGCGATGCGCACTGCGAAAGGTGTCACGCTCGAACTGCTTGAGGACGCCTACACCGAGCGCGACAGCGTGGCCGTCGTCGCCTTCGCGGGAGAGGACGCCGACGTATTGCTGCCGCCGACGGATTCGGTGACGCTCGCGGCCCGCCATCTGAAGGAACTGCCGACGGGCGACCGCACGCCGCTGCCCGCGGGGCTTCGCACCGCGGCGGAAGTCGTCGACCGCGCCGACCCGGAGGCGGCCGTCGTAGTGCTTGTCTCCGACGGTCGGGCGAACGCCGCCGACCGGCCGACCGCCGACACCCGCCGTGCTGCCGAGGCGCTGGCCGGGACGGGTGCCCACCTTGTCTGTGTCGATGCGGGCGAACAACGAGGGCTTCTGGGCGATGTCGTCACCGCGACCGACGGAGACCGCGTCCCGCTCGATGCGTTGACCCCCGAGCGTGTCGAGGAGGCAGTCGCCGACGCCCGCCGATAGTTTTACAACCAAGCTTGCTCTTACTACAAGCAGACTTTCAATGTCGGTAGCAAACGACTCCGTTCGGAACCGAATCGATACCGCTCGTGGGACGCTCTCGCCGACGCAGCTGGGCCTCGGTCTGCTGGCCATCACGCTCGGGCTGTTCCTGCTCGCGTTCGCACAGGAACCGCTCGTCCACGACGCGATGCACAACGGCCGGCACGTCGCCGGCGTCATCTGTCACTGATGTACGACTACCTCCAACGCGGCGCGGTCGCCGGCGCCATCGGCGGCGGTGCCTACGGGCTCTACGTCGCCCTGGTCGGCAATCCGATGGTCGCCCACGCCGAGGAGCTGGCTCACGGAGAGCATGCCCACAGCCACGTCCCAGAGGCCGAAAGCGTCGTGTCGGAGGGCGTCACACACGTCGTCTCAATCGGTGGTAGCGTCGCCCTCGGACTGCTTTTCGGCCTGGTCGTGTTCGGCCTCGCGGGCTATCTATTCGAGCCGGCGCTGCCCGACCGCGGCGGGAGTTACCTCCTCGGCCTCGGCGGCTTTCTCACCGTCTCGGGCGTCCCATGGCTCGTGCTGCCGCCGTCAGCGCCCGGCGTCGAGACGGCGATGTCGACCACCACCGCGCTGTATCTGTACGTCGGGCTGATGGCAGTCGGTGCTGTCGACTGTCTCGGCGCCGGCGCGGCGTATCACCGGCTGAAAACACACGGCCGGCCAGCTGCGGTGGCTGGCGGCCTCGCCGTCTTCGCGGTGTTCGTCGGGAGTGCCGTTCTCCTCGCTCCGTCGCCGGCCACTGAGAGCGCCGTGCCCGCGACGTTCGAGGCGGCCTACGTCGGCAGCGTCATCATCGGCCAACTCGGTCTGTGGGGAATCATCGCCGCTGCTCACAGCCGTCTCGGTTCGGCTCCCACCCCGGACGCGCCGAGCGTTGCGCCAACGGCGGCCGATTAAAGGCCGATCTCCAGTTCTATCTCGTCGTAGCTCACGAACGGACGCCGCGAGCGGCCGGTGCGTTCGAACTCGACGAAACCGTGTTCGCCGAGCGTCCAGAGGTTGTCGTGAACCTGGCGGACGTCACGTTCGACGATGCGTGCCGTCTCCCGGATGCTGGCCGGCTCTTCTTTCGCGATAGCCCGGAGCAGTTCGATGGTTGTCGGCCGACAGATGAGCGCGGCCTCCTCGGAGTCGAGCAGCCGCGTCTCGGTGCCGTTCGGCCCGGAGAGTCGCAACGCTATGTCACTCATACCGCGCTCTGAGGGCTGAAAGAATATAACGTCGTGTCTTGGAACAACACTACGCGAACCGGAGCGCGTAGCGACCGCGAACCGTCCCGTCGTCGTGGTACCGCACCGGCTCTTCGACAAGCACGCGGCGGTCGCTGTCTACTGCAGCGGCCGTCAGAACCCCATCAGCATCCGCTTCCGCGACGAGTCCGTCTTCGATGTCGAACAGTTGCCAGCCGTGGACGGACGGGTCACGGTCACGGAAATGCTGGGCGACGGGCACCAGGAGGCGGTCGCCGTCGGTGGCGATCTCGTGAGAGAACCCGCCCACCTCGGCGCGCCACTGCTCCGTGCCCGACAGCGAGTAGCCGAACGCCGACTGTTCGTTCGGGTGGCGCTCGTCGGTCTCGCGACCCTCCTCGGGGAAGGAGTTGCCCGTCAGAAAGACGACACCCTCGTCGCTCGCGTGGACGTGGTTCGGGTAGGTGTACACCGAATCGCCCGTTTCCCGCTGGGCGCCGAGCGGAACGCGCCACTCCGTCTCGCCGTCGACGACCCGGTAGCCGTGGTAATCGGCGTGGCTCGTAACGACGAGCCCGTCGTCCGCAGCCGCCACGTCCCCGACGCGGCGCGTCGCGGTTCGGTCGGCGTCCCAGGCCCACCGTTTCTCACCCCCTTCCGAGAGGACGACGAGGCCATCGTCGTGCTCGCCGGGACAGCGGTTGTACGCCACCGCGACGCCCTCCTCCAGCGCCGCAAGCGAGATGGGCGAGGCGTCAGCGTCGTAGCGCCAGCGGACGGTTCCGTCGGGTGCGATCGCGTACACCGCGCTTTCGAAGTGTCGCTCGCTGCCGTCTCCGTCGCTCGCAGTATCACTCCGCCGCTCGTAGCGCCGGACGGCGACGTAGGCCGTCTCATCCGCGACCACACTGTCGACGACCATCGGCAGGAAGAACCGCGTCTCCTTGGTCGGGCCACCGATGACGTCGGCGGCGTCGTGGCGCCATCGTTCTTTGCCATCCCGGATGAAGCGAATCCCTCCGCGTGCCGACCGCTCGCCGACCAACACGCCATCGGCGAACGGGACGAGCGTGATAGCGCTGCCCGACCCCTCGACCGCCCACCGTTCCGCGCCCGTCTCCTCGAAGGCCCTGACGCCGCCGTCAGCGAGCCCGACGACGGGGCCCGCGTCGGTCAGCGTGACGCCCGAGCGACGGCCGGCCTGTCTGGAGCCACAGGGGTCGAGATCGCCGAGCGGAACGCGGGTCGCGGCGTCGCTCTCACTCATCGACGGGGAACGCCTCGTGGAGCGTCTCGTGGGCCTCGCCGAGCCCATCGAGGACGCCCTCGCCGTGGGTCAGGAGCCGGTCGAGGGCACTCTCGGCATCGCGCACGGCGACGAGGCGGCCCCGGAGGTAGTCGTGTTCGGGGGCGGCCGCGTCGCTCGCGGCGACCGCCTCTTCGAGTTCGACGAGGGCGGTGTCGAGGTGCCGGCTGCAATCGGCGAGCGTCCCCGCCTCCGCGAGCGCCTCGATGTGCGGCTCGGGGGTCTCGCCGAGTTCGTCGCGTGCGTGTTTGCGTGCGGCCTCGTCGCCGAGGCCGAGGCTGTTCATCAGGCCGAGCCGGAGTGCTTCGATTTCGTGGCAGGTCATGCGTGTTCAGAGGGTCTGTGAGACCAGATCGGAGACGATGCGGTCGCGGTCAAGCGACGAAGCGATGCGGCTGGCGTCGTCGGGCGCGACGTCGCCGTACCAGACGCCGTCGGGGTAGACGGCCACGTTCGGCCCTTCGCCGCAGCGGCCGAGACACGACGACCGGGTGATACGAGCGTCGACGCCGTGGTCGCGGACGGCCTGTCGGACGCGTTCGAGCACCGTCGCCGCGCCGTCGCCCGCGCAGGTGCGGTTCGTACAGACCGCGACGTGTTTGTCGGGCGCGTCGTGGACGTGCGGTTCGTCGTCGATGTCCGAGCGGTCGGCGTGGGCGGCCTGATGGGTCATCGCGCGCAACATCGCGCGGGCGCCGCCCGCTTCCTCCTCGAAGCCGTCCATCTCGACCTTGTATTTGCAGGTGTCACACGACATCGAGACGTCGCCCGCGCGGGCCTCTTCGAAGCGGTCGGCAAGCACCGCAAGCAGTCGCTCGTCGGTGCCCAGCGGCTCCCCTGAATCGGCGTCGACGTAGGGGTAATCGGCGTCGAACTCCGCGGCGCCGTCGTGGATGCGCTCGGTGAGCACGCCGTCGCCGAGCATGTACGGCAACACGACGACGGCGTCGGGCCGCCGCTTGGCGACGGTGTGGAGCGTCTCCTCCAGCAACGGTTCGGTGACGCCGATGAACGACGCTTCGACGCCCGCGAACGCCCGGCCCTCGTACAGCAATCGCGAGAGCTTGTGGACGTCACCGTTCGAGTCGGGGTCGGACGACCCGCGGGCACAGACCACGACCACGACATCGTCCTCGGTGCGGTCGACGCCCAGCCGTTCCTCGACGGCGGCCGCGCGTTCATCGAGCAACTCCACGATGGCGGGGTGGACGCCGAGGTGTTGGCCGCTGTGAACCGTCACGTCGTATTCGGAGCGGGCTTCGTTGACGATAAGCGGGATATCGGCCTTGACGTGGCTGGCCGCGAACAGCGACAGCGGCAGGACGGTCACGTCCGAACCCGACGGCGCGAGCGAGCCGATGGCGTCGCCGATGGACGGCTCCGCGAGTTCGAGGAAGCCGGCGTCGACCGGCATGCCGAGCCGCCCTTCCAGGTCGGCGGCCAGCTCCCGCACCTGTTCGTTCGACTTCTCGCGGCGCGAGCCGTGTCCGGCGAGCACGACGGCCTCGGCATCCAACATCAGTACCCCTCCGCCTGCTCGACGCTCCGGCGGAGCTTGCGCCGCCGACTCGGCGCGAACAGCCCCGTGTTCTCGCTGCCCTCGTACACCCACTCGCCAAACGCGGGCGCAGCGTCGTCGTCGACGCCGAACCAGTAGCCGCCCGAGGCGGTCTCCGAGAGGTCGCCACACGGCGCTTCGACCGGCGCGGCCTCGATGAGCTTCCGCGTCCGTTCGAGCAGCTTCCGGTCGTCGTGGACGAAGGAGATGCCGACGGTGCCGGCGGACGATTTGAAACAGACCGTCCCGCAGCCCTCCAGCAGCCCGCGGAGCAGCTGGCGGTCGTGTTTCGCGAGCGCGTCGAGCCGGTAGCCGCCCGAATCGCCCTCGAATGGGAGGCCGAGGGCGGCGGCCGCGCGGTCACCGACGCCGCCGAGTGCCTGCACCGTGTAGGTGTCCTCCGACCGGGTTATGGCGGTGTCATGGGCGTACTCGCGGTCGACGATGCGGTGGTCGATGCCGTCCGCGCCCGCGACCGCGGCGAGGCGTTCGGCGGCCGTCTCGTCATTCGTTCGCACCGTCACGCCGTCTCCGGTCACCTCGCCGTCGCCGATGACGCGGCCCCAGAAATACGCCGTCTCTGGGTGGGCATCGAGGAGGTTCTTCGGCGCGCCCGTCTCGACGCTCATGGCTCCACCTCACGAACCGAGATAGCGTCCACCGGACACGCGGCGGCGGCCTGTTCTGCGTCCTCGCGGTCGTCATCGTCGAACGTCGCCGTGAGCCGTCCACCGTCGCGGTCGGCATCCGGCAGCGTCACGAGGCCGTCCTCGGCTTCGGCGAAGCGGCCGTCGCGGACGAGACAGGCGAAGATACCATCGCACGCCTCCAGGTCGACCGATACGCGGTACTCACTCATGGTCAGTAATCGTATTTCGTCTCGTAGCCGCGCGGGGTGACCATCCGGTCGTCCCACACGTAGGTGTCCTCGTTGCCGACGACGATGGTCGTCGTCATGTCGATGATATCCTCCTCGCCGAGTTCGGGCAGCGTCCCGAGGTCGGTGATGAGCGTCTCCTCGTCGTCGCGGGCCGCGCCGTGGACGATACCCACCGGCGTGTCGGGGTCGCGGTGTTCCAGGAGGATTTCACAGCAGCGCTGGAAGTTCTCCCGGCGCTTGCGGCTCCAGGGGTTGTAGATGGAGATGGTGAACCCTTCCGGCGCGATGGCGTGCAGCCGGGACTCGATTTCCTCCATCGGCGTGAGGTGGTCGGACAGCGACACCGAGACGGTGTCGTTGACGAGCGGCGCGCCGAGTCGGGCGCCACACGATTGGGCCGCCGGAACGCCGGGAACGACCTCGAAGTCGACTGCAGAGGCGGTACCGCCCTTCGATTCGAGGATTTCCAGCGCGAGGCCGGCCAGCGCGTACACGTTCGGGTCGCCGGAGCCGACGATGGCGACGTCGTTGCCCGCGAGCGCACGGTCGATGGCTTCCTCGGTTCGGGAGACCTCGCCGCACATCGGCGTGGAGTAGATGTCCTCGGCATCGTCGGTGATCTCGTCGGGCACGAGGTCGATGTAGGTCGTGTAGCCGACGATGTGTTCGGCGTCGGCCAGCGCACCCTTCGCGCGGCTCGTCATCCCCTCCGGCTTGCCGGGGCCGAGTCCGACCGCGATGAGTCGGCCGGGCTCGCTCTCGAAGTCGTCGACGGTGGCGCCGACCTCTTCCTCCTCGGAGCTGCTGGAAGCGCCACAGCCTGACGAGGACGAACTCGACGAGGAGCCGCCGCACTTGCTCTCCGTTTCGGTCTCGGTCGTCGAGGCGCCGCATTTCGATTCGGTTTCGGTGCTCGCTTTCGAGGCGCTCTTGGCCTCGCTCGCGCCGCATTTGCTCTCGGTCGATGCGTCTGTCGTGGTGGTGTCGTCAGTGCTCATTCTCAGAAATCCTCCACCTCGCGGCCGCCACGCGGCGTCACGAGGAACTCGCCGTGGTCGTTGCGCCACTCGTGGGATTCGTGCGTGCCCACGAGGATGCTGGTGCCCATGCCGCCGACCTTCTCGTCGTGTTCCGTCGCCGCACCGAGCGTCGTGATGGTGTGCGTTTCGTCCTCCAGATTTCGGCCCGCCTCGCCGCGTCCCGCGTCGTTGAAGATGGCGACGGGGACGTCGTCGGCCCGCTCCTCGCGGACGACTTCGATGGCCCGCTCGTAATCGCGCCAGCAGTTATAGAGGACGATGACGAACCCCGAAATCGCGGCCGCTCGTAGCTTCTCGGCGATCTCGTCCCAGCCGCGCCACTTGTCGGACAGCGAGATGGTGCAGAAATCGTTCGACAGCGGCGCGCCGAGATTGGCCGCCCCGCCGAGCGCCGCTGTGACACCGGGGACGACCTCGATGGGCACGTCGTAGGCCTCTTCCTCCTCGGCCATCAGGAAGATGAGGTCGCTCTTGCCGTACACGTTCGGGTCGCCGCCGGAGACGTGGGCGACGTCCTGGCCATCCCGGACGCGCTCGAAGGCCTCCCGCGCCAACTCGATTTGCTGGCCCATCGACGACCGGACGATCTCCTGTTCGTCGCTGGTCGGGGTGGCAGCAACCCCGCCATCAGTTGCGGCTTCCGGCGGAATCGTTCCATCCTGCCTGAGGAACTCCTGATAGAGGTTCGACGCGATGACGCAGTCGGCCGTCTGAATCACGTCTCGGGCCCGCTGGGTCATCGCGTGCGGCAAGCCGGGGCCGATGCCGACGATGTAGAGCGTGCCGTAGTCGTCGGTGTCGGCATCGGTTTCGCCGCCACTGCGGTCGCTCATTTCGAGACCCCCCTGCGGTCGGTCTCGCTGCTCGCGGTTCCTGCGTCACCGCTCGCACAAGCCGAGGCCTCGCTCCGCTCGTCCTCGCAGCTC
>NZ_JBLGBY010000012.1:0-50614 GCF_047616845.1 Natronomonas sp. | reverse complement strand
TTCTTAAACGTTCAGGAGTCTGTTGGCCGCCGTGTAGTGGTTGTGTCGTCACATGTCGGTTTCCTCTCCGGCCTACTCGCTCACTACGTTCGCTCCTTGAGGCCGGAGGCTCCACCTCGAAAATGCTCACCCGGCGACTTCCACTTCAACGCACCAACATCGTGCCCGTTCGCTTCAAGTTCATCAAGCGAACTCTCGTTTTGGTACAGGCGAGTTACTGTGCGCTGAAGCGCTTTCGAATTCACCTCAGAAAACACATCAAACTTCTCTTTCCAATCCGTGAGCCGATCGTGGTGTTTGTACGCACTCCCGATATTCGCCGCGTTAACGTTATTGTACTCGTACAGGGCGTAGTTGTAGCCCTGCCGATGAATATCGATCTGAGACTCGATAGCCACCTCTACCTCCGAATCCGGATAGGCCGGGTAGCGATGACTGTACTCCATCGATACATATCATTTCTCCATCAGTCACTTAACGGTTCGCACCAGCAACACAGCAATTCATCTCCCCCCTACTCACAACGGTTCCTTGAGGAAGGAGCCTTCTCGCTGAATACGGTAAAACGGCGGTTTTAGCACCCAGTGAAGGCAGACACGCGCGCGGGCGTGCGAGGGTTTTTTACCCACCGGGGGATTAGGGAGAGACAGATACTTAGATGTCTCAGGATAGCGAATACAGTGCCGGGCAGATTCAGGTTCTGGAGGGGCTCGAAGCCGTCCAGAAGCGTCCGGCCATGTACATCGGGTCGACGGACGCCCGAGGTCTCCATCATCTCGTCTACGAAGTCGTCGACAACTCCATCGACGAGGCGCTCGCCGGCCACTGTGACACCATCGAGGTCGTCATCAACGAAGACGGGTCGGTGACCGTCAGGGACGACGGCCGGGGCATCCCGGTCGACATCCACGAGGAGTACGACCGCCCGGCCGTCGAGGTCATCATGACGGTGCTGCACGCTGGCGGGAAGTTCGACGCCAAATCCTACCAGGTCTCTGGTGGGCTCCACGGCGTCGGCGTCTCTGTCGTCAACGCCCTTTCGAAGTGGCTGGAGGTCGAGGTCAAGCGGGACGGTGCCGTCTGGCAGCACCGCTTCGATCACGGCCAGCCCGAGGACGGGATCGAACGGGTTCGCGATATGGAACCCGACGAGGAGACGGGCACGGAGATCCGGTTCTGGCCCGACGACGACATCTTCGAGACGACGGAGTACACCTACTCCACGCTCGAATCCCGGCTCCGGGAACTCGCATTCCTCAACCCCGGCGTCGAAATCACGCTCCGCGATGAACGCCCCGAGGAAGCCGAGGAGTCGCGCTTCCAGTACGACGGCGGCATCAAGGAGTTCGTCGAATACCTCAACGAGACCCGCGATATCCTCCACGAGAACGTCATCTACTTCGAGGACGAGGAGGATGACATCCAAGTCGAAATCGCTATCCAGGCCACTGCGGGCGTACAGGGATCGATTCACGCCTTTGCGAACAACATCAACACTCGCGAAGGTGGCACTCATCTCACGGGCTTCAAGACCGCGCTCACGCGCGTCATCAACGATTACGCTACCTCCAACAACATGCTGGCCGACCTCGACGGCAACCTCAAGGGTGAGGACATCCGCGAGGGGCTGACCGCCGTCATCTCGATCAAACATCCCGACCCGCAGTTCGAGGGCCAGACGAAGACGAAACTCGGCAACAGCGAGGTTCGCGGTATCGTCGAGGGCGCCGTCCACGAGGAGCTGGCGACGTATCTCGAAGAACACCCCGACACCGCCGAGGTCGTCATCTCGAAGGCCGTCGAGGCTGCAAAGGCCCGGAAAGCCGCGAAGAAAGCCGAAGAGCTGACGCGCCGGAAATCCGCACTGGAATCAACGAGCCTCCCCGGCAAACTGTCGGACTGTCAGACCCGCGACCCCGAGGATTCGGAACTGTTCGTGGTTGAGGGTGACTCCGCCGGCGGGTCGGCAAAACAGGGTCGCAACCCTGAGTTCCAGGCTATCCTCCCGATTCGCGGGAAGATTCTCAACGTCGAGAAACACCGCCTCGACCGCATCCTCGAGAACAACGAGATTCGGAACCTGATTACGGCCATCGGCACCGGCATCGGCGAGGAGTTCGATATCGAGGAGGCCCGGTACCAGAAGATCATCGTCATGACCGACGCTGATGTCGACGGAGCCCACATCCGGACACTCCTGTTGACGTTCCTGTACCGCCACATGGCGCCGCTTATCGAGGCCGGCTACGTGTATGCCGCCCAGCCGCCGCTCTACCGGATTCGATACAAGGGCGAGACGTACGACGCCATGACCGAGGCCGAACGCGAGAAGATCGTCGAGGAGGTCTGTGACGGCAGCCCCGGACAGGTACAGCGGTTCAAGGGGCTCGGCGAGATGAACCCCAAACAGCTGTGGGACACGACGATGAATCCGGAGAACCGGATTCTCAAGCAGATCACCATCGAGGACGCTGCGGCCGCAGACCGCATGTTCAGCGTCCTGATGGGCGATGCCGTCGAGCCGCGCAAGCAGTTCATCAAAGAGCACGCAGACGACGCCGAGTGGGTCGATATCTAACATGAGTTCAGACGCACCAGAGACGCCGGACGTTCCGGCAGAGAAAGTAGAGCCCGTCCGCATCGAGGACGAGATGGAGCAGTCGTACATCGACTACGCGATGAGCGTCATCGTCGGGCGTGCACTGCCCGACGCACGAGACGGCCTCAAGCCCGTCCAACGGCGCATCCTCTATGCGATGTCGGAGATGGGCATCACCGCCCGCGCCGGCCATCGGAAGTCCTCATCCATCGTCGGCGAGACGATGGGGAACTACCACCCCCACGGTGACAGCGCCATCTACGATGCGCTGGCCCGGATGGCACAGGACTTCTCGCTCCGATATCCCTTGGTCGACGGTCAGGGGAACTTCGGGTCGACCGACGGCGACCCACCGGCTGCGATGCGGTACACGGAGGCTCGGATGGCCCCCATCGCCGAGGAACTGCTCGCGGACATCGACAAGGACACCGTCGATTTCGAGAGCAACTACGACGACCGGCTGACCGAACCCGCGGTGCTGCCGTCGAAGGTGCCGAACCTGCTCGTCAACGGTGCCTCTGGCATCGCAGTCGGGATGTCGACGAACATCCCGCCGCACAACCTTGGCGAGGTCATCGACGCCGCAATCCATCTCATCGACAACCCCGACTGCTCGGTTACTGACCTCGTCGACACGCCGAAATCGGACGGCTACGTCAAGGGGCCGGACTTCCCCACCGGCGCGAAAATCGTCAACCGCGAGGGGCTGTGGGACGCCTACACCGAGGGCCGCGGCCGGCTCCGCGTTCGCGCGGACATCGACGTCGAATACAAAGACAGCGGCGGTGACCGCATCGTCATCTCCGAGCTCCCGTATCAGGAGAACAAAGCCAGACGCGTCGAGCGCATCGCTGAGGACGTCCAGGAGGGCAAAATCGAGGGCATCTCGGACATCCGCGACGAATCCGACCGCGAGGGCGTTCGCGTCGTCATCGACTGCAAGCGCGGCGCGAACGTCGATGTCGTGAAGAACCAGTTGCTGGAGCGACACTTCGAGACGACCTTCTCGGTCATCTCGCTGGCGCTGGTGGACGACCAGCCCCGCGTACTGAATCTCAAGGAACTGCTCGAGCAGTTCGTCGCCCACCGACGGGAGGTCGTTCGCCGACGCTCGCAGTTCGAACTCGGCGAGGCCGAAGACCGTGCCCACATCCTCGAAGGCCGGCTCATCGCGCTGGACAACGTCGACGATATGGTCGAACTCATCCAGGGGAGCGAAGACCGCGACGCCGCCATTGCTGGCATCCAGACTGAGTACGACCTCTCGAAGGAGCAGGCCGAACACATCGTCCGGATGCAGCTCGGTTCGCTCACGTCCATGGAGGCCGGCGAGGTGCAGGACGAATACGAGGGAGTTCAGGCCGAAATCGAGCGGCTCGAAACCATCCTCGGTGACGAGTCGGAGCTGCTCGATGTCATCAAGGACGAACTCCGCGAGGTCAAAGACGAGTACGCCGACGAGCGCCGGACGGAGATCATCCAGGACGCCGGGTCGGTGTCCCGTGAAGACCTCATCCCCGAGGAGGAAGTCGCCGTCGTGGTGACGGAGGACGATTACGTCAAACGGATGCCGATCGCGGAGTTCGACCCCCAGCATCGCGGCGGGAAAGGTATCATCGGCTCGCGTCCGAAAGAGGGTGACCGCGTCTCGACGGTGTTCACAGCCTCGACCCACGATTACCTGCTCTGCTTTACGAATCAGGGACAGGTCTATCGGCTGAAAGTGTTCGAGTTGCCGGAGATGGGCCGGACGGCCCGCGGCACCTCCGCCGTCAACATCATCGACCTCGATGACGGCGAGGAGATCACGGCCGTCGTCAACACCGACGACATCGACGAGGGGTATCTCGCGATGGCAACCCGGAACGGCTACGTGAAACGCACCGCCGTCTCGGACTTCGAGAACGTCCACTCCGGCGGGATTCGCTCCGTCCGCCTCGAGGACGACGACGCCTTGGTCGACGTCGAGGTGACGCCCGGCGAGGGCGACCTGCTGCTCGGTACGCGGCAGGGGATGACCATCCGCTTTGCCGAGGAGGATGCCCGTCCCATGGGCCGTTCTGCCCGCGGTGTCAACGGCATCAAACTCCAAGATGACGACCAGGTCGCTGGGCTCGTCGCCGCGGAGGCCGACGACAACCGCGACCTGTTGACGGTCACGAAGAACGGCTTCGGCAAACGGACGCCGCTGTCGGAGTACCGCCAGCAGTCCCGGTACGGGAAGGGGCTTATCGACATCAAGACCGACGAGCGCAACGGTGAAGTCTGCTCGATCAACGCCGTCGAAGATGGTGACGGCCTCGTCATCATGAGCGAGTCCGGCCAGATTATGCGCACCGAGGTCGGCGAAGTGTCGGAGGTCGGCCGGAACACGAAGGGCATCGTCGTGATGCGGCTTGAAGACGACGACCGCGTTGCTGGCGTCGATGTCGTCGAGAACGCCGACGAGGACGAAACTGAAGGGGACGAAGAGTCCGAAGCGGCCGACGAGGACGAAACTGAAGGGGACGAAGAGTCCGAAGCGGCCGACGAGACATCAGAGGAGTAACACCCCGACCGCCTTTTCACACCTGATCCCGCCGCCGGTCAGAGGATTCGCTCCCCGAGGCCGCTGGCGACCAGTTCCGTGGCGAGCTCTGCGGTTCGGTTGTGAGAGTCGAGAATCGGGTTCACCTCGACGACCTCCATCGAGGAGAGCGCGCCCGTCTCGGCGACGAGTTCCATCGCGGCGTGGGCCTCACGGTACGTGACGCCGCCGCGGACGGGCGTTCCCACACCGGGCGCTTCGTCAGGGTCGAGAAAGTCCATGTCGAGGCTCGTATGGAGCGCATCGACGCCGTCGAGGGCGGCATCGAGGGCATCCTCGACGACGGGCACGAGGCCGCGGCTGTCGATGTCGCTCATCGTGTAGGCAGTGACCTCGCTGTCTCGGATGGCGGTTCGCTCCTCGGCGTCGATATCCCGCAGGCCGACCATAGCGACGTTCTCCTCGTCGATGTCGGCGTTCGCCCAGCTCATGTCGCCGAAGACGCCGCGTCCGAGCATGGCCGCGACGGGCATCCCGTGGACGTTGCCGCTCGGGGAGGTCGATGGTGTATTGAAATCGCCGTGGGCGTCCAACCAGAGGACGCCGATGTCCTGCTTTTGTGCGGCGCCGTTGACGCTGCCGATGGCGACGGAGTGGTCACCACCGAGCACGAGCGGCACCGACCCCTCTTCGATTGCGTCGGCGACGGCGCTCTCGACGCGACGGCACACCCACCGCGTCTCCCGGAGGTATTTCGCGTTGCCCCCCTCCGGCCGTTCAGCGTTCGGGTCACGGCCCTCTGGCCGTGGGACAGGGAGGTCACCAGCGTCGTCGTGGGACATACCGACCGAATCCACAACATCTGAGAGCCCGGCGTACCGGATGGCCGACGGCCCCATGTCGACGCCACGGCGGTCGGCGCCGAGATCCATCGGCGCCCCGATGACTCGCAGTTCCATACCGTCGCTTTTCGTTCCCGCCTCTTAATGCAATCGTTGCCGGTACCGGCATACGGCGGGAGCTCACTGCGATTGGCATGTACGTCCGCATGCGGACGCTGAGCGCCAGTAATGGCGTTCTCACGGGGTCTGCATTCCACCGTCGGGTTTAAGGACGGAACTACCAAATGATAGTTCATGTCATCAATCGAGCTCACTCCGAGCCAGAAGACGATTCTGCAGGAGCTCATCAACCTCTACCGGGAGTCGGAAAGCGCTGTAAAAGGTGAGGACATCGCCGACCAGGTCGACCGGAACCCAGGCACGATTCGCAACCAGATGCAGAGCCTCAAAGCGTTGCAGCTTGTCGAAGGGGTACCAGGGCCGAAAGGCGGGTACAAACCGACCGCGACGGCCTACGACGCACTGAAAATCCAGGAGATGGATCAGGCAGCGGACGTTCCGTTCCGTCACAACGGCGACCTCATCGAGGAGGCGAACGTCCAGGAGATCGACCTCACGAGCGTCCACCACCCTGAACTCTGTCGGGCCGAAATCAAGATGCAGGGCTCTATTGCTGACTTCAGCGAGGGCGACCCCATCAGCGTCGGTCCGACACCGCTCTCGAAGCTCCTCATCGAGGGGGCGCTCGAGGGAAAAGACGACACCAACAACAGTCTGATTCTCACCATCGACAAGATGAAAGCGCCGGCTGGAGACGAAGAGCCGCTCCACTAACGGCTCCGAAAACCGCAATCAGGCGGTGCTCCCGGCAACTTTCGCCGCCATGGGCGTTTCAACAGGTTTGTATCAGTGGCTTCCCCAGCGTACAGTATGACGGACGACATCGTCGTACTGGGGTCGGGTTATGCCGGCACCGGTGCGGTCAAGCAACTCGAATCGGAGCTCAATGGTGAAGCCGACGTTACGTGGGTTTCTGACGTCGACCATCATCTCGTTCTTCACGAATCGCACCGCTGCATTCGTGACCCCGACGTCCAAGAGAAGATCACCTTCGACATCGACGAGATCAAATCCCCGTCGACCCGCTTCGTCCAGGGTCGCGTCGAGGCAGTCGACACCGACGACCGCGTCATCACGCTCGAAGACGACTCGACGATCGACTACGACTATCTCCTCGTCGGCTTCGGCTCTCAGACCGCTTTCTTCGGCATCGACGGCCTTGAGGAGTACTCGCTGACGCTCAAGACCCTCGAGGACGCACTTGAGATTCACGACGCCGTCACCGAAGCGGCCCGCGAAGCCTCCCGCAGCGACCCTGCCCAGATTATCGTTGGCGGCGCTGGCCTTTCTGGCATCCAGTCTGCCGGCGAAATCGCCGAATTCCGAGACAAACACCGCGCACCGCTCGACATTCACCTCGTCGAGGGACTGGACAACGTCTTCCCGAACAACGACCCTGTCGTGCAGGCGAAACTCCGCAAACTGCTGGAGGAGAAAGGCGTCGAAATCCACACCGGCGAGTTCATCGGTGAGGTCGACGAGGAGACCGTGTACGTCGGCGACGAGAAAGAACTCGATTACGACGTGCTGCTGTGGACGGGTGGCATCACAGGTCAGGACGCCGCTGAGACGGCCGACGTCGAGAAGGACGAGCGCAGCAACCGTATCGAATCCGCCTCGAACTTCCAGACCTCCGACGAACGCATCTTCGCCCTCGGCGACGCCGCACTCATCGACCAGCCCGGTCAGGAACAGCCCGCACCGCCGACCGCACAGGCTGCCTGGCAGGCCGCAGAAGTCGCCGGCGAGAACATCGCTCGCTCGATTCGCGGCCAGCCGCTGAAGGAGTGGGAGTACGACGACAAAGGGACGCTCATCTCCGTCGGCAGCAAGGCCGTCGCCCACGACGTCAAGGGACTGCCCGTCGACACCTTCGGCGGCCCCGCTGCGAAAGCGCTGAAAAAGACCGTCGCCGCCCGCTGGATCAAGACGGTCAACGGCTTCGCCGACGCCGCGAAGGCCTTCCCGGATATGTAGAACCGGCCGATACACTACCGCTTCTGCGCCGCTTTCGACGCATCAGCTATCGAGCGACAGCCCGGCATGCCAGTGGTCGACACCGGCTTCGTCTTTTCGGCGTTCCATTTTCGCAAGTAGTGCTGCGGCGAGTGAGGCGGTTTCGGCCGCTCTCGCCTCGCCCTCGGTTCTGAACTCCCCGGTGACACGGTTAGCGTAGACCGTACAAACCGCGCCAGCACGAAGCCCATAGAGGCTTGCAAGCGTCATGATGGCGCTTGCCTCCATCTCGAAATTGAGGACGCCGGCCTCCTGGAGTGCTTCAAGCCGGGCTTCGGCTCCAGCCGCTTTGAATCCGTCAATCCCTGGTCGCGATTGGCCCGCATAGAAGGAGTCAGTAGAGCAGGTCACGCCGAGGTGATACGGGTGGCCAAGGCGTTCGGCAGCCGTCACGAGCGCCGTCACCACTTCGTCGTGGGCGGCTGCTGGGTAATCCTCGCGGACGTATTCATCACTCGTCCCTTCCTGCCGGACGGCAGCAGTCGTGATGACGAGATCGCCGACTTCGACATCGGCCTGAATCGAGCCACAGGAGCCGACCCGGATGAACGTGTCCGCGCCCACGCGAGCCAGTTCCTCGACGGCGATTGCGGCTGAGGGCGAGCCAATGCCCGTCGATGTGACTGACAGCGGCTCGCCGTCGTAGGTGCCCGACAGCGTCCGGTACTCCCGGTGGCTCGCGCGCTCGTCGTACTCGTCCCAGAGGTCTGCAATGATGTCGACGCGGTCTGGGTCACCCGGTAGCAGAACCGGGCCCGAGATGTCCTCCTCCTCGAGTTCGACGTGATACTGTTCGTCGTCGGGACTCCCTTCGTCCGTGGTCATTCCAGTTGCTCCATGGAGATGGTGTTCGGAATCAGCTCCCCCAGCGTGTAGACGGAAGGCTCGCCGTCGCCCTCACAGATGATTCGGAGGTCGTCATCACAGAACTCCGCGAGCGACTGTCGACACATCCCACACGGCGTGACGCCGTCGCGACGGTCGGAACTCACCGCGATACGCTCGAACGAGCGATGGCCGGCTTCGACGGCTTTCGACAGCGCCAGCTCCTCGGCGTGGATGCTGTTCGAGAAGTTCGCGTTCTCGACGTTACAGCCGGTGAACACCGTTCCGTCGTTGGTCTCCAGCGCCGCGCCGACCTGGTACTCCGAGTACGGTGCATACGAGTCGCCGACTGCATCACGAGCGGTCGTGAGAAGTGCCTCCTCATCCATACCCGTATCTCGTCGGCCGGTCGCAAATACCTAACCCGGGCTATGCGGCATCGGCGACCGCGCGCTCGACGACCGCCACAACGTCTTCGACAAGGGTGTCCACGTCGTCGCTTTCGGCATAGACGCGCACGTACGGTTCGGTGCCGCTCGGGCGAACGAGTACCCAGGCGGCGTCCTCGAACGTCAGTCGAACGCCGTACTCGGTATCCACGTCGGTCTCGGGAAACGCCTTGGAGAGTCGTGTCTCCACAAGCGACATGACGTCGGGCTTCCGTTCGTCGGGGCAGTCGACGCTTACCTTCCGGTACGGCCGTTCGGTGATCGGCGCACGGAGCGAATCGAGGCCATCTCGGGCGACGAGTGCGCCGAAGACGGCGCTGCTTGCGACGGCGTCGATCCACGGGCCGAACGCGGTGTGGACGTGCTTCCAAGGTTCGGCAGCGAAGACGACGGTGGCGTCGTCACGCTTCGGGTGCTGGACGCGGTCGATTCCTTCATGAAGCGCGCCAAGGCGAACGCGCTCGACGCGGCCGCCGCTTGTCTCGACGTGGTCATCGATACGTGCGGAGGCGTTCGGCGTCGTCACAACGACGGGGTCTGCTGCGTCGCTGGCCCGTACGTACACGCCTGCGATGATAGCGAGGATGGTGTCCTCGTGGACGATGCCGCCGTTCTCGTCGACGATGACGATGCGGTCAGCGTCGCCGTCATGGCCGATGCCCAAATCGAACTCGCCGTCGGCGACGAACGCTCGGAGCGTCTCGAGGCTCTCCGGCGTCGGTTTGGACTCTCGGCCGGGGAAGTGACCGTCGATATTGGCGTTGAGCGTCACCACTGACGCGCCGAGTTGCCGGAGCACCTGTGGGGTCGCGAGACTCGCCATCCCGTTCCCGCAGTCGACAGCGACGTGTAATCCCTGGCAATCGTCGACCGTCTCATGAGTGAACCGTGCAACCGCTTCACGGTAGTCGTCGAGCACGTCCTCCGAAGTCGAGTGTCCCCACGATTCCCAGTCGGTCGGTTCCGTCGCGGCGTTGATGCGTGATTTGATTGCCTGTTCCGCCTCTCGGTCGTACTCGCTGCCATCGACGAACAGTTTCAGCCCGTTGTCGTGCGGTGGGTTGTGACTCGCGGTGACCATGATTCCCTGCCGGCCCTGGGAAGCGTAGGCGAGCGTGGGCGTGGGTACCTGTCCGAGCCTCGTGATGTCCGCGCCACCGCTTTCCAATCCGGCCTCGACGGCGGCGACGAGCGCCGGCCCGGTTTCGCGGCCGTCTCGTCCGACGACGAAGGCGTCGCCGTCCGCTGCGGCGGCCTGCCCGACGGCGAGCGCGAGCGACGGCGTCACCTCGGTTCGGACGTCTCCCCGGATTCCGGCGGTTCCGAACAGCTCCATACCCAACCGAACGCACCGGAGCACTTGAAACAGCCAGATAGCGAACAGCCAGCGCGGCGGCGTCGGCGACCCGTGCGCTGGACTCCCGCCTGGGCGGGTCGCCGATGGCTCATCAGCGCACGCGCAGTCTGGTCTCGTTTTAGTTTATAAACCGTCGTCTGGTGCCGGAAGCGTCAGGCGATGTCTCGGCTGGTGTCGATTTCGACCTGGTCGGACAGCTCGAGTTTGATGACGTCGGCCAGGGCCTGCCCGCCACGGAACTTCGGAACCGCGAGGTGGTTCTCGATGCGGTCGCCTTTGACCTGCGTGTCCAGTTGGAAGACGATATCGGCCATGTGTTCGGTCGTATCCCGGAGCTCCGGAACGTTGTGGCCGTCGAGACAGTGGAGAATCGCCAGGCTATCCGTGTTATAGATGTGGTTCTGCAGTTCGTTCAGGAAGTTGCGATAGCGAGTCGGCTCCTGTCGTTCGAGCACGTCGACGGGGTCGACGATGAGGTTCGAAGAGTCCGGCAGCGCTGAGACGAGTTTCGCGGCGTTGTCGATGGGGGCGTCGCCGGTCACGTCTCGGACGGTCGGGTCTCCGGTTCTCGTCGGTGCGGTGCTGATGCTGTTCGAGACGGAGTCGCCGTTGCGGTCGAGTGAGAGGTATAGCGTCCCGCGAGTCGCGGTGAGTTCATAGAGAAACAGCTCGGCCTGACTCGCAGGCTGGGCGGCGAGCGCAACGATGCTTCCGGCCGGGATACCACCGTTGAGCTTCCGGTCGAGAACGCTGATACCGGTCCGGAGGCGCTCACTCATCGGTGTCTTATATCCGGGGCCCAGCGGATTAAACCTTCTGGCGCGTCTGACGCGCCGTAACGGCCGGGAAACAGTGTCACAACGACACACGGCAGCGGTCACCGAACAGCCATCCGGTCGGGACATTCAAGAGCGTCCGCGACGGGGTTCCGATAATGCGGGACGACCATATCATCAGCGCGAAGCAGCTATCGCGCAGCGATATCGAGGCGGTGCTCGACCGCGCCGCCGAGATCGCCGACGACCCTGGCGCGGTGGCCGACTCGAAGGACGGGGAGCTGCTTGGGTTGTTGTTCTTCGAACCCAGCACCCGGACGAAGATGTCGTTTACGACCGCGATGAAGCGGCTCGGCGGCGACACCGTCGACATGGGGAGCGTCGAATCCTCGTCGGTCAAGAAAGGCGAGAGCCTCGCGGACACCGTCCGCGTCATCGAGGGGTATGCAGACGCGCTCGTGCTTCGACACCCGTCCGAGGGGTCGGCGAAGCTCGCAAGCGACTTCGTCGATGTCCCGGTCATCAACGCCGGCGACGGCGCAGGGCAGCACCCGACCCAGACGCTGCTCGACCTCTACACAATCCGGGAGAACGCCGGCTTTGACGACCTCACCATCGGCATCATGGGCGATCTGAAGTACGGCCGAACGGTGCACTCGCTCGCTCACGCGCTGACAAATTTCGATGCTAGCCAGCATTTCATCAGCCCGGAGAGCCTGCGGCTGCCCCGAAGCGTCCGATACGACCTGCATGAGGCGGGGGCGCAGGTGCGAGAGCACACCGACCTGGAAGACGTGCTCGGCACACTCGACGTGCTGTACGTCACGCGCATCCAGCGGGAGCGGTTCCCCGACGAGAACGAGTACCGACAAGTCGCCGGCGAGTACCGCATCGACACCGAACTGCTGGAGCGAGCCAACGATGACCTGACGGTGATGCATCCGCTGCCACGAGTCGACGAGATCGCCCCCGATGTCGACGGGACAGAGTACGCGACCTACTTCGAACAGGCACACAACGGCGTTCCCGTCCGAATGGCGCTGCTCGAGGAACTCCTATGACCGAAACCGAACTCCGCGTTTCCAAGATCGAAAGCGGCACCGTGATCGACCACATCGCCGGCGGGCAGGCGCTCAACGTCCTTGCCATCCTCGGCATCGACGGCTCCTCCGGCGAGGAGGTCAGCGTCGGCATGAACGTCCCCTCCGACCGTCTCGGTCGTAAGGACATCGTGAAGGTCGAAGGCCGGGAGCTGAGTCAGGACGAGGTCGATGTCCTCTCGCTCATCGCGCCGGCGGCGACCATCAACATCGTCCGTGATTTCGACGTCATCGAGAAACACCGCGTCTCCCGCCCCGAGGAAGTCACCGGCGTGCTGTCGTGTCCGAACGCCAACTGCATCTCGACGGAAGACGAGCCGGTCGACTCCCGTTTCGAGGTGCTCGACGACGGCGTTCGCTGTACGTACTGTGAAACCATCATCCGCGAGTCCATCGCCGCCCACATCAGCGTCGCGTAGGGACGTCGACGCCCGGCGCGGCGCGGGCGACTCGCGGGCCCGCCGCTGAGACCCCTTCGAACGAGTCGTCACGTGCTGTCGCGGTCACGGCCATCACGTCCGGGTGTGCAGCCAGCGGATTGACACAGTTCGCATGGGCCGAGGAGAAAGACTATGGCCTCGCCGGCCGAGTATGGTACTGTATGTCGAAGAAAGCACTCGCGCTCGTTCTCGTCGCAGCGGCCGTCCTGCTGTACGCGAAAAAGAAGTAACGCCTCCCAACCACCTTCCTTCCGAACGACTTACCCTCGGCGAGTGCCGAGCATCGGTATGTACGGCGTCGTCACGCGCAACGAGGAGGAGGCCCGGTGGCCGGATTTCGACCGCGCCTTCTACGAGGTGAAAGACGTCTCCGGTCGCTCCGCCGAACCCATCGAGGAGGCGGTGAGCATGGTCTCCTGTTTCGGCGATAACGCCGCTGGCGAGGAGAACCCTGATATTGTGCCCGTCTCCCCAGACGGACAGTTGGCGACACGCGACCGCACCCACTTCGATTGGGCCTACGTCTGCCCGACACACGAGGGATACCGCGAGGGGCTCCTCGAAATCATCGAGGACTGCGTCGCAGTCAACCCCGATGTCCGTCTCGATGATATCGGCTTTCCGCGGGCCGAATACTGCTACTGTGACCGCTGTAACGCACGGTTCGAGTCGTGGGTCGAGACCCGTCACGAGGCCGGCGAGGGGCCGCCCCCGGACGAAACGACCGTCGACGACCGCTACGAGTGGCGCGCCGATGTCATCACCGAGTTCGTCGCCGACGCGACCGACCGCATCCCCGGCAAGACGTACATGACGCTGTATCCAGACCCCTACGAGGGCCACCTCTACGAGCGGGCTGGCATTGACCTCGATGCGGTCGAACAGTACGTCGACGAGTTCGTCGTTCCGCTGTACGACACCCACTACGGGACGACCTACTGGCTCGAAACGATTGCCAGCGGATTCGTCGACCGCCTCGACACGCCGGTCAGCATCGAACTCTACGCCGTCGACGTGGACATCGACGACCTGATTCACGCCACGGAGGTCGCGTTCGAGTACGGCGAGTCGGTACTTTTCGGCTACGAGGCTTCTAACGCACGAGCGGCGCTGCGACGGATGGATGCCGACGCCCGAGACGGCGTCGAGTGGTATTGACCTCCTCCACGGCCTGGAGGACGTGGAATCCGACCATCGGATTTCCGCCGAGCGTGACGTTCGAGGTTCCAACCCGCACTCAAGAGGAACCGGCAAATACCGGAGGAACGCTCGTTTCCTCCCCTGTATAGGGCTGTGGCCCGGTCAAACAGGCCCCATCGGAATCCGTGTCATCGCCGTGCGAACCACCGCTGGTTCGTCGCCCCTTGTGGTTCGGGGCCGGCATCTCACCGATTCCGTAGCACTCCATGCTACACGGGGCCACGGAAAAACGGTTGCGGTGGGAAACCCGGCAGCCGCCGCCCGTGGTTCGTGGCCGCTGTGTCCGCTCACCCCCCGCCTGTTCGCTCCTCGGTTCCGACACCCTGTCGGAACACTCCTCACTCACGGGAAGACGGAGGTATGCGCTCGTCTCTCTATCAGACCGGCCGGAGATGCTCACAGTCGCCCGCAGACACCCGCTTTTCTCCCGCATCCGTCTCGACTACGAGCCTGCCTGGGAACTCCACGTCGACGGCTTCGCCGACGACCTCGCCGCCCGGCGTCTCGACTCTGACGCGTCGCCCGAGCGTACTCGAAAGCTCGCGCCACGCCGGCAGGACGGCCTCCGGATCATTTCGTAGTTCGTCGAACCGTTCGAGAATCGCCTGGGTCAGTTCCGCACGCTCGATGTCACCGACCTCCTCGCGGAGCGTCGTTGCCGTCTCCGGAACCTCGCCGGCGTCGATGTTCGCGTTGAGCCCGATACCGACGACGACCCAGGAAACGCGGTCGGCCTCACCTTCCATCTCGGTGAGGATGCCGACGAGTTTCTTCTCCTCCGGGCCGACGAGAACGTCGTTGGGCCATTTGATGGCCGCATCGACACCGAGGTCGCGGACGGCTTCCGTCGTCGCGACGGCCGCCGCGAGCGTGTAAATCGGCGCCTGTGCGGGCGGCAGGTCGGGCCGGCAGACGAGACTGAGCCAGATGCCACCCGACGGCGACGACCATTCGCGGTCGAGCCGCCCGCGGGCGCCGGTCTGTTCGTCGGCGAGCACCGCGACGTCCCCGGCGCCCTCGCTTGCGAGTTCGCGTGCGCGGTCGTTCGTACTCCCGATACTGTCGTGATACTCGATATCGAAGGCCGCATCGAGGCCGAACTCGACAGCTGCGCCGCCGAACTCCGGGACGTCGGTCAAAATATAGCCGTCGTCGCAGCTCTCGATACTGAAGTCCGCCTCCCGGAGCGCCTCGGCGTGTTTCCAGACGGCGGCACGCGAGACGTCCAGTTCCGTCGCCAGCTCCGGGCCCGATACGGGGCCGTCAGCGAGCGCCTCGAGTACCCGTCGTCGCGTCTCCTGCATACGGACATCTCGGGAAGCGAGAATAAATAGCCTGCCGCAACGCGGGCGAGCTTAGATACGCTCGATGATGGTCGCGATGCCCTGGCCGAAGCCGATGCACATCGTACAGAGGCCGTACTGGCCGTCACACTCCTCGAGCTGGTAGGGGAGCTTGCCGAGCAGGCCCGAGCCGGTTGCACCCAGGGGGTGCCCGTGGGCGATTGCGCCGCCCCAGACGTTCGTCTTCTCCCAGTCGGCGCCGGTCTCTTCGAGCCAGGCGGCGACGACGGCGGCGAACGCTTCGTTGACCTCGAAGCGGTCGATGTCGTCGATGGTCATGTCGTTCTGTTCCAGAATCTCATTGGTGGCCGGAATCGGCCCCGTCAGCATCGTAACCGGGTCGACACCGACGACGTGGCTGTCGACGATGCGGGCCATCGGCTCCCAGCCGTGCTCCTCTGCGGCCTCCTCGCTCGCGATGAGCAGGCCACCGGAGCCATCGACGATGCCCGAGGAGTTACCGGCGTGGTGGAAGCCGTTCTCCTGGCTGCGGAACGACGGCGGCAACTGCGAGAGCGTCTCGACATCGGTGTCGGGACGCGGGTGTTCGTCCTGCTCGACGGTAACCGAATCGCCGTCGAGTTCCGTTTCGACGGATACGACCTGGTCGTCGTAGTGGCCGGCCTCGGCGGCCTCGCCCCATCGGGATTGGGTCTCGGCGGCAATCTGGTCGAGTCGTTCGCGCGAGAAGCCGTAGTTCTCGGCGATTCGATCTGCGCCCTCACCCTGCGTGGTGAGTTCATCGAAGTATTCGAAGTACGTGTCCGTGACGCTGTTACCGTCTGACCCCATCGGCACGCGTGTCATGTGCTCGACACCGCCGGCGATGATGACATCGTGCATGCCACTTGCGACCTGCCCGGCGGCGAAGTTGATGGCCTGCTGGCCCGACCCGCACATCCGGTTGAGTTGGACGCCGGGGACGCCGTCGCCCCAGCCGGCGACCATAGGCGCCAGACGGCCCACGTTGAGCCCCTGCTCGTCGACCGGCGTCACGCAGCCGTAGATGACGTCTTCGATGGTTTCGGGGTCGAAATCGTTGCGCTCGCGGAGCGCTGCGAGCGGTTCCGCGGCGAGGTCTTGCGGATGCGTGTCTCGGAACGAGCCGTCTCGTTTGCCGAACGGCGTGCGAACGGCATCGACAATGACTGGCGTACTCATGTGTCTCGTGAACACACGGTAAGGGAGCCCTTGGGTGTTGTGGTGTCTATAACAGGCGTATTCAAGACCGGAACGCGATTTCGGCGACACTCCCCTCGAATTTACTGGGTGTGTCACTCGTGACACCCCCGGAATCGCCTGCTTGAACCACCGCGCCGGTCACGGCCTATCCCGAATCCTCGACCAACGGTACACCGACGGTCATGTTCTCGAGGACGACTGTCCCAGGTGTTCGATCCGACCCGTGGCCGAGCGACAGCGCGAAGAAGAGCCGCTACTCGACACCGACCGTGGTCACGGTCGCCGAGAGCCCTGGAACGCCTCCGACAGTCACGGCCCCGTCGCTAACTCAAGATGGACTGGCACGCCAGTCGGCGTGGCCGCGGTTCCACCCGACGGTTCCTCGGTGCTTCCGGTCAGGGCATCACTGCCCTCGTGCGAAACCGCGAGATCGACGCCAGCGGCCAGCGTCGTGCGGTCATCCAGCGCGTCAACCGCGACGCAGCCTTGGTCGTCCGCCGTCGTCAGCGGTACCGATCCGACCAACTCACGGGAATCTCCGGTGCCATCGCGGATGGCCTCGAAGAACCGCAATCGGCGTTAACCGAAGTCACCACCCGGCGAACACACGTCCGCTTGGTTCATCCGGCCGAGTCGGGCGTCCTGCTGTGTTCCCAGCGGGAGGACACTCGGCAGTTGGTGGCCGCCGGGCCGCCGTTGAGTCCGATGAGCGCGCTCCGTTCGCGGGCCTCGTCCGTGAGCGTCCGCTCGAAGTTCTTCCAGCCGTTGTTAAGGTTGCCCGAGATGCCTTGGCCCATCACGAACTACTTGCGCCGATTCGGTATTGTGATATACAGTTTATGGTCGCCAAAATCGCTTTCTCACCCCGTTGTGGCTCGGTTTCTCGGAAGCGCTCGGAGTACGAACCAGAAAACTACAACTCCCCGGAGGGTGAACTCCCTGCTATGAGTCTCTCGCTCGAGGAGGAGTGCCCCGAATGTGGCGCAACCGAGTTCTACAAGGCCGCGAGCATGCGCATCCAGCTCGGCACGAAGAAGAAGTGGCACTGCCCGGACTGTGACTACGGGTTCGTGACCATCAACGGCATCGACACCTCGGCCTGACGGTTTCGGCCAAGAGTTTTCGCTCCCGTCTGCGAGTACAGCGACGGTACAGTTTCGACTCCCCGTTTTCGCTACTCGCACGCATGGTCGTCGCCTGGGTGTCCTGTCGATGTTCTCACTCATCGTTGCCGTGCTACTGATCGCCGAAGGGTGCGCGCGGCTCTTCTAGCCGCATTATCGCCGGCCGCACTCGCCAGCGCGCTCGCGCGGCCGCAAACCGACCTCCGCGACTGGGATCGGTCGGTCGCAGTCATGGACATCCTCCCGCCCGCCGAGCCCGAGGTTGTCGATGGGGCAGTTCCGCCACCATATCCACCGACCGCCGAACGGGTGGAATATCTCCGAAATCTGGTCGAAACCGCCGAAACGGCGGGCTGAGCAGCGACCGAACGGCGACTGATAAACCATATGCTGCGATAGCAAATCTAGCAAAATCGAACCGAGAGACCCGTCGCTGCTGGGCTGCTACCGTCGAAAAACGGGCGTTCGGGCTACGCGTCGTCCAGTGCCTGCCAGGAGAGTCGCGGATTCCGGGCGGCCGACACCTGGTCGATGCGCGCGGCGGCCGTTCGTTCGGGCGCCGATTCGAGCGTCTCGGTGTCGTCCGCACGGGCGGCGTTGAACGCCGCGGCGAGTTGGTCGAGGGTGCGCTTGTTCTCGATTTCGGTCGGTTCGGTCATCAGCGCCTCGCCAACGATTTCGGGCCACTTCGTCGTCGGCGGGTGGACGCCGTAATCGAGCATGCGTTTCGCCACGTCGGCAGCGTCCTGCTCGCCAGCACTCGCGACGAACTCGTGGTGGAACGGGCCGAAGGGAATCTCGTAGTCAATCTGCGCCGCGAGATAGTTCGCGTTCAGGACGGCTTTCGCGGAGGCGTCAGCCAGCCCCTCGTCACCGAGGCGGGCGATGTAGGCGAACGCCTTCAGAAGCACGAGCCAGTTGCCCTGGTAGCCGTGTACCTTGCCGATGGACTGTTCAGGCTCGTACAGTTCATACCCACCATCGGACGTCCGGACGTGTGGGTCGGGCAGGAACGGAGCGAGTTCCTCGGTAACGCCGACGGGGCCAGCACCGGGGCCGCCGCCGCCGTGGGGCGTCGCGAACGTCTTGTGGACGTTGTAATGCATGATGTCGAAGCCCATGTCGCCGGGTCGGGCGCGTCCGAGGAGGGCGTTGAGGTTCGCACCGTCGTAGTAGAGCAGCCCGCCGACGTCGTGTACCATCTCGGAAATCTCCTCGATGTCACGCTCGAAGAGCCCGAGCGTGTTCGGGTTAGTGAGCATCAGAGCGGCAGTCTCCTCGGAGAGCGCGGCGTCGAGCGCTTCGAGGTCGACGCGGCCGTCCTCCGCGGAGGGAAGCGTCACCACGTCGTAGCCGGCCATCGCGGCACTTGCGAAGTTCGTCCCGTGGGCGGAGTCCGGGATGACGACCTCGCTGCGGTCGTCGCCGTTGGCCTGCTGGTAGGCCTTCGCGATGAGGATGCCGGCGAACTCCCCGGCTGCGCCCGCGGGGGGCTGCAGCGTGACGGCGTCCATCCCGCCAATGCGACCGAGGTAATCCTGCAAGTCGTACTGTAACTGCAGCGTTCCTTGTGTGCTCCGTTCGGAACGGCCCGGGTGAACGGCGGCCTTCGGGTGAGCCGCCACGTCCTCGGTGAACTTCGGGTTGTACTTCATCGTACAGGAGCCGAGCGGGAACGGGCCCGATTCGACGCCGTAGTTCATCTCCGAAAGCCGGGTGTAGTGGCGGGCCAATTCGGGCTCGCTGAGGTTCGGCAGCTCAACGCTGTCCCGTGTGAGGTCATCCGGCAGCGACGAGCCGATGTCGACGGATTCGGTGTGCTTCTCGGAGAGAAGGGGCTCGTAGGTCTCCTCGTCGTCTCGCCAGCGCGCCTGGTCGTACGTGAGCGGTGTCTCGTCAGTCATCGGGCAGCCTCCTGGAAGGCGGTGACGAAGCCACCGACATCGGTCTCGTTCGTCTCCGTGACACAGACCTGTATCTGGTGGTCACCGACGACGTGGACGGCGTAGCCGATGTCCTCGAGGTCTTCGGCGACAGCCGGTGCGGGCTGGTCGGTGTGGACGACGAACTCCCGGAAGTGATGGCGGTCGTGGACGGGCGCTTTCACGCCGCGGAGGTCATCGAGGCGGTCGGCGAGGTCGCGAGCGCGCGTGACACAGTCCTCAGCGAGGTCGACCAGGCCGTCCGGGCCGAGCCATGCGACGTGCATCGCCGTCCGGAGGGCGACCCACGCCTGGTTCGTACAGATGTTCGAGGTGGCCCGCTCCCGGCGGATGTGCTGTTCGCGCGTCTGGAGCGTGAGCGTGTAGGCGCGCCGATCGGTTTCGTCTTCGCTTGCGCCGACCAGTCGCCCCGGCACCTGCCGGAGGAATTCTTCTCGGCAGGCAAAGAGGCCGAGGCCCGTGCCGTAGGCGGCTGGCAAGCCGAGCGTCGCGGCGTCACCGACGACCACGTCCGCGCCGACGGCGGCCGGTTCCTCGAGGAGCGCGAGCGCGACGGGGTCGGAGCCGAGGACGAACAGCGCGTCGTGCTCGTCGGTCAGCCGCCCGACGGCATCGAGGTGCTCTTCGATGGTGCCGCGGATGGTCGGGTTCTCAGCGTAGACGAGCACCGTCTCCTCGCCGACGCGCTCGGTGAGGGCGTCCCGGTCGACGTTGCCGTCATCCATCGGGTACGTCTCGATGGCGAGGTCGTGGCCTGCGACGTAGTTCTCCAGCGTATCGCGGCAACCGGTCTGGAGCGACTCGGGAACGAGTACGACGGTGCCGGATGTCTCGCGGACGCGAGTGGCGAGCGTCGCGGCTTCGCCGAGCGCTGTCGCCGCGTCGTACATCGAGCAGTTGGCGACGTCGAGACCGGTCAGCTCCACGAGCATCGACTGGTATTCGAACAGGGCCTGCAGGAACCCCTGTGCGACCTCGGGTTGGTACTGTGTGTAACTGGTCAGAAACTCGGAACGAGCCGAGAGGGCATCAACCATCGAGGGGACGTAGTGGTCGTAGTGGCCGCGGCCGAGGAACTCTGTGAGGTCGTCGTTCTCATCGAGCCTCCGGTCGACGAGCCGTCGTACCGCCTGTTCGCTTCGGGGGTCGATGCCGAACGCACCGTCGAAACGGACGCCGTCGGGGATGTCAAAAAGTGCCTCCTCGCTGTCAGCGCCGACTGCCGAGAGCATCGACTCCGTCTCGGTGTCGGTGTGGGGCGCGTAGGGGCTACCGTTGGCTGTCATAGGAAACTGAGCGTATCGGCTCTTGCGACGCATGGCTAATGAGAGCCCCGGTTCCGCCACACGCAACTGCATACACACTCCCCAAATATCCAATGTGATATACACGTACGTGTAACTCTCGCGGAGCGAGCAGTTTTAAGAGGGTGCCGGTAGACGTGTCTTCTCATGACAACGTTCCTAGCCGCGACGGACAACGAGAAGACAAGCAAACGACTGCGACGGTATCTGCAGGGCCGCGTCACCGACGATGATACGGTATACATCATCAACTCCCTAAAAGGCGGGGACAGCACCTCCGACCGTGCGGTCATCGACGGCGAGGAGGCAATGGAGGAGCTCGCCGAGGGACTACCGAACACCGAAACCCACCAGCTCGTCCGCGGGAACGATCCCGAAACGGACATCAAGAAGTTCGCTTCGAAACACAGCGCCGACGAGATCGTCATCGGCATTCGACAGCGCTCCCGTACCGGGAAAATCGTCTTCGGGTCGACCGCACAGGACGTCCTGCTTTCGATAGATATTCCGGTCGTCGCTATCCCACTCGAATAACGATGAGCGCAGACGAACTTCAGGCGGCACTCGATGAACTGCAGGCTGCCCGCGACCTCGCGGACGGAGAGGCAGCAGAACGACTCGAAACCATCATCGGCCGCGTCGAGAAGGCCATTGACGCCGGGCGAACAATGGATCACGGTGTGCTCGCCCGGATGCTCCGGACGATCTCGGAGATTCAGGAAGACGCGGACGCCGACCTCGAAGCGGCGCTCGAATCGGCCAGCGAAGCCATCACGACGTACCGTGAAGGCGTTCCGGGCGCTTAATCGTCCAGTTCGACGGCGCCCTCTTCTAAGAGGTTCTCGGCGAGTATCGGCACGAACGTCCCGATATCGGTGACCATGCCGACGGCCTGTGCCGACCCGCGGTCGAGCAGTTGCGTGACGGTCGCGGGGTTGATATCGACGCAAACGACGCGAGCAGTCGATGGCAGGCAGTTACCGACGGCCACCGAATGCAGAAGCGTCGACAACATCAACACCATGTCGGCCTCGTGGGCCTGCTCGCGGATGGCGTTCTGTGCCTCGATGGCGTCCGTAATGGTGTCCGGCAGCGGGCCGTCGTCCCGAATCGACCCCGCGATGACGTAGGGGACGTCGTTTTCGACGCACTGGTACATGACGCCCGAGTCGATGAGTCCGTCCTCGACGGCCTCCTCGATGCCGCCCGCCCGGATGACCTCGCTGATAGCGTAGATGTGGTGTTTGTGGCCGTGCCGGGCGTGGTCGAGCGTTTCCGTGTTGACACCGAGGGAGGTTCCGTACAGGTCGCGCTCGATGTCGTGGACAGCGAAGCCGTTGCCGATGGAGAGGGAGTCGACGTACCCGTTCTCCACGAGGCGGGCGAGGTCTTCGCGCGCCCCGGAGTGGATGAGTGCGGGACCGGCGACGACGAGGACGTTGCCACCCTCGGCTTTCGTCTCCTCGATGGCTTCCGCGATCTGCTGGATAGTCGATTCGGAGGGCCGCTCCGAGGAGACGCCGCCCTGCATGAAGCCGAATGCGCCCTCCTGGTCGCGGGGGCGTTCCGGCGGCTGAACCCGGATGCCTGCGTCGCCGGTGACGATGCGGTCGCCCTCCTCGACGGCGTTGAGTACCTTCGTGTACGCGCGTACGTTCGAATCGCCGTCGCGCGGCTCATTGCCGCTCGATTCCTCCGAGCCGCGTGGCGACTCCCGTTCCTCGACGACGACGGCACAATCCATCTCGACATCCTCGACGTCGACCCACTCGCCCTCGTAGCGGATCTGCGTCGGGTGGTTCGTCGTCGAGTAGAAGCCGTGCGGGACGACCCGGTCTTCCGGCGCCGGTTCCAGGGTCGCGTCAGCGGGGTCAGCCGGATTCGCGCCCTGCTGGTGGAGGTCGTGGACGATACGCTGGAGATCCTCTTCGGTGTCCGCGGTGACGAGCAGGCGGGCGTACGACTCCTTATCTTTCCGGCGGCCGATGTCGAACTCCTCGACGTCGAAGGAGCCGCCGCGATCCATGATGATGCCGAATGCAGCCTGCATCATCCCCGAGTCGATGATGTGGCCCTCCAGTTCGACGACGCGAGAGACGCTCATACGTCGGCGGAGGGCAGCGTCCGGTAAGTCGGTTGTGGGTTCCCGTCAGCCAGAGTATGTATGAAATTGGGCAAACAGCTATATTTGCTGGTTCTACAAGAGTTGGCATGGCAGGTGCAACCAGTACCCAGTCCAGTGTCGAATCGGGCAGTAGCCAACAGAAGACGGTCGCGCTCGTCTTCGGTGCGGTGTTCGTACTCGTGGGCATCCTCGGGCCGGTACTCGGCGGCGCGGAGGGCAACCTCATCGTCTTCGGCCGGAACTACATCCACGACGTCATCCACCTCGCCAGCGGTCTGGTGGGAATCGGTGCGGGGCTCGCGGCGGGCGGCAAGTACGCCGGCGAGTATCTGAAAGGATTCGGTGCCGTGTATCTCGTGGTCACGATCGCCGGCTTCCTTGCGTCCGGTCTGCTCGGTGACCTCATCGGGCTGAACATGGCCGACAACGTCCTGCACCTCGTGCTCGCGATTGCACTTCTCGGTGCCGGGTTCGGCCTCGAAGAATAACGATACCCGTTCGGCTGTTTTTTCGGCGCGTTACACCTGTACGGCGGCCAAACCGTCCAAACGTCACGGTCAGCCGCTCGCGGCCCCGGTTCGGCACCGGACAGCCCAGCCACAATCGCTGGCTGCATCGAGTCGGCGATGGAGCGCGCGCAGGCCCGCCGATTCCGTCGCCGGGAGCACGTGGAACTCGACGGTGCCGTCCCGAACTGCGACCCGGAAGGTGTCGCCCGTCTCGTCGTCATGGACGAGATACAGCGGCATCGGCAGGTCGAACCAGTCGCCGTAGCGGTACGGCGGCTGTTCAAGGACGGCTTCGACGAGTGCCGCGAGGTCGGCGTCCGGCTGCTCGGCCGTCGGCGTGAGCGAGAACACTGTCTCGCCCTCGTATTCGACACCACCGCGTCGCGGGTAGCGTCGCTCGGGGCGCTCCGGGATGGCGAACGTCGGCGTATCGTCGTCGGCCACAGGTCTCGTAGGGCGCGATATCGTTTAAATTCGCGGGCGGAACGGCCTACAAATCCACGGGACAGCCCGCGACCCTCCCGCCGCGCATGCCGTCGGCAACCCAGTAGATCGACAGGAGAAGGGTCACGAGTGCGAGCAAGGCGAATTCGAGGCCGTCGAGCGGCAGGAAAAGCAGCGTCGTCGAGATGCCGAAAAGCGAGAGAATGCCGATCAGAAGCGCCGACCCGCAGGCTGCACAGCCGGCGCCGAGCGCGCCGAACACCGCGCCGATGGCGCTTCCGCCACCGCCGGAGAGGGAGAAGCCGTGCTCTCGCAGGTGATAGCTGACCATCGCGATGTCGACGCCGAAAAGCGCCGAAACGAGGACGAGCAGAAGCCCCTGGATGGTCGAAAACCCCGTCCCGACGAACGGAAAGAGGGACACGAGGAGCGTGATGCGACGAGCGAGCGCCAGGTCGCCGGAGAGGGCGAAGGATACCAGTGGGATGTTCAGCGAGAAGACGAAAAGCGCCAGTCCAAATCCCGTCGCGAACAGGCCGAGAGCGGCGTATGCGGGGAGGGAGAGCACAAGGCGTGCTGTTCGGCCCATGAGCCGCCAGTCCGACCCCGAGGTCGGGAGACTCGGGAGGAATCGTCGAGCCATCTCACTCGAACCCGAGCGCGCTCGCGAAGACGTCGTATCCCTGCGGCCCGGAAACAGACGTCTGGAACACACCGTCACGGAACAGGAAGAACTCCGGCGTGGCTGAAACGCCGAGCGAATCGGCCACATCGCGATTGCTCTGGATGAACGCGTCGTGCTCCTTCGCGCGTGCGGACTCGATAATCACGCCGGCGTCGACGGACGACTCTTTGAGATATGGTCGTACCTCCTCGAAGACGTCGCCGCTTCTGAAGCGGTCTTGGTTCGCGTAGAAATGGTCTTTCAGCCCCCAAAACGCCTCCGGAGCGGCGTCGTACGTCGAGGCAAGTAGCTGGCTTGCCGGCTTGCCCCACGGATAGATTATATCGATTGTCCGGTAGACGAACGCGGCGTCACCGGACGTGATGAGTTCTGCCTCGAGTTGTGGAAAGGTCTGCTCTTCGAACCGTCGACAGGAGGAACAGGACGGGTCTTCGAAGCCGACGATGATACCGGGTGCATCGAGGGTTCCGAGCGTCGGCTGTGCCTCGATACCCGTCGAGGCATCGTGTGACTCGAAGGACTCCCCGCCCCCGTCGCCGCCGCCGAGACAGCCGGCGAGTGAAACCGCCACCGTGCCCGCTGCTCCGGCGAGAAACGACCGTCGTGTCCCGTGCATGGTTCAACATAGGCCATCCGCCGGATAGCCGTTGACCGGGTATGTATCACGACCACACGACCGCACCCGAGCCACCGATGGTATGTATCTTTATTTACTCCCGGAGTGCAGGCAGCCAGTATGGTAACATTCGAACGGCCACAACCGGATTTGGGCACCGAGGGTGACGTCATCCTCAAACGAATTCTCGCATTCCTGATAGACGCCGTCCTGTTCGCCGTAGCGGTTTCGATTCTCTCCGGCATCGCCGGCGTCGTCTCCGCGAGGCTCTCGGCGCTCGTCACGGCGCTCGGTGGGGTGCTTCTCTTCGCGTACTTCATCTACTTCGAGGCGGAGTACGGCCAGACCCTCGGGAAGATGGTGATGGACATCGTCGTCGTGACCGAGGATGGAAACCCCATCACGTACAGGGAATCCGCGCTTCGAACCATCCTGCGCATCGTTGACTGGTTTCCATACCCTCTCCATCTCATCGGCCTCGTTGCCATCTACGTCACCGACCGAAAACAGCGACTCGGCGATCTCGTGGCCGACACCATCGTCGTGAAGACGAAAGAGAAGGCCGAGAAGCTATAATCACGGCTACCCGACTCTTTTTATACTGAAACGCGGCCAGACGGATCACGACTCGATGACGAGCCGGCGGTCGGTCTGGGCCGTAGCGCGGAGCGCCACCGCCGGAGCGACACGCTCCGCCTGTTCGCCATCTATATCGAACCACAGCCCGTAGCCACTGGCATGTGTGGGCGTTACAGTTTGTTCACGCCGCCCGAGGAACTCGAAGACTGCTTCGGGGCCTCATTCACCTTCGAGTTCGAACCGCGATACAACGCCGCTCCCAGCCAGCAGCTCCCGGTCATCACCGACGCCGAGTCGGACGCCATCCAGCGGCTGGAGTGGGGGCTCGTTCCGCGCTGGGCCGACGACTGCAGCGACGGCCACATCAACGCCCGTGCCGAAACAGTCGACGAGAAACCCGCCTTCGCGGACGCCTACGAGAGCCGTCGTTGCCCTCGCGAGCGAAGCGAGGGAGGGCTCGACACGCCGGATGCGGGTCGGTGTCTCGTTCTGGCCGATGGCTTCTACGAGTGGGCCGACCGCGGCGACGGGAAGCGACCCTACCGCGTCGCCTTCGAGGATGACCGCCCGTTCGCGATGGCCGGCCTCTGGGAGCGGTGGACGCCCGACACGCTACAGACCGGTCTCGGGTCGTTCGGCGACGGCGGTGACACCCCTGACCAGGAGCCAGACCCCATCGAGACGTTCACCATCGTGACGACGGAGCCGAACAGCGTCGTCGAACCCCTTCATCACCGGATGGCGGTGGTTCTCGACCCCGAGGAAGAGACGACCTGGCTCGAGGGCGAGGACGTGCTGCTCGACCCGGCACCGGCCGACGGCTTCCACGCGTATCCGGTCTCGACAGCGGTCAACAACCCCGGAAACGACCGCCCGGCGCTCATCGAGGCCGTCGAACCCTCATGACCAGGCGAACGCATAAACCGACAGCCGTCGACGAGTCGGGCAATGACCATCACCGACCGGCTCCCGTTCGTCGGCGGGGAGCCGACAGCGCTCGACCCGTTCCTCGACCGCGCCGCCCGATGGGCGACCTCGCTCCGGTATCGTGACATCCCGAAACCGGTTCGACGCGCCGCGAAGGCCCAGCTGACGAGCACGGTCGGCGCGGGCGTCTGGACAACCACACATCCACTCGGCGACCGCATCGCCGACGCGACCGAGTCGAGATATCCGAGCGGCGAGGCGACGTTTCTCGGCGGCAGCGACCGCACGCCGGAGGGAGCAGCCGTCGGCAACGCCGCCCTGTCGATGGCGCTGGATTTCGATGGCACGGTGCTCGGCGGCCACACGGGCCACAGCAGCGTCTTCGTCCCGCTTGCGTACGCTGAAGCAACCAACGCGAGCGGCAAGCGCGCACTCGTCGCCCACGTCGCGGCCAACGAGATCGCCGCCCGACTCGCTTCGGCGGCCGCTATCGGCCCCTTCCGCGGCCAGCAGACGGCCTACATCCACTCCGTCGGGGCGGCGGTCGGGCGGGCGGTCATCGAAGATGACGACGCGGAGACGCTCGCGAACGCGCTCGGAACGGCCCTCCTCCAGCCGCCGTGGCCGCTGGAACCGCCGTTCCTCGGCGCCAACGCGAAGGTCTGGAGCGCGAGCGAGCCGGTGCGGAGTGGCATCGCTGCCGTCGACGCCGCCCGCGCGGGACTCGGCGGTCGCCCCGATCTGGTCGAAGCGGACGGGGGCTTCCTCGGTGAGTTCGCCGACCTACCTCTGCCGGAGTTCCTCGAAGGCTTCGGCGAGCGCTGGCACACGCGGGCGGTGACGATCAAAGCGGTGCCGGGGTGTGCCTACGTGACGGCCCCCGTCGAGGCCGCGCTGGATGTTCGGGGACGGTTCGACCCGGGCCGCACCGAAATCCAACGAGTCGACGTCTACGGGTCGCTGTTCGCAACGGAGGTCGACGACCTCGCGGCTCCCTATCTCGATGGCCCGGAGAGCCCGATGTCGGCGCTCTCGTTCACCATTCCGTACAACGTCGCTGCGGCGCTGGTCGACGGCGAACACACGCCACGGCAGGTGGGCAAGCGGACGGCAGACGAAGGTCTCTGGACGCTCGCCGAGCGCGTGTTCGTCCACCACGACGCCTCGTTCACGATGGCTGCGCTCGAATCGGAAGTACCCGTCGGTGCGATGCTGCGTCGCGTCGGCGTGCCGGTCATCGGCTATGCGGCGAAAACCGTCGGTGTACGGGCGACCGTTCGACACCTGCCGACGCTGGCTCGGTTCGCCCGAAAGCGGCCGCTGCCGACCGACCTCTCGACGGCGGACAAACGGATGGGCGCACGAGTCGAGGTGACGACCACCGACGGTCGCACGCTGTCGGCGACTGTCGGTCATCCGTCCGGGTTCGCCGGCAAGCCCCTGGCCGAGATTCGAGCTGTCGCGCGCCGGAAGTGTCTCGAAGGGTTGCAGGAGACGGGGCTCCGCGAATCGGTTGCGCGGGGTCGGGTCGAAGGACTGCTCGGAATCGACGACGCCGATACGGTGTCGCTCGCGTCGCTTATGGACGCCGAATCGGGGGCTGTCCAGTGATTCCCGAACGCGTCGGTGCCGTCGTGAATCCCTACGCCGGCGGTGGGAACGCTGCTGCCAGATTCGCCGAACTGGCCGACTGCTTCCCGGATGCAGCGGTCGATGCACGAATCACGACGAGTAGCAACGACGTGGGCGCTGCCGCCCGCGAGCAAGCCGAATGGGGCGATATAGTCGTCGTCATCGGCGGTGATGGAACGCTTCGGGAGGTCGCGGCCGCACTCATCGAGGCAGGTAGCGAGACACCGCTTTTCGTCGTCCCCGCTGGACGCGGCAACTCCGCGTATCGACATCTATACGGCGGCGAAGACTGGCAGGCGATAGCCCGTAAACTGGCGGGCGGGGTCGAAGTCCGCCCTCTCGAGGTCGGCTGCGTCGAAAGCGACCCGCACATCGACCCGACCTACTTCGTGTTGGGGTTCACGGCGGGAGTGTTCCGGAACGCACTCGAAAACGCGGAACGGTTCCGGGCGCTTCCGGGGCCAGTCGCGTACGTCCTCGCGACCGCGCAGGCCGCACTCGTCGACGACCCTGTTTCGGTCACGGTCGACGTCGACGGTGAGCCGTTCTTCGATGGCCGGGCTCGACTGGTCGCCATCGGCGGCGGACGCTATCGCGGCAGTGATTTCGAGTTGCTCCCAGAGTCACGGCCAGGCGACGACCTGCTGCACGCGCTGAGTATCGAACCGACTGGTATCGACGAATCGGTTCGTCTCGGCCGTCTCGCTCGGGTGGGCCGGCTCCGTGAACATCCGGCCGTCAGCTACGCGACGGGCGAGAGGGTCACCGTGCGGTCGGCCGACGGTCTTCCCGTGGAGCTCGACGGCACGCCGGTTCCGACACCGCTTCGGCAGGCGGAGCTCACGGTCGTTCCGGCGGCAGTGCGCGTCGCTTATCCGAAACAGTGACTTTCGATTCTCGAATTTGCACCTAGAATTTATATAGAACGTTCGGAAGGGTTGGTAGCAATGTCCGTAGAGAGAAGCTCAACGAAGCCGAAACCACAGGGGCGACCGATACGAATCGCCTACGTCGACGACCACGAGGGGTTCGGCGAACTCACAGCGGACAGCCTCGAAGCGGCGAACGAGCGACTGTCGGTGGCGACGGTCACAACTCCCGATACCGTGACCGACCGGCTGGGCGAGTTCGACTGTATCGTCTCCGATTACGAGATGCCCGGAACGGACGGACTGGAGCTCCTCCGACAGGTTCGCGTCCTCGACGAGGAGATTCCGTTCATCCTCTTCACGGGCGATGGGTCGGAGGGCGTCGCCAGCGATGCAATTTCGCTCGGGGTGACCGACTACATCGCCAAGGGGGGTGGCCAGGAGCGATTCGAGCGGCTGGCCCACCGCGTCGAGAGCGTCGTCGATGCGAAACGGGCGACGGAAGCCGTCGAGAAGACCCGCGAGAAGGCTGCAGCCGCCATTGAACGCGAGCGGGCTCGGTTCCGCGCTCTCATTGAACAGTCACCGGCCATGATGGCGGTAATGAACCAGAGCGGTGCGTTCGAGTACGTCAGTCCCTCTGTCGAGGACATCACGGGGTATTCGTCCCGGGAGCTACGCGAGTCGGTCGCCTTCGAACACGTCCACGAGGACGACCGTGAACGGGTCATCGAGGAGTTCCGTCGGTCGCTCACGAACCCGGAGTATCGACCCAGGGTCGAGTATCGGTTCCAGCACAAAAGTGGTGCGTGGCTCCATCTGGAGTCAAAAGGCGTGAGCCGGCTCGATGACCCCGCAGTCGAGGGGTTCGTCGTGAATACACGAGACGTCACCGAACAGCACCGGACGAAAGAGCAGCTGCAACGCGAACGCGAGATCGCCGATCGTTTACTCGAGGTGAGCCCGACGCCGATCATCCTCGCGGACGCGAACGGCCGTATCGTTCGCGCGAACGAGCGTGCGGCCGACGTTTTCGGGGTATCCGTCGACGAACTGACCGGAATGGCACCATCGGATGGCGACCTGGAGATTCGAACGCCATCCGGCGACCCGCTCCCGGTACACGAACTCATCGCGCCGAAAGTCGTCGACTCCGGAGCGGATCGTCGCGGCATCGAATACCACGTCACGATTCCGACGGGCGAGTATCGGCTCGTCGTCAGTGCGGCACTGCTGACGGAGACCGACCGAACCGCTGCTGTGGTCTCCATCGACGAAATCGAACCGCTCGATACAGCCGCCGATAACAACACGTAAGGCAGCGGCGCCCCCCGGCCCGCGTATGAAGCAGGCACGAATCGAGACATCCGATGGCGTTCTCGGAGGCGAGTACGACGACGGCACTGTGCATACGGATGACGGTAGCTACGAACCCGAGGAGTACGCCCTCCTCGCGCCCTGTGAGCCGTCCGTGTTCTACTGTGTCGGGCGCAACTTCGGCGCGAAAGTCGAGCAGATGGATTACGAGATCCCCGACGAGCCGGATTTCTTCATCAAACCGCCGGTCTCGCTGCACGACCCCGAGACGCCGATTCCATACCCCACCTTCTCCGAGGAGTTGACCTACGCCGGCGAGCTCGCGGCCGTCATCGACACCGAATGCAAACACGTCGACGGGGACGAGGTCGATGACGTGGTGCGGGGCTACACCATCCTCAACGACCTCGACTGTCTCGACCAGGAGCGCCGCACTGCGCGGAAGGCCTTCGACTCATCCGGCCCGCTCGGGCCCGTTATCGCCGATATCGACCCCGTTGGCCTCGAGATGACGACGCACATCAACGGCGAACTCCGCCAAGAAGACAACACAGAGAACATGTTCATCAAGCCGCGTGAGGTCATCTCGTTCCTCTCGGAGCGGTTCACGTTCAAACCCGGCGATGTCATCTCCTTCGGCAGCCCCGCGAACCCGGGCCTGCTGGAGCGCGGCGACGAGATAGAGATTTACTACGAAGGGATCGGCACGCTTCGGAACACGGTCGAATAACTCCAGGCAGCCCCTCGCTATCCGATATTGACGACGAGAAGCGGGCGGTCGGCGGCTTTCACGACGCGCTCAGTCGTGCTACCGAGGTTGAGGCGTTTCTCCCGCCCCGTTCGTCCGTGGGTGCCAAGAACGAGCAGTCCGATGTCTTCGTCGTCGGCGTAGCCGAGTATCTCACGATGCGGGACGCCCTCGGGGGTGTCAGTCGTGACCTCGATGCCCGCATCCGTGGCTCGCGTCGCCAATTCATCGACGGCGGCGTTCGCCTCGTCGGCGAGTTCCGTACGAACGGTGGCTTTTTCGTCGGCGTCGGCCGCGAGAACGACCCGTCGGTCGATGACCGAAATGATGTGCAGTTCGGCATCGTACGCGTCTGCGGCGCCGATGGCGTGGTCGAGCGCCTCCGCGGCGCCGTCGCTGCCGTCCGTTGGCAGCAGGATGCTGTCGTACATGCGAAAACGTCGGAGAGCCACCTACTTGAAACGGGCTGTCCCGCCGGGAGAATGGATGCCGACATCCGACTCAAATCGAGTGGTTGCAACAACGCTTTTGTGCAATCATACCCGACATTGGGTGTGGCAGACGATCGAAGCATCGAGGACGTTCTCGACACTATCGGTGACCAACACGCCCGAACCGTGCTCGCGGCGATAAGCCAGGAGCCGGGATCGGCAAAGGAACTCGCCGGGCAGTGTGATCTCTCGCTTCCGACCATCTACCGCCGTCTGGAGCTCTTACAGGAACACGACCTCATTGTCGAACGAACGGCCGTCGCGGACGACGGCAATCACTACAAGGTGTACGAGTGCAACTTCGACAGTACGGTCATACAGCTCGAAGACGACGAGTACAAGGTGCGTATCTACCGAAAGGAGAACCTCCCCGACCGGTTCACCCAGCTGTGGGACGACCTCGGCGCGGAGTAAGGGCGAGGTCAGCGTCGGAGTCGGGGTCGGGTTTTAATATCTCGGACGGAATCTCCCGAACATGATCGACGTGTTGCAGGTCACGCTGATTCTACTCAGGCTCGTCCTGTTCGGACTCTCGCTCGGTCTCACGCTCATCAGTTTCCAGGCGTACTCGAAGCGACAGTCCGAGCGCCTCCAGTACGCGTTCATCGGCTTTGCTTTCTTCAGCATGGGCGTCGCCATGACCAATCTCACGACGCAGGTAGCCGTCGGCGGCGGCCTGGGCCGTGACCTACTCTACCTGCAGATCGCGGAGACGATCCCGTTCATCATCGGCTTCGCGATGATCTACACCTCGCTGTACCGCTAGTTCCACGCCTCGATGATGACGGCATCGGAGCCACAGAACAGACAGCCGCCGCCATGTCGGAGGGCGGGGAGCTGTTTTCCACACGCCAGACAGTGATACGGACTGCTGTAGTCTTTTACCGGTGATTGTGGCCCCCGTCAGAGCAATCGCCGGTACATCGTTACAACAGTCCGTATGAAGCAGTTCCCGGTCGCCACGTTCGAGTTCGACACGAATCTCGTCGGACTGCGGCGGGATGGCGTGTGTCGGCCGCTGCAGGTCGCGTTCCTCGGGCACAACGAGCCTAGGGGCTCCACGACCAAGAAACTCCGCTCGGCGGGGACGAGCGAGAGGGGGAGACGAAACCCCGACGGAGCCATCCGAGTTTTGTATCGTCGCCGTCTACGCTCTGTCAGTGTTCGACGTAATCGTGGTTCCGACCGACGGCAGCGAGCACGCCGAGCGGGCAGCCGACCGTGCCATCGACCTGGCGGCGATACACGACGCGACGGTACACGTCATCTGTGTCGCCGATACGGGGCCCATCTCGGCGTATCGGCTCCCGGGCGAGGCCGAGAGCGCAGCAGCAGCGATTCGTGACCGCGCCGAGGAGTTCGTCGAGACTATCGCAGCCCGGGTCGAGACAGCGGGCGTCGACGTCACGACGGCCATCCCCGAGGGCCCGGCGAAAAACGAAATCGTTTCGTACGCCGACGAGGTCGACGCCGACCTCATCGTGATGGGCACGCGCGGTCGCGGCGGCGTCGAGCGCGCGCTGCTCGGCAGCGTCGCCGAACACGTCGTGCGCGTCAGCGACGTCGACGTGCTCGTCGTCGGCGACGAGGAGTGATCACTCGTTTGTGAGCCTGTTGACGACGGTCGTTCGCTTGCCGAACCCCCAGCCGGCGAGCGCGAGGCCGACGTAGACGCCGAGGGTCGGCAGCAGATGCGCTATCGGGGCCGTCCTGACGGGCAGTCCCGCGGTATTGAGTATTCCGGAGATGACCACGGCGACGAGAACGAGGGCGACACCAGTATCCGCGGCGCGCAGGTTCGGGACATCGCTCGGCGAGGCGAACAGCCGGCCGAGCGCGTAGAAGGCCAGTCCGTAGCCGGCCCAGCCGACGACGAGGAACGGCAGGGCGGTGATGAAGCTGTCCGGAACGTAGCGGGGGAGGTAGACGAAGTGGATGATAGCCGTCGACGCGGCTGCGGCGATGAAAAGCGCGAACAGAAGCGCCGTATCTCGGTCGAATCGTGCAGTCATCCGTCGCTACAGGACGAGCGTGACGAGCTGGTACAGGATACCGAGGGCGAAGGCGGCACAGAGCAGGATGGTCGTGACGACGACTACGGGTGAGAGTTGCTCTTCGCCGACGGCAATGTAATCGGCCATGCGAGGAGGGACACCCCGTGGTGGAAAAAGCGTTGCGTCACGCCGATGCCGGGTGCCGTAGAACTATCATGGCCCGTCCGCAACGTAGCGGCATGGATTTCGCGGACGCGGACATACATCGCCGGCTGGACGCCGATGGACAGCCGCTGTCGGACGATTACGAGCCGCCACTTTCCGACGACCGCCTCGTGGAGATGTACCGTGATATGCGGCTCGCCCGGCATTTCGACCAGCGGATGATTAGCCTCCAGCGACAGGGCCGCGTCGGCACCTACTCCTCGCTGGCCGGCCAGGAGGGCTCGCAGTTCGGATCGATGTACGCCGTCGACGACGCCGACTGGATCTTCTATCAGTATCGCGAACACGGCGCCGTCGTCGACCGTGGCGGCCTCGCGGAGTACATCCGCTACTGGATGGGGCATGAATCCGGCAACGCCGCGCTCATCGACCACAACATCGCGCCGCTGAACATCTCTATCGGAGCGCACATTCCGCACGCGACGGGAATGGCGTGGGCATCGAAGCTCAGCGGCGACGATAACGCCGTCATCTGCCATTTCGGCGACGGGTCGACCTCCGAGGGCGACTTCCACGAGGGGCTGAACTTCGCCGGCGTCTTCGACGTGCCCGCGGTGTTCATCTGCAACAACAATCAGTGGGCCATCTCGGTGCCGGCCGAAGAACAGACTGCGAGCGATTCCTTCGCTCGCAAGGCTGAGGCCTACGGCTTCCCCGGCGTCCAGGTGGACGGCATGGATCCGCTCGCGACGTACGAAGTGGTCGAGGAGGCACTCGCCAGGGCGAAAGACCCGGACGGGAGCCCGCCCGCGGAGGACGCCCCCGGCCGCGCGACGCGGCCGACGCTCATCGAGGCGGTACAGTATCGTTTCGGCGCCCACACCACCGCCGACGACCCCTCGGCCTACCGGACGGACGAGGACGTCGAACAGTGGAAGCGCTGGGATCCGATTCCGCGGCTCGAAGGCTATCTCCACGGCCGTGGCAGCCTCGACGACGAGCGAATCGATGCCATCGAGACGGACGTAACGGACACCGTCGCGGAGACCATCGAACGCGGAACCGATATCGAGGCCGACCCTGACGACCTCTTTGCGGACGCCTACGCCGAGCCGACCCAACGGGTCGAGGAACAGCGGGCGTATCTGAACCGACTCCGCGAGGAGTACGGCGACGACGCGTTGCTCGACGAGAACTGACCGCTGCTGTGGGGCTTTCCGCCGCACGAACACTTAAACCGATTTAGCCGAACCACTGGACGAATGGCGCCGTTCTCTACACGCCCGTTCGGGCGGCCGCGGCCGAGCAAGCCGGAGCTGGCCGTGTTCGTCTCGGGCGTCGCGAGCATGGGGCTGGAAATCCTCGCCGGGCGGATGATCGCCCCACAGTTCGGGAGCAGCATCTACACATGGGGGAGCATCATCGGCGTCTTTCTCGCGGCCCTGAGTCTTGGCTACCACTACGGTGGCAAACGGGCGGCCTACCGGGCGAGCAACGAACGGCTCGCGTGGCTGCTGCTCGGGACGGCCGCCTACGTCGCTATCGTCGTGTTCGCCGGTGATTTGCTGCTCGCGGGGACAGCCGGCTTCCCCCTGCCGGGTCGGTTCGCATCACTGCCGGCGGTCATCCTGCTTTTCGGCCCCCCGACCTACCTGCTTGGTTTCATCAGCCCGTATGCGGCTGAACTGTCCGACACGGAAGGTGTCGGTGAGGCCTCGGGGCGCATCTACGCCGTCGGCACCGTCGGCAGCATCCTCGGTGCCTTCGGGACGACGTTTCTGCTCATTCCCTCGCTGAGCATCGAGGCCATCGGGTTCGTGTTCGGCCTGTTGCTCGTGGGGTCGGCCGCGAGCCTGACAGTGCCCCTTCGGGATCGAGAGCCGATGTTCGCGACCATCGCCGTCACGCTGTTGCTCGTCGCGGCCGTCGGGAGCGGTGCCCTCGGCGTCTCGAGTGGCGGCCAGGTCGTCTACCAGACCCAGACGCCGTATCAGGAACTGGAGGTCGCAGACCTCGGTGACACGCGCACGCTGTATCTGGACGGCCAGCGACACAGCGCGATGGATCGCTCCGACCCGAACCGCCACGTGTTCACCTACACGCGCTATTTCCACCTGCCGTACCTGTTCGCCGACGACCCCGACGAGATCGACCGGGTGTTGTTCATCGGTGGCGGGGGGTTCACCGGGCCGAAACGGTTCGCCGAGGAGTACAACGCGACCATCGACGTCGTGGAGATCGACCCCGAGGTCATCCGTGTCGCAAAGAAGTATTTCCGGGTCAAGGAATCCGAGCAACTGAACATCCACAACGCCGACGGCCGGCAGTTCCTCCGGGAGACCGACCACACCTACGACCTCATCGTGCTGGACGCCTACAAGAAGGACAAGGTGCCCTTCCAGTTGACGACGGTGGAGTTCATGCAACTGGCGTCCAACCGCCTCTCGGAGGATGGGATGCTCTTTGCGAACCTCATCTCGGCGCCGTCGGGGCCGGCCTCAAAGTTCTACCGCGCCGAGTACCGGACGATGAGTGAGGTGTATCCACAGGTGTACACGTTCCCGACGACAGACGGCGCCGTCGTCCAGAACATCGAACTCGTCGCGACGAAGAACCGGACGCGGCTCACGACCGAGGAGTTGCAGGCCCGCAACGACCGCCGGGATATCGGCATCGACCTCGAAAGCGAAATCGCCACCTACGAGGAGCCACCGCCGACCGACGGCGTCCCGACGCTGCGAGACGACAAGGCGCCCGTCGACTCGCTACTGGAGCCGATGGTCGGGCAGCGATACGTCATCCAACAGACCGACGGCAACGCGACGACGGGCTGACGGTCAGAACTGTTCTGCGGTCTCGATGCCGATGACGACGCCTGCCTCCTCGGCCTCGAACACGTCGTTCGAACAGACCGACCGGGCGAACAGGAGCCGAGCCTGTTCGGTGTGGGCGGCCCGAACCGACGTTGCGAGGCCGTCATCGAGGTCGAAATCGTCCGTCAGCGCTTCCCATTCGGCCTCGTGGACGCGGTAGGCGCGCGTTCCATCGATGGTCACGTAGTTGTAGTCCCGCTCGAACGAGGAGTGCCGCCCGAGCAGCTCCGCGTTCAGCGCGATGATGGCGTTCGCGATTCGCTGTGAATCCAGCTCGGCCCGCTCGCCAACCCGCTCGACCACTGCCGCGTCTATCGGGGCCTCCTGCATCTCGGGGGTCGCCTCGGTGGTGGCCATGCGTTGTGTTACCAATGGACACTCCAGGCCCTTCGACCTTTCGGCTGTCCGAGAAGAGCCACGCTTCTGTCGATGAGAACCCACAGACTGCAGAAATCGATAGATATCCCGTTCGGCGTGGCCGTGGTACACGCTATCGAGAGTTCCACGGCACTTTAACGTGCGCCTCGCGTAGAGTATGTATGAGTGAAGAAAGTGGGCGTAAGAACCTTCGAATGCCCAACGACGACGAGCTGTTTGCGGTCGTTACGGAACACAACGGCGGCAATCACGTTCGTGTGCGCTGTGCTGACGGCAAAAACCGGATGGGCCGGATTCCCGGCCGAATGAAGTACCGAACCTGGATCAGTGAGGGCGACGTCGTCCTCGTCGAGCCGTGGTCGTGGCAGGACGAGAAGGCCAACATCGAATGGCGCTACGAGGAGCAGGACGCAGACCAGCTCCGCCGCGAAGGCCACATCGAGTAATACGGCCGCCGTGTGACTCCGAGTGGGTTTCACGTCGCACAGTGATTTTCTCGCTGCTGATACCCGACAGCGCACGCGCCGCGCAGTCGACGAGCCTTTAGGTATGTACGACAGTTATTAAACGTGGATTCTAATCAGGTTCGACGCCAGTGGGCCGACCGTTCCGGCGAGTACTCGCCGACGTACTACGCCCACCACGGCCCGGACGACCGAAGCGAATCGGTGCGGAGCGCCATCGACCGATTCCTCGGCCGTGACGCAGCCATCCTCGAACTCGGCTGTAGTTCGGGCCGACACCTCGCACACCTCCACGATGACGGCTTCGAGAACCTGACCGGCATCGAACTCAACGAGGAAGCCTTCGAGGTGATGGACGAGACCTATCCCGACCTCGCCGAGACGGGGACGTTCCATCACGCCGCCATCGAGAACGTAATCAAGTCGTTCGACGACGGGCAGTTCGACGCGGTGTACTCAGTCGAGACGCTCCAGCATCTCCACCCGGACGTCGAGTGGGTGTTCGCAGAGATCGCTCGCATCACCGACGACGTTCTCGTCACCGTCGAAAACGAGGGTGGCGACGACGCCGACTCCGACGACGGCGTGAACTACGTCAACGGCGAATTCCCGCTGTACTACCGCGACTGGAACGGCGTGTTCACCGACCTCGGCTTCGAGGCGGTCGACGCCGAAGAGGGCAAGCGCGACATCGTACGGACGTTCCGGGCGGGCACTACGCAATAGCGTTCTTGCAGGCGACTGACTCGGAAAGAGGTCGGCCGAACCGCCGTTCGTGCACTCCCTGCGAACACACCACACGCGTCTCCTGCGGTAGAAATCCGTTTAGGCACCGAGCACCTCGCATTGGTAATGAGCTATCGGATCGGTCTGGTCGGGAAGCCCTCCGTGGGCAAATCGACCTTCTTCAACGCGGCGACGATGAACGACGTGCCCGAAGGGGCCTATCCCTTCACGACCATCGACCCGACCATCGGCGAGGCGTACGTCCGCACGGAGTGTGCGGCCCCCGAGTTCGGCGAGACGTGTGAGGCCTCCGTCGGCGTCTGCGAGGACGGCACCCGCTTCGTACCTGTCAAACTCGTCGATGTCGCGGGGCTCGTCCCCGGCGCCCACGAGGGCCGCGGCCTCGGCAATCAGTTCCTCACCGATCTCAACGAGACGGACGTACTCGTCCACGTCGTCGATTTCTCCGGGACCACTGACATCGAGGGCGAGCCGACCGAAGGCCACGACCCCCGTGAGGATATCGACTTCCTCGAGGCGGAGCTCGACGCGTGGTATCTCGATATTCTCAAGAAGGGCGTCACCCGCTACGAGAACCAACATATGGCAGACCCCGACCCCGAGGACATCCTCGCGGAGCAACTGTCGGCGTTCGGCATCTCGGCCGCCGAAATCAAGCAGGTCATCCTCGCGCTCGGCTTCGAGGTCGCGCCGCTTTCCTGGGACGACGACGAGAAGGCGGAGCTGGCTCGCGAAATCCGCAAGCGAACGAAGCCAATGGTCGTCGCCGCGAACAAGATGGACACCGAGACTGCCCAGGCGAACTGGGAGGCAATTACGAACGACCCCGACTACGAACATCTGGAGTTCGTCCCGGCGTCTGCCCACGCCGAGAAGGCGCTGAAAAACGCCAAAGAGCAGGGCGTCGTCGACTACACGCCCGGCGATGCTGACTTCGAGATTACGGCCGACCTCCCCCGCGAGAAGGCCGCCGGCCTCGAACAGATTCGGACGTTCCTCGAGGAGTACGACGGCACCGGCGTTCAGCGCGCACTGGAGGTCGCCGCCTTCGATGTCCTCGAACTGAAAGCCGTCTTCCCCGGCTCGGCCTCCGGAAACTGGTCAAAAGGGCCGTTCCGGGACTGCTTCCTGCTGCCCGAGGATGCGACCGCGGAAGAGTTCGCCTATCACCTCCATTCGGACATCGGCGAGGGGTTCCTCCACGGTATCGACTGCCGGAACGACCGTCAGGTCGGCGCCGATACCGTGCTCGACCACCGCGACGTTGTCGAAGTCATCTCGACGAATCAGTAGCGCGGCATCGGATGAGATGGCCTCGGCACTCACGACTCACAATCTATCCATAGTGAATGTGTTTAGCGCGTCTATGGAGCCCCCTCGTTCCGTTACTGCTCGTTCAGCATCTGGACTCCCCCGCTCCACGACTGCCTCGGTCACGAAGAGGCTCGTCTCCCGCTGGAGTGCTCGCATCAGTGACGCCGCCTCGTTTCTGTCGAGTAATCCACGGCCGTATCCAAGTGCGATGACGCCGATAGAGCCGTGTACTTCAACGCCAGTGTCGGAAGCGGTCTCCCGAGCAGCGAGGTCGTCGGTCAGAAGAACAACTTCGCGTTCTTTTGCGGCTGCTAACGCGGCACGTTCTCCTGGATCCAGCTCCTTGGATTCGATTCTCTTCTCGTCGGCTTCGATGAGTTGGGATGAGAGGTCGGATAGCCCGTCGGGAATGCCGCCCATCTCGACTTCCTCGTAGACTGTCTCCGGAATCAGGAGCGTATCGAACGCTGACAATAGTTCGAGCGAATCGATCTCGGCGAGGTGAATGAGCGGCCCTGCGTCCGAAACAGTCGCGAACGTCACGCGTTCAAGCCCCAGTCGACATCTTCGTCGACGACTTCACGCTCTCGCTCCGCTCGCTCGACTTTCGTCCGACCAACGTGCTCGACGGCTTCCTCGCGGTCGAGTTCTCCGTCGAGGTACCGTGCGAGCACGAGATCCTCCCACAGGTCTTCGAGACCGCGCTCGAGTGCTCGCTCGAACACTTCCGACTCCGGAAGGCCGCGAGCCTCGGCGATTTCTCGAACCCGGTCGGAAATTTCAGCGGCCATAGCATATGATTGCTCGGCATTGCTCTTAAATCCGTGTTTGCCCCGCTCGGCGAGGATCTGACTGGGGGCTATGTCTACTGTGGCCACAACTAGATGCCCTCAGAGACACCCTCTACCGTCAAAAATAGCGGCCTCGGCACTCATAGGGCTCGTCACCGTCGGCTGCCTACACAGACTCGGCCCGGTCGCTCGTCATCGGCCAGGTAGGCGTACGTACGCGACGGAAAAGTCGGTTCCGCTACTCCTTGTCGGAGGGAATCAGGCCGAAGCTCTCGCCGACGCCGAAAACGTCGAGCTGGCGGAGGAAGTCCTCGTCCGTGGGGTCGAGGGGAAGCTGGCCGTCCTCGAGGTCGAGGAAGAGCTCGTCGTCGACCATGAACAGATCCTCACCGCCGAACTGCTCGAGGGTGTCCTGGCTCGCGTCTTGGAAGAGTTCGCCGAGCGACTGGCCGCTCTCTTGGGCTTCCTGCATGAGTTCGGCGACCACGTCGGGCGCCGAGGAGGGGTCTTCGAGAGCTTCCTGCAGGAGTTCGCCGAGCGACCGGCCAGTTTCTTCCAGTTCGATCTGCAGTTCGTCCAAGAGTTCGGAGGCGTCTGCCATTGTGAATCGACCGAGGCGGGCCACCCGCAAATGGATGGCGGTTCGGCCGATTCTCATCAAGGGTCTCGGTTCGCGGCCAGAAAGTGCCACCAGTGGTGACTTTGGGTGGGTTTCGCTCGTGCCAGCGTGGAACGAAGCCGGCTACTGCCCGGAGCGGCTCGTCGAGACCTTTCGAAGGCGGATTGCCGAATCGGCGCTTTCGGGCACTCTGTACCATCATCTCCGCCTCGATGCGAGCCGACTCCACGCTCGAACCGACCCGGAGTAGCGTTAAGTGCCCCGACGTTCGAGAATTGAGTATGTCAGCCGAGAGCATGACCCAATGTCTGGAGTGCGGCTACGAGGCGCAACAGGGATCCGAGGAGTGGGGTACCGTCGAACACCCACCACTCGGCGAACTGACGCAGTGTCCGAAGTGCGGAAGCACGAAAACCCGGGGGCGGTAACTCCAGCCAGCGCTCGAACACTGTCAATTCGACAACTCGTTTTTAGTGACTGTGCGTTGAAACGACAGGTATGGCAGACCACTCGATACCGAAAGGTGTCAGCCTCGACACGCTGCAGGACATCCTCACCGGGTGGGCGTCGGTCGGAGCCGCCCAGGAACCTCACTACACGACCGACATCGAGGAGCACGCTGGCGTTACTGACGCCGCAGGCCGACAAAACGAGTTCTTCGAGGCACTCGGCATCCTCGAGAAGGTGAAGCAGAAACACCGGCTGACGGAGACGGGCGCGGACATCGCGGGGGCGCTTCTCGTCGCAGAAGAGGAGAAGGCGGTCGAGAATCTCCGCGAGCAGTTGGAATCGTGGCCGGTGACCGAAGAGATTCAGGGCGTGGTTCGGGGAAATCCGCTCTCCGAAGAAAACCTCATCCCCGTCGTCGCCGCGATGACGGGCGAAGACCCCGAATCCTCGCGCGTCGAGACCGGCACTCGGACGCTCCTGGAGATGCTCGAATGGATCGACCTTCTCGAACGGGACGCGGACGGACGGTACCGTCTGCCCGAGTCCGAACGCGCCACGGCTGCGGAGGAGACCGAGGAGATAGACGGGGGAAAAGCGGCTATCGAGGAGGCAGATGCCGCCGTAGAACGTGTCGAGGAACCGGCAGAGGAGGCAGAAGAACCGCCAGAGGATGAGGCCGAGGCAGAAACCGAAGAAACGACGGAGGAAGTAACACCCGCTGGCGACGGTGTCGCCGAAGCCGAACCAGCAGAGACGACGGCCGAAGCTAAGGGGGTGCCGGTCGGCGCCGAGGTGGGGACAGAAGAATCGGTCGACGAAGCCATGGCAGAAAACGCAACGGACGCAATGGACGAAGCGGCGGAATCGACCACCGAAGAAATCGAGGAAACCGATGGGGGTTCCCCGGAAACGGAGGCGGTCGAGGAAGCCGAACTCGGCTCGGGCGTGACGCTCGATATCCATGCGGAGCCGGGCGTCGAAGTGACGATCTCGACCGACCCCGTTTCGGGGACGATCGATATCGCGACCTCACCTGAAGAGGCCGAAGCCGAGGAGGAAACCAAGGCTGAAGCAGAAGCGGAGGCCGAAACGGAGGCAGCCGAAGAAGCTGAAGCCGAGGCCGGATCCGAACCGGACATCGAGGCAGAGGTGTCCGAAGCACTGGGAGAACTCGACGTTTCGGCAGACGCCCTCGAAGCCACACTACCGAGTGAGGGCGACCACACGCTGACGCTCAACGTCGACGCGAATCCAGAGGACGTCGAATCCCTCGTCAGGGGTATCAAGCAGGGACTCAGCGAGTAGTGACTGCTACTCCGCGCGGTCGAGCGCGCCCGCGACGACGAGCGGGAGCGTAATCGTCGCGTCGGCGTACACGGAGACGTTCCGGGCGTCCTTCTTCAGTTTGCCCCACGAGCGGGCTTCGTTGAGCGTCGCCCCGGAAAGCCCGCCGGTCTGTGGCGGATCCATCGTCAACTGGACGGCGTAATCGTAGGCGTCGGGCGTGACGAGCATCGTCTGGAGGACGTAGTTCTTCGGGACGCCGCCGCCGACGACGAATGCGGCCGTGGAGTCGGCCTCGTAGGCGAGGTCGTTCAACGGCGACATGTCCTTCAACGCGTCGAGGGAGAAGCCGGTGACCTGCGAGCGGAGCCACGCCTGCAAGCCGAGGACGGAGTCCTGAATCGCCGGCGCGTAGACCGGCACGTCGTTCTCGTAGGCTGCCGCGGCGATACCGGCGTCTTCATCGATGTCTTCCCGGTCGTTCACCTCGGCATTGGCCCGGCCAAGCTCGCGGGTGAACTCGGCGATTGAGACCACCTCCTCACCAACCTCCGGGAACACCTCTGCACGGAGGTGCTCTTCGAACAGCGCGAAGTGTTCCTGTGGAAGATACACGTTGTAGATGCGGTCGACCTCCTCATCGCGAAGCTGTTCATCGTACTCGCGTTCAGTGAGTTCGCCGTGTTCGGCGGTTCCGTGGTGGTGTTTTCCGCCGATGGCTTCGATAGCGTCGTGGGTGAGGTTCGCACCGGTCGTCACCAGGGCGTCGATGTGACCCTCGCGGATGAGATCGGAGACGATAGCGCGCATCCCGGCGGGCACCATCGCGCCCGCGAGTCCGAAGAAGACCGTCGTCTCCTCGCGGCTGAACGCCTCGCCGGTGACGTCTATGGCCTCGGCGATATCGGCCGCGCCGATGCCGGCGTTGCCGTACTCGTCTGCGAGGTCGGCGACGCTCATGCCCGCTGAGACGGTCGCGTGCTCGACGGGGTCGTGATTGAACGCCTCCCTCTCAGGGGATGCGTGTTCGTCCTCGTGATCGTCACTCATTGTCGGAACGTCGGGCGGCGGGCGTTTCAAGGGCGCGATTCGGCGAGCCCGCTGCCCGCGTGGATCAGCTGTACTCGCGCCAGCGGTGCCCACACTCCTTGCATTTGAAGAATCGTGTCGGCGGTTCGTCTGCGGAGGCGGTCTGTTTGATGGTGTACCACGCCTCGCCGTGGCCGCATTCGTCACACGTCACGTCGTCGGCGGTCGGCTTGCCTTCGAAGTCCGCCTCCGGCGAGGATTCGATGACGTCGCCCTCCGTCTGGGCTTCGGTCGAGACGAACTCCTCGGCCATCTCCTCGTCTTTCGACTGGGTCGCACCGCAAGACGAACACACCATCTCCCCGTCCGTCGAGTGCATGATAGAGCCGCATTCATCGCAAAACTGCATGCGCGAGGCTACGAACGAGTGTGGCAAAAGTGTGCGGATTCGACCGACTCCGTTCAGCCCTCATCGTTGCGAGCGGCGCCGCTCGGGCCACGGCGGCGTTCGACGACAGGGCAGTTCCGAACGAGGAAGTGGTCGATATCGACCATCTCGACGATGGTGGTGTCGGGGTTGCGGCAGGCGACGTCCGGCGGCTCCGAGAAGTGTTCACAGCGGTGGCAGTACCGGTGCTTCGAGACGATGGCCTCGTTCGCATCGGGGCGGACGTCCACGTCGTCCAATTCGACAGGCGTTTCGCCCGTTGTCGGTTCCGCGTCAGCAGTCTCGCCCTCGGAGAGTTCTTCCCAGACAGCGTCTGCGTCTATGTCGGCGCTCTCCATCTCGGCGAAGAGATCCTCGGCCTCGTCGTCGGCGTCGTCGTTCACCTCGAGGTCGTCGAACGGGTCTTCCTCACTCATCCGTGGGCCCCGAGTCAGGTCGCTCGGTGTCGGTCAGTTTCGGTTTCCGGGGGTCGAACGAGCCCAGCACCGAAGAGGGGAACTCGATGTCGCGGAACGCAGTCCCACAGGCGGGACAGGCCGGTTCGGTCAGCAAGCCGAGCTGGACGTTGTGGCCGCACTCGACACATTCGCCCTTCGAGACGCCTCGTTCGTTCGCAGCCCGGCGGATGTGGTCGAGATGCTCCGCGTCGAGTGAGTTCGAAGCGCCGGCCTGGCGGCGCAGTGCGACGACGGCCTGTGCCAGCTGCGTCAGTTTCGACTCTACGTCATCGAGACGATCGTCAGTCGCCTCGATGTCGTCCGACAGGTCGGCGATGTCACTACCGACCGCATCGAGGCTCTCGGAGAGGCCATCGATACGCTCGCCGATTTGTTCGAACTCGCGGTGGCTGTGGTCTTTCTTCGCCCGGTTTTTCATCCCGTCCCGAAGCTGAAGAATGCGGTTTCGCAGGTCGTCGACGCTGTCGTCGACTTTCGTTTCGAGGTCTTTGATTTCGGCCTCGGTATCGCCGGTATCGAGCGATTCGAGCCGCTCCTCCAGGCTCTCGTCGATCCGCTGTTCGATGTCCTCGCCGCCGAACATCGCGACGGTATCGTCGAGGTCAGCCGCTGCACGATACGCGCTGAGCAGCTGTACAATCAGTTCCTGGCGGTCGGCACCGAGCGTTTCGGCCCGCTCGTCGAGCCACTCATCGAGCGGCGGCGGCACCGTTACGGATAGCTCAGCCCCCTCCGCTGACTCCGAATCCATTATCAGTTTTTATACGGACGGGAAGTTAAGGGTTCGCCCGAGTCGTCGCTACCGGATCTTCCGGACGTCGCTGATGTCGAAGCCGGCGTCCCCAATCTCCGTCTCGAAGCGGACGATGTTCTCGTCTTCGATGCGTGAGAGCACGCCACGGAACTGTTTCACGACCATGGTGCGGGCGCGTGAGGAGCCGCCACTCTCCCACTCGAAAAGCAGCGCCCCGCCGGAAGAGTCGATGAGCTGTCCGTGGCGTTCGGCGTTGAGCGTCTCCTGGTTGACGTGGACGAGAATGAGGCCGCCCCAGTCGTAGGCTGCTCGCGAGAGCCCTTTCAAGAGAACGGGAATGTCACTCCAGGGCATGTTGTCGCGCGCCGAGCTGATGAGGTCGGCCAGCGAGTCGATTACGACGACGTTGTTGGAGGCGTGTTTCGTGACGCGGTTACCGAGCGCTTCATGTACGCTTTCACGCTCCTGATTCTGCCCGAGTTTGGAGATATTCTGCGTTTTGGCGGCGTACCACTCCCGTGGGACGGGGCTGAGCCTGAAGAACTCCGGTGAGAGGTCGTGGAACTCGACGTTTTCGATGGCTGCGTCGACGATCTCTTCGTCCATCGCAAGCGACATCTCGCGGCGAACCTGTCGTTCGTCGGAGGTAAAGGAGACGTAATGAACCTCATCGACCGTCGTCGCACGGTCGTCGATGCCGCCGTAGTAGAGTTCGAAGAGGTCAGGGTCGCTCTCCGCGAGGCCGTTCATCATTGCGGACGTGTACATGAACTCGCGGGCGCCCGCGCCGGCCTGCCCCGACAGCAGGACGACGCTACCCGGCGGTGCACCACCACCGATCGTCGTGTCCAGCCGGCGAATCCCGAATGGGATACGATCCATACCCCCGATTTTGGCTGCGAGCCCTTAAACCGTTCAGTCGTTTCGGTCGATCAGCGGTCAGTCGCCTACGGAAGCGAGATGCGCGCCCCCTCGTTTCGAGGCGCGACGATTTCGACGGTACCGTCGACCCCGGCCTCTTTGAGGGCGGTTTCGGCGGCTGCTCGCGCCTCCCCGGCCAGTGACGCGTCCGTCACACCGTAGACTGCTGGCCCCCACGAGGACTGGCCGACGCCGCGAACCGACGGCTGGTCGGCCAAGGCATCGATGAGTCGGCCCGCAGGCGGGCGGTAGACGCCGCCCTGTTCGTCGGCGTACCACGCGCCGTTGAGTCGGCCGAAGGCCCCCGCCGCATCGCCGAACGATTCCAGCCGGCCTTCGGCGGCGGCCGGGAGCAATCGCCGGACGAGAAGCGTCGCGAGGTCATCGGCCACGGCCGGGTCGGCGCGTTCGACCACGGCGCGCATACTCTCATCTTCGGTTTCGCCACTCCGGCCGGGTTCAGCGTCCGGCAACACGAGAACGAATCGCCACGTCTCGGGGAGGTCGTGGCGTGCGACGACGGCCGGTACCTCCCACTCGCCGGATTCCGGTGGTGCGGTCGTGAACCGCTCCGTCGGGTGGCCGGCATCGACGACGAACCCCCCTGCCTCGAAGGTGGCGACGCCGACGCCGCTTCGGCCGCCGCGGTTCAGGTCGGGCGCGTGCTCGCGGACGCGTGAGTCGATGTCGTGGGCGGCCGCGACTGCAGCGAGCGTCGCCAGCGCGGTCTGGGTGCCACTCCCGAGGCCGACGTGACGGGGGAGTGTCTCCTCGACGGTCAGTTTTGCGCCGTCGACGCCGAGCACTTCGCTGGCCCGCTGGGCGTAGTCGGCGATGAGAGCATCATCACAGACGACGCTCTCGGCGGGTTCGGCTTCGATGACGACGCCTGGCTCTTCGAGGCCGACCCCGACGCCGCCGTAGAGGCGCTCGTGGGCGAGCGAGAGGTTCTGGAAGCCGACGTGAAGCCGAGCGCCGGCGTCGACGCGGACGCGCATTGACGCCTCTTGGACGGTCACGGAGTTGTGGGTTTCGACACCGGCAGCGGGAGTGTCCGCCAGTCGGCCCGCTTTGCGAGCAAAAACTGACCGATATACGGGTCATTAAGTCCTTCGACGGCAAGTGGATAGCATGAGCCACCAAGAGCCGCCCGAGCGTGAAGAGCCGGGCGACCGCGAGAAGTCCGAAAACCTCCGAAGCCGCGAGGTGACGGAGGGGCCAGAGCGTGCACCCCATCGCGCCATGTTCCGGGCGATGGGATACGACGACGACGACCTCGCCTCGCCGATGGTCGGCGTCGCGAACCCCGCCGCCGACATCACCCCCTGTAACGTTCACCTCGATGACGTCGCCCAGTCCGCCATCGACGGCGTCGACAACGCCGGCGGCATGCCCATCGAGTTCGGCACCATCACTATCTCCGATGCGATTTCGATGGGCACCGAGGGGATGAAGGCCTCGCTCATCTCTCGGGAAGTCATCGCCGATTCCGTCGAACTCGTCTCCTTCGGCGAGCGCATGGACGCCTTGGTCACCGTCGCCGGCTGTGACAAGAACCTCCCCGGTATGATGATGGCCTCGATTCGAACCGACCTGCCGTCCGTCTTCCTCTACGGCGGCTCCATCATGCCCGGCGAGCACGAGGGCCGCGAAATCACGATTCAGAACGTCTTCGAGGGCGTCGGCGCCGTCGCAAGCGGCGATATGTCCGAGGAAGAGCTCGAAGACATGGAACACGCCGCCTGTCCGGGTGCCGGCTCCTGTGGCGGGATGTTCACCGCGAACACGATGGCGTCCATCAGCGAGGCGCTCGGCCTCGCGCCGCTGGGCTCGGCCTCCGCGCCCGCGGAAGACGAGGAACGCTACGAGGTCGCCGAACGCGCTGGCGAACTCGTCCTCGAATGCGTCCAGGAAGATCGCAAGCCGTCCGATATCCTCTCGAAGGAGTCCTTCGAGAACGCGATCGCCGTGCAGGTCGCCCTCGGCGGGTCGACCAACGGCGTGCTGCACGTCTTGGCGTTGGCCGCCGAGGCCGGCATCGACCTCGATATCACGGAGTACAACGAGATTTCGAAGCGGACGCCCAAAATCGCCAGCCTCCAGCCCGGCGGCGTCCACGTCATGAACGACCTCCACGAGATCGGCGGCGTCCCGGTCGTCATCCGCCGGCTGATGGACGGCGGCTACGTCCACGGCGACGCGATGACCGTCACGGGCCGAACCATCGCGGAGGAACTCGTTCACCTCGAAGAGACGGGCTATCTCCCGCCGACGGAGGACATCGACGCGGAGTTCCTCTACTCGGTCGAACACCCGCTCAACGAGGAAGGCGCTATCAAAATCCTCACGGGCAACCTCGCGCCCGAAGGAGCCGTCCTGAAAGTGACCGGCGACGACAAGTTCTACCACGAGGGGCCGGCCCGCGTCTTTGAGGGCGAAGAGCAAGCGATGAAGTACGTCCAGGAAGGCCACATCGAGTCCGGCGATGTCATCATCATCCGCAACGAGGGCCCGCAGGGTGGCCCCGGCATGCGCGAGATGCTCGGCGTCACCGCTGCTGTCGTCGGTGCCGGCCACGAGGACGACGTCGCGATGCTCACCGACGGTCGCTTCTCGGGGGCCACCCGCGGCCCGATGATCGGCCACGCCGCGCCCGAAGCGTACGTCGGCGGCCCAATCGGCGCCCTGGAGGACGGCGACCACGTCACCATCGACATTCTGGACCGCTCCATCAACGTCGACCTCACCGACGAGGAACTGGATGAACGGCTCGAAGACTGGGAGCAGCCAGAGCCGAACTACTCGACGGGCGTGCTCGCGAAGTACGGACAGGCGTTCGGGTCGGCGTCAAACGGCGCCGTCACCAATCCCGGTGCGAAACGGGACGACTGACGGCAAGTAGCGTTATTCCGCTCCCGGTCGAAGCCGATGTATGGCGAACGTTTCGATGATTTTGCGGCGCATTCGGAAAGTGAGTCAGGATGCACAGCGACCGCCTTCCATCGGCCGGTACCAGCGCTATGAAGACGAGTACGAACGGATTTTCGAGGGCGTTTCCGACACCCGAGACGGTTCGTGAGCACGCGCGCGAACTCTGTGAAGAACGAGGCATCGAGATTCCGACTGCGTCGCCGCTTGGGGCGTGACCGCGGCTTCAGAACCGCCCTTCCTCGTCGCCGATGCCGACGCGCTCGCCGAGGTCATCGAGTTCGTCGTTGATGTCCGTGCCGGAGGATTCACCCGGGAGGATATCCCCGAGTGCGGCGCCGAGCGAGGCGACCGTCCAGACGACACAGATGCGTGAGAGCGCCACGCTGGCGTCTTGCCAGCCCTCCAGGCGTCCCCACAGCGTCATCATGAACGTCGCCGTGACGAAGGCGACCACGAGCACCGACAGCAGGCGCCGCGGGATGACCCCGAAGATGGGACGGTGGACATCGACATCGCGAATGTCGGCGAAGTAGAGGAGGCTGACGGCGATGAGAACGACAAAGGCGGCGTTGACAGCGAACAGCCACGGCGTGGCGAGGAGGTACTCGGCGATCTCAAAAACGCCGTCTTCGAGGAGCATCGGGAGGGAGATGAGAATCGCGCCGACGAACGACTCGGCGATGTCCCGGCGTGTGAACTTCTTGATGCTCTCCCGAACCCCATCGCCCGGGAATTTGTCGACGAGACGAATCGCGCGCTGCACCTCACGGCGCTCGTCAGGGTCGTCGACGGACGCCTCCAGTTCCTCGAGCTGCGTGAGGAGTTCCTCGACAGCAACCTCGTCGGCCTGGAGGTCATCGCGCGACGCCTCGGCGTCCATACCCGGGTCATCGCGCGACGCCTCG
>NZ_JBLGBY010000011.1:0-53086 GCF_047616845.1 Natronomonas sp. | reverse complement strand
GGTTGCTCATCGACTCCGACTGAACGCGAAGAATCCCTCAGAAACAATTTTCAAACCCCTCCTTGGAAGATAGAGTGCCTAATACCTGTGTTTTGAGCCTTATCTGCTCTCCCGCTGTTCCACCTTGTTTAGGTCTCAAACTGGTGTTACAGATTTCGCCTACTTTGTCGCTTTCCTTGGAGTACAATCATACTGCCGGACGTACGTTCGTAAAGTCATGTTTGAGTAAATGTCCTCTCTGCCCCAGTACAGGTCGGTTGAGCAGCTCTACAGTTCAATTAATTACGTCCGGCAGTATCAGTCATCGTCGGCGGTGTACGCACCACGATGGAGCTTGATTCGAGCAACCACTATGCGCCTGTTCATTCTGACGGAACGTCACGGCGAGACGGAACTCTCCAACACGCACTTTCTTCCGTGGACTGTTCTGAAGTGGTTCGCCGTAATCGGGTGGGTCGCGCCATGGGGAATCGACGATTTCGTCGAGTTTGTCCAGAATTCGGCCTTGTTCGTGAGGGTCAAGCGCGGCGAGGTCGTTTTGCGCAGTCGGTATCAGTTCCCACGTCCATTCATCGTCACTCATCGCCGTCCGTTCCGAACTTCTGACGGGCGTCTTCGGCACTCATGGTTCGCCCCTCGCGGATATCCTCTTCCGCTTCGAGAAGCGCCACGAGTTCGTCGCGGTCGAACGTCGGGAACTCGATTGCATCGCGCAGCGTATACCTGATGAACTCACTCCGACTGTTGAAGCCACGTCCCTGCCACGTCCCGTCTATCTCGTCGAGGAACGACTGAGTGACTTTGAAGTTCACCGTGACGATTTCGTCCTCGCCGTTGTTGTCTGTAGTCGCTCCGGCCATACGGATGTATTACGTTCGTGTTACCAAGTTTGTTTCGCTGGCAGATACAGCCCCTCGTGAGCGGAACGAAGCGAGGCCAGAATCGCCAGGTATTGACCGGGTGAAACCACGGCAGTCGCTGCGAGTCGGTTACTATCGGGCTATCGCACGATTTGACCGAGACGAACGGTTCGCGCAGATCAGCGCAGTAAGATATCAGTCGCCAATCTACGGCGGATTCCCCTGAACAGCGAGATGCATATCGGTCAATATAGAGGATATAGGTATCAACGACCGTTTGGCCAATCACGAATACGATATCAGGGCTCGTGCTCACTCTTAAGTGAGGGGCGAGGCTAAGCTGGAATGGATCATGCGAGTGAAAAGATCCCTGCAAATGGTGCACCGCCACCCAGAGCAGTGCGACCCCGACATCCCGCTTCCATTCGGCGAGTGGACCGAGGTCAGCCGGAACCGACTGGAGAAGCTCGTCGAGAATGGCGACCTCGGGTTAGAACCGTGTGAGGTGTGTTTCCCAGAACTCGGGTAGCCTCAGACCTGTATATCTCGGATTGTCCGGGCGGTGTTCTTCCCAGATCTTCACGCCTTGCATCATGCACGGCACCTCCTAACAGAATCCAGAGAGGGCTGTTTCGCCATCTTCGCAAATTCGCTCGACCAGCTAATCAGCCCTATACAGCGTGAAAAAGAGGGTTGTATGAAGATGTGACAGTTGCGTCTTCGACTGTAGAGACGCTGAGACCACCATCGAACCGATGGTGTGTGTTACCGCTTATCACGCTGGGAAATTTTGTTCAACTCGATGAGGAGCCGGAAAATAGCTTTCACGAGGTTCGCGTCGACATCGAACTGTTCGGCGTTCTCGCCGGCCCGTTCCATAACCGCTTCCTCCTGGGATTCGTCGGTCGTCGGCAGCCCTTTCTCGCGTTTGACGGCGGCGATGCTTTCGGCGACGTAGGTTCGCTGGGCGATGAGTTCGACGATCTCGCGGTCGATGGTTCGTATCTCCTTGCGGAGTTCGTCGAGATCCATCTCGGCTGGGTCGCCGAAATCCGCGACGCCGTTCTCACCACTCATTTCGTCTCCGCTCCCGCCCGTTGTGTCGTTGTCAGCCATATGTTTCCTGTTCGTTCGTTCCACGTATCAGCCAATCGCTCGAGTGTCTCTCCGTCACCGACGGCGGTGTAGCTCGGGCCCGTCCCCGAAAGCGAGACGGCGAGGTCGGGCAGCGCTTCGATGAGTGGCTCGGTCGGATAGTCGAGCGCCGCACAGAAGGCGAAGCCGTTGACGCACATCGCCTGCTCGTAGTTGCCGTCCATCGCGAGGTCGTAGACCACGTCGGCCATCGGCGCGATGCGCTCACAGCGCGACACGTCGGCATCGGCCGAGAAGGCCTGTTCATCGGGGGTGTAGACGAGCACGTCCCAGTCGGGTTCGTCGCGCCGCAGGAGTTCGTCCTCGGTGTTGTCCGTGACGGTCACGCCGCCGAGCATGGACGCGGAGGCGTCGTCGAAGGCGCCGGTGACGGTCACACCGACGTCACGGGCAGCTTCGACACCGAATCGGCAGGCATCCTCGCGGTCGATCTCGCTTTCGGCACCGAGCGCATCGAGCGTTGCCAGTACCGTCGCGTTCGCCGCAGCGCTCGAGGATTTGAGCCCGGACGCCATCGGCACCTCGCTCTCGGTGCGGACGTGGCCGCCCTCGCCGTCGCCGAACCGTTCGGTGACGAGTTCGACACAGCGTTCGATGAGCCGTGTGTCCGCGTCGGCAGCCTCGGCGATGGTGCCGTCCACATCGCCGGTGGCGTCCAGTTCGACGGTCGCCTCGGTGTAGGCATCGATAGCGAACGCCGAGCCGTAGCCGTTCGCGAGGGCGTTCAGTACGGTGCCCGCTGCCGGAGCGACTGCGCGACCTTCCATCACGTTTCCCTCGCCGTGGCGGCTACAAAGCGGTGGCGGTTAGCGCAACCGCCCGCTACGCCTCCAGTATCTCGATGCGATTGCCGTCGGGGTCGCGGAGAAACACCAGCTGCGTCCCGCTGGCGGTGGTCTGCGGTTCGCTCTGGCGTTCCACGCTCTCCGGAAGCCCCTCGACGAAGGCGCCGACATCATCGACGCCGAAGGCGACGTGGCAGGCGCCGGGCTGATTGAGCGCCGCAGTGGTCTCCTCGCCCGACGGGTCGTACTCGACAAGCTCGAGACGGATGCCACTGGCATCGAGATGCGCGAAGCGTCCCGATGCCCCTTCCACGTCGACGGCGGTCGAAAATTCCTCTCCGGCGACCTCGAACCGGGAAACGACATCGAAGCCGAGGTCGTCACGATAGAACTGCACGGCGCGGTCGAGTTCCGAGACGGTCAGGCCGACGTGGTGAGCCGAGAGGTCGCTCATGCCCGCACCGACGCCGGCGGACGGGATAGGCGCTTCCAAACACGCCAAAACAGTTGGTTGTCGCGCTCGTCGATCCGGATATGACACGACCGGAGATTCCGGCGCCGGGGTTCGGTACCTCCGGACTGGAAGGCGACGAATGCGTCGACGCCGTCACCGACGCACTCGACGTTGGCTATCGCCACATCGACACCGCACAGATGTACGACAACGAGGCCAAGGTTGGCGAAGCCCTCGCCGACAGCGGTGTCGACCGTGATGACGTGTTCCTCGCGACGAAGGTGCATCCCGACTCACTCGCGCCTGAGGACGTCATCGGAACGGCCGAGGAGAGCCTCGGCCGCCTCGGCGTCGGCCAGGTCGACCTGCTGTACGTCCACTGGCCGATTCGCGCCTACGACGCCATGGCGACGCTGCCAGCCTTTGACGAACTCCACGAGCGAGGCCTGACCCGCAACGTCGGTGTCAGCAATTTCACGCCCGACCTGCTCCGGGAGGCCCAGGAGATACTCGATGCCCCCATCGCCGCCCACCAGGTCGAGTGCCATCCGATATTGCCACAGACCGAACTGCGTGATATCGCTCGCGGAACTGGCCACCGACTCGTCGCCTACTCGCCGCTGGCGCAGGGCGAGCTGCTCGCGCATCCGACGGTGCAGGCAGTCGCCACGCAACTCGATGCGACCCCTGCCCAGACCGTGCTCGCATGGCATCTCGACCACGATATCGTCCCGATTCCGAAAGCCAGGGGCGACCACATCCAGGAGAACTTCGCGGCCCGAACCGTCGAGTTCACCGACGAGGCGCGAGAGCGACTCGACGGCGTCGAGGAGACCGAACGCGTCGTCGACCCCGACGCCGCGCCCTGGAACTGACACTCGTCGCAGCTTTCGGGCCGCTCTCGGTGGCTGACTCGATGTTCGACGAGTATCCGCCGTCTGCAGTCTCACAGCCGCCAGTAGCCATTTACCGTCGCGCCGAGAACTCATCTGAATATGGGAACCTGTCCGTACTGCGACGCCGAAATCACGGTGCGAGCCGAACTCATCCCACCGGAGTCCTTCGAGGACGACAACGTCCCGATGGACGAGGAGGGCACCATCCAACTCGAACAGGGCTCACGGATGTTCCAGTACGTCTGCCCGGAGTGTGATACGATTCTCGGCGCTGGAACGCACAAGTGGGCGCGGTAACCGCAATCGGCAATCGCCTTCCTTTTGCCGTCGCCCACCCAACGACCGCCAATGAGCCAGCGAAGCGACATCGCCCCGGAGACGCTTCAGATTTCGCTCGAACCGGAGGGCGTCGAAGTGGAGTATCTCGACGACCGGTCGGTGTTCTACCACGGCGTGCCCGCAACGCGTGAGGGCTCCGTCACCTGCGGCCCCGGCAAAGACGCCCACGTCCTCGTCACCTCCCCTGACGAGGAGGAAGGCGTGATGGTGTACGTCAACGACCGAAGCACCCACGACGAGATCCTCGAATCAACGGGCGTGGGGCGGGTCATCATCGAACGCGACGAGGAGACCTCGCTGTTCCCGGGCGTCGACGCGGAGAACCACGGCTACCGCGTGGAGGTCTCGGCCGATCCCGAAGCGGCCCGCGGCCGGGTGTTCGTCTTCGCGGAAGACGAGATGGGCGAAGCCTCCTACGAGATCGTCAACGAAACGCCGGACGAGGAGGACTCCTGATGCCGCTGAGGAAAGCGTGGGAACCGCTCGAACGGTCGACAGTCGGGAAGGTGCCAGATCGCTATGGTATCTACGAACTCGGTGATAGCGAGGGCAACGTCATCGGCATCGACCACGGCCCGCTGCGCGATCACATCAAGGAGGCGCTGGCCTACGGCGACGGCGAGCAGGTGCGCTGGAAGACGGCCCAGAACCGCGAGCACGCCGAGCAGCTGGCTACGGAACACCGCGAACGGCTGGCGTAGGCGCACCACGGAACTGTCGCGGACGGCAGAAGCCGCGCCGTCAGCGCGAACCGCGCCTACTGAATATAGCTCGGGTCTTCGGCGTCGCAGTTCTTCTCGTGTTGTTTCGCATCCGAGCGGTCGTCGAACAGCAAGCCGCATTTCTCACATTCGTACCACGTCGACCCGTCGCGCTCTGTGGTTGCGACCATAGTTGACAATGCACAATGAATACGTAAAGGCGTTTCTCCGAATCGGGCGCAGTTCCGGGGACGGCGGAACCGTAAAGCGGGAGGCGACCCCAAGGCCGCACATGGATAAGCGGGTCACGCTCACCGTAAAGGGGGCCGAAAAGCAAGACGCGGGGCGGGGTGTTGCTCGGCTCCCCGAATCCGCACGCCGTGCGCTGGGCGTTCTCAGCGGCGACACCGTCGTCATCGAGGGTGAGCATCCGACCGTCGCGAAAGTCTGGCCCGCAAGCGACGGTGACGGCGTCATCCGAATCGATGCCGAGACCCGTGCCAACGCCGCGGTCAACATCGGCGAGACGGTGACCGTCCAGCCGATTTCGGTGGCGGAAGCCGACGAGGTGGTCATCGAGGTGCCCGTCAACGCCGACGAAGAGCTGCTGGAGGCAATCACCGACGACCTCCGTGACAGACCGCTGCAGTCTGGCGAGCGGGTGCGACTCGAACGCCCCGGCGTGCAGGCGACCGTCGCCTCGACGACGCCGGACGGAACCGTTCGCGTCACCGGCCGAACGACGGTACGAGTGCGTGAAACGTCCGATTCGATTCGATATACGGGATCAGCGGACGTGACCGACGAATCCGGCACGACCGGTGACGAGGGCGAAAAAGCGCCCACCCCGGAACCGACGGCCGATGCGACCTACGAGGACATCGGCGGCCTCGACGAGGAACTCGAACAGGTGCGGGAGATGATCGAACTCCCGCTTTCCGAACCCGAGCTGTTCCGGAAACTCGGCATCGACCCACCCTCCGGCGTGCTGCTCTACGGCCCGCCCGGCACCGGCAAGACGCTCATCGCGAAAGCCGTCGCGAACGAGGTCGACGCCCACTTCGAGGTCATCGACGGCCCCGAAATCGTCTCGAAATATAAGGGTGAAAGCGAGGAGAAACTCCGAGAGACGTTCGAACGCGCCGTCGAGAACGCACCGGCAGTCGTGTTCATCGACGAAATCGACTCCATCGCCGGCACCCGCGACGAGGACGCCGACATGGAGAACCGCGTCGTCGCCCAACTGCTGACGCTTATGGACGGCCTGGAATCCCGCGGCCAGGTCATCGTCATCGGGGCGACGAACCGAGTCGACGTCATCGACCCCGCGCTCCGCCGCGGCGGCCGCTTCGACCGCGAAATCGAGATCGGCGCGCCCGACGAGACGGGCCGCCGCGAAATCCTCGCCGTCCACGCCCGTGGGATGCCGCTTTCCGACGATGTGGAACTGGATTATCTGGCTGCCCGCACGCACGGCTTCGTCGGCGCCGACATCCACTCGCTCGTCACCGAGGCGGCCATGCGTGCCCTCCGCGAACGTGAGGAGCGCGAGGAACTGCTCGTCACGCGTGCGGATTTCGAGGCCGCCCTGGCGGCCGTCGACCCCTCCGCGATGCGGGAGTACGTCGCCGAAACGCCGCACACCACCTTCGACGACGTCGGCGGCCTCGACGAGCCGAAGCAGGTGCTCACCGAGGCCGTCGAGTGGCCGCTCTCCTACGGCGCCCTCTTCGAGGAGACGAACACCGAACCGCCGACAGGGGTGCTTCTGTACGGCCCCCCGGGCACCGGCAAGACGCTTCTCGCCCGCGCGCTCGCCGGCGAGAGTGACGTGAATTTCGTCAGCGTCGCCGGGCCGGAACTCCTCGATAAGTACGTCGGCGAGAGCGAGAAAGCCGTCCGTGAGGTGTTCGACCGCGCGCGACAGGCCGCACCGGCTATCGTTTTCTTCGACGAAATCGACGCCGTCGCCGGCGTGCGTGGCGAATCCAGCGACGCCTCCGAGCGAGTCGTCTCCCAGCTGTTGACTGAATTGGACGGGCTGGCCGAGAACCCGAACCTCGTCGTCTTGGCGGCGACGAACCGGATGGAAGCCCTCGACCCCGCGCTCCTCCGGCCTGGCCGCCTGGAAAGCCACGTCGAGGTACCCGACCCCGACGAGGCAGCGCGTCGTGAAATCCTCGCGGTACACACCCGCGGCAAGCCGCTCGGAACGGATGTCGGCCTGGACGAACTGGCTGCACGGACGGAGGGGCTCTCCGGCGCGCAACTGGAATCGCTCGTGCGAAGCGCGTCGATGCAGGCCATTCGGGAATCGGCGGCCGACCTCGGCCCCGAAGAGGCGGCGAAGCGGGCCGACGAAATCGTCATCGAGGAGCGGCACATCGACGCGGCGCTGGAGACTGAGCCGTAACTGACGGGCGTCAGTCCCAGAAGGACTTCGTCTTCGCGTACTGGCGCTCGCGTGTGAGGATGTCCCGGTAGAAATCCTCCTCGTTCTCGCGGTGATTGTTGATGATGTAGGCGGCGTTTCGCGGGCCCACACCGCGGGCAGCGAGCGCGATAACGGCTTCCTTGCCGTGGCTCTGGACGAGGCTTGCGGCCTTGTACGCCCGTTCGGTCATCTTCTCTTGTTCGTCGTCCTTCTCGTTGGCCCGAACCGCCTCCAGCACCTCGTCGGCCCAGGGGTTCAGGGCGGCCACGCGGGTCGACCCGCATTTCGGGCACTCGGGGGTGTCGTCGACGCGTTTGACCTGTTGGCGTCGATCCCACTCCGTGCAGTGCAGACACGCCAGCAGGATGCGGTCGTCCTGAATCCGCTCTTTGACGGTCTCGATGACGGACGCGTCGGCGTTCTCTGGCGAGAGGAGTTCCCGCCCTGAGGAACGGCCGCCCTGCCCTAGCGGCGTCCGGTCGCCGACGGTCGCGAGTTCGATGTCGCCGGCCTGAACCCGCCTGAGTACGTCGCTTGCGCCCTCGGCATCCAGTTGCTCGTGGAGGACGACCCGTATCGCCTCATCGTAGATTGGCGTGTCTTCGAGCGCCTTCAGCAGGCGGTCTTTGCCGAAGCGGTTCTGGCTCGATCCCTTCCCTTTCCAGCGTTTGAGGGCGCCGAACTTTGCGGCGACCTGCGCAAGCGTGAACTTCAACGAATCGGAGTTCTTGAGGCTCAACTCGATGAGGCCGGCAACGTGGTCGGGGTCGGTCCCCTCGAACACCTTGACAACGTCACCGATGGTCGTCCCGCTCGGGACTTCGAGTTCGATGCGGTAGGGGTCGGCCTCCATCGCAACCGAGGTGCCGGTGCGCTGGCCGATGAGCGCCGACAGCAGGCGTCCGAGCGTCTCGTTGACCGTGTGGCCGAAGGTGGCGTTGATGACGATTTCGCGGCCGTATCCCTCAACGACGATGCGGTCGTCCGCTGGCATCGCTGCTTCGTGGCGCTCTATCGGGTCGAGCGCTTCGCTCGCGGTGTGTTCGTCTGTCGGGAAGCGGTCGGCGAGCCCGCGAGCGACCAGCTCCCGGCTCACGGGTCGCTCACGCTCCCCGTTCGCACCGTCCGAGGCCTCCCCCCGGTCGGCCTCGCGCCCTTCATCGAACCGTTCGCTCGCCTCGGCGCGGGTTCGGCCGACGTGCTGGGCGACGTCGTACGGGACTGGAATCTCCTGGCCGACCCACGAGGGCACCTCCCCTGTGGGGTCTTCGATAGGCGTGACGAGCACCTCCTCTTCTTCGTCGTCGATTTCCGTGATGCGCCACATCTCGCCGCGCTGGATGAACGTCTCGCCCTGTTGGGCGAAGGTGACGACGAACCGCTCCGCGAGCGTCCCGACAGTGCGGCCCGAGGCCATGTCCTTGACCGTGTAGTTGGCCTCGTCCGGAATCATCGAGAGGTTCGCATAGAAATACTGCCACGTTCCGCTGGATTTCTCGAGGCGGTCATCGCCCTCCTCGAGCCACAGCACGCGGTTCTCCGAGAGCTGGCGAACGATAGCCTTGAAATCCGACTCCGGAAGGTCGCGGAACGGGTAGGCCCGCGTCACGATGTCGTACGCGCGGGCAGCCGAGATGTCGCCGAAGCCCATAAGCAACCCCGGAATCTGGTTTGCGACCGTATCGAGGCTGGCGTGGTGAATGCCCGCTTCCTCGACCTCGCCACGCTCGGCCCGGTCGACGATGGCGAGCGCCTCGAATGTATCGTCGGGCCGCGTCGTGATGACGGTGCCCGACGAGGTTTCGTCGCGGCGGTGGCCCGCCCGGCCCACGCGCTGGAGCAGTCGCCGCACTTCACGCGGGCTGGAATACTGGACGACGTGGTCGATTCGCCCCACGTCGATGCCGAGTTCCATCGAGGAGGTACACAGCAGCGCATCGATTTCGCCATCTTTGAATCGGTCTTCGACGTCGATGCGGGCGGATTTCGACAGCGAGCCGTGGTGGATACCGACGTCGGTGCCGTAGGTTTTCAGCCGCGACCCGAGCCCCTCGGCTGTCTGCCGGGTGTTGACGAACACGAGCGTCGAATCGTGCTCGGAAACGAGTTCGTCGATGGCGCGGACGTGGCTCGCGATGGCCGCTTCGGTCATCAGTTCGCCGGCGGCCTGTTCGTCCTCCGTCCGAATCTCGGGTTCCCACACCCGGACGTCGATGTTCGAGCCGGCCTCGACCTCGATAACGCTGCACCCGCGGTTTCCAGTCAGGAACCGACCCACTTCGTCGGGGTCGCCGACGGTCGCTGAAAGGCCGATGCACTGGAACGACCCGGCGTGCTCCCGGAGGTGTTCGAGCCCGATGGTGAGCTGTGCGCCGCGCTTCGAGGCGGCGAGTTCGTGCACCTCGTCGATGACGACGTGGTCGATATCTTCGAGCGCCCGTCGAAGTTTCTTGCCGGTGAACATCGCCTGCAGCGTCTCGGGCGTCGTCACCAGCACGTCCGGGGGGTTGTCGGCCTGCTTGCCCCGCTCGTAATCCGTCGTGTCGCCGTGGCGAACGCCGATCTCGATATCGAGCGTCTCACCCCACCAGTCGAGCCGCTCGCGCATGTCGCGGTTCAGGGCGCGAAGTGGCGTGACGTACAGCGCCTGGATGCCGTGGCGGTGGTCGCGTTCGCGGATGGCCGAAAGGACGGGCAACATTGCTGTCTCGGTCTTGCCCGAGCCCGTGGGCGCAACGACGAGACCGTGCTCGCCGGCCGCAAGCGGTGGGATTGCCTTACGCTGTGGCTCCGTCGGCGTGCTGAACCCGCGCTCGGACAGCGCCGCCCGCACGTCAGGATGGAGATGCGAGAAGGCGTCCATTCCGGCGACCCGGCCGTCACTCATTGCCCGTGTTTCGGGCGCGAACGGATTAAGCAGACCGCTCCATGTGATACCATTCCACACTCATAAATCCCCGTCAATCTCCCGCAGTGCGCATTTGTGAATACATGGCGTCATTCACTCTGTTGGGGATGCACCCGGTATCGGAGTATCGTCCGCTTTTTTGACGGGTTTCACACCTGCCGATAATCGCCGAGTCGCGTCCCATCGAGCAGGTACGCCTCACCCTCCGAGAGCCCGTCGGGGAGGAACGGCGAGAGAAAGTCGTCGGATTCGTTGACGTACGTCCCACCGGAGAGGTCGTTGAACGCCGGGCAGACGACCATCCTGTCGCCGAGTCGGTCGGGGTCGTACTCCGAGAACCCCTCCGCGCTGACAGCACCCCGGAGCCAGACGCGTTCGGTGCGGCTGCCACCGACCTCGTCTTCCAGACGCACCTGTGGATGCTCGTGCGCCGTACAGACGGTCGGCGCCGCGACGACCTCTTCTTCGGGCCAGGTGTGGCCGTGACAGAAACCCACCCGGCCGATTCGCGTGCCGGAGCCATCGACCACCTCGACGGCGTCGAAGCGGTCAGTGACCGCCTCAATGTCGCCGTCGTGGTTGCCTTTCGTCACCGTGACGGGAACGCGCTCGGTGACAGCCGACAGCAGCGTCTCCAGTTCCCGGCGCTCCTCGCCGGTCGGTTCGCCGATGCCGTTACCGATGTCGCCGAGAAAGACGAGCCGATCGGCGCCCGAATCGGCGAGCAATCGGAGGAGCTTCTCGCGACGCTCGGCGCCGTGACTGGCGATTTCGACGCCGTCTCGACGGAGGCCGACTTCGAGTCCAGCGTGGTAGTCGGCGACGACGAGCGCGCGCTCGGAACCGCAGTCCGCAATCGCGGCCGGCTCGCCGGGCACCGGTTCGAGCATTCAGATGGATTTTAGGACGCCGTCGGAGGGCTCGTAACACCGGCCGCTCATCAACGCGTCCTGGATGGCATCGTCGACCGCTTCGGCGGCGACGCCGTGCTCCTCGACGACCGCGGAAACCAACTCCTCGCGGTCGGCACCGTCGTCATCGCTGAGCGACTCCATCGTCTCCATCACGGCGTCTTCGAGGTCGACCTCGCCGGCTGCTGGCTCCGCTTCCAGTTCTGTTTCTTCCGTCTCGGCTTCCGCTTTCGTTTCGGGTTCTGTTTCCCCTTCCGCTTCAGCCCCCGGCGGTTCGGGCCCGGGTTCGCCCTCCTCGTCGATCTCCGGCTCGGGTGTCTCGATGCCTGCCTCCTCGACTTCGCCGGCGGTCGAAAACTCCGTGCCGTACTCCTCTTCGACCTCGCGGCGCTCCTCCTCGTCGAGTTCGAACTCGCCGGGTTCGAAGTCCTCGAGTTCGTCCTCACTGGCCGTGACCTCACCGGGCTCTGGTGCGGCTTCCTCTTCGGGCTCCGCGACCGGTTCCGGCTCCGGGCCAGGCTCTTCGACCTCTGACTCCTCGATGTCGGTCGGTTCGGATTCATCGCCAGCGTCGGTCGACACCGTCTCCGGTTCGGCTTCCGATTCGGTTTCAGGCTCTGTTTCCGTCTCGACTGCGGCCTCTGTCTCCGCTTCAGTATCGGCTTCGACGCCCACTGTCTCCGCTTCAGCAGCGGAGGGTTCAGCCTCCGTTTCGGCTTCGGTGGCCTCGGTTTTCTCGGCGGCTGCCGCCGCTGTTTCAGGGGAGGGCGCACCGGAGAGGTCGAGCGTCGCGAGTTCGCTGGCGTCGGCCGTCCGCTCCGGCCCGCCGCCTTCGCCGGGGGCGACCTCCAGTTGTCCGGCCTCCTCCTTGTCGCCAGCGACGACCCGGGCCGCGTCCAGCGCCGTCTGACGGAGGGCGTGGAGATACGCGGGTGTCGTGCCGTAATACTCCAAAGCGAGCGCAACGCCGTCGGCAAGGCGTTCGTCGACGCCTTCCTCTTCGAGCGCCGCCCGGAGCTGGTCGCCCGCGAGGCCGGCTTCGATGGCCGACGCCATGATGCCGATGCGTTCGAGCGTCCGCTCGGCCGTCGTGACGACCCAGCGGTCGCGCGTGTCTACGTCGACCTCGCTGACCGACTCCGGCCGGATGGAGGTGAACACTTGGTCGCCGTCGTCCGGCTCGAATGTCCTGGCTTTCCCCGAGAGCGACAGGAACGTCGGCGGATCGGCACGTTCGAGGAAAGCGAGTTCGTCGGGCTGGTACTGCCCGGCGTAGGTGACGAACGCGCCTGTCGGGTCAACGACGCGACCGCGCACCATCTCGGGGTTGACGTCGTCGACCTCGGTCAGGACGCCGACGACGAACAGCCGATTGACGCGGGCGCCGGTCGGCGTGACGACGTAATTCGGCGCACGCTCCTCGTCGGACTCGCTGTAGGAGAACTCCGCGTCATCGAACTCGGCGGCGAAAAGCCGGTAGGCGACCTCGCGTCGCCCAGGGCCGGATTGGCTCATTGGCCCACCTCCGCGAGCAGTTCGTGGGCACGTGTCTCGGGGTCACCCTCGCTCGCCTCGAATTCGGTCGCATCGAGGTTCGCGCCGTACTCGTCGACGGAGAGTGCCCCCCGGACGCGGTACTCCCGGCCGACAAGATCGGCCGCGATCTCCTCGGCGACGACCTCCCGGTCCATCGCGTCTCGGGCGTGTTCGAGGGCATCCTTGAGCGTGCCGCCGTACACCTCCTCGGTCAGCTCGCGGCCGAGGACGACCGTGACGGTGTCGGTGCCGTCGTCGAGGATGGCCTTCACGCGCAGGTCGTCCTCGGGGTCGACCTGGCCGTGGCTTCGGCACTGGTCGTTCTGGACGACGCGGCCACACTCTGAGCATCGCTGAATGAGCCCGGAGCCGTCGCGCACTTCGATGACGTTCCCGGTGAGTTCGGCGTCGAAGACGCCGCCGGCCTCGACGGCCTCGTGGACGGACATCTCGGTCGCGGAGTCGCTGACCTCGACCGCCGGAACCGTCTCGACCGTCGAGAACTCGGTGACGTTCACCGAGGGGACGCCGCGGTACTCACGGACGTAGATGTCTTTAAGGCGGACGGACTCCCCTTCCGCGAGTTCCGCGTGAGGATCCCAATCAGTGAACGGCAGTCGAGCCGTCTCGTCGCCGAGCACGCCGCTCAGAATGTCCGTCTCGCCGTCCCGGCCGTCGATGGTCTTGTGCTCGACTTCGAGCGCCTTCACCTCGACCGTCCGGCCGCGGTCGCCGGGGCGGAGGTCGATGAGGTCACGCTCGCCGCCCACATCGTATGGCACCTCGAGCGGTTCGTCGTGCAGCGTCACGGTCGTCGACTCTCCGAGATTGAGTTCGGGGTCGCCCTCCCATTCGCGGACGCCCGCGTTGCCCGCGGTGATGGTGTCACCGGCCGACAGCGAGAAATCCGTCCACGCGGTGTAGGATATCGTCCCCGTCTCGTCGGCGAGTTCACCCTCGAAGATGACCTGGTCGTCACCCTCGTATCTGATGGAGCGTTTGCCGACCGTCAGGACGCGTGCGGTGACGGTGACGTTGCCCATGTCGGGCTCGATGTCGGCGATGTCCGTCTTCGGTGGTTCGCCGCCGCCACCACCGCCGCCGGAGTCGCCGTATTTCCGCCGCAGGCTCTGTTTCGCCTCGTCCATCGGCACCGAGTACGAGACGAGTTTCTCCAGGTCGTCTTTGACCTCCTCTTTGTCAACACCGAGGTCGGAGGCGAGCTCCTCGGCAGCGTCTTCCAGACTCATTTCAATCGGGGGTTGGTCGGCGTGGGTCAAAAGCGTTCGCGCCGGGCATGCCGCGACCGCAGGGAGCGGCACGAAAAAGGCGAGCGGTGACGGAGGAACCGCGAGCAGAGGCTGCCGCGACGGACGGGAGAGAAACGAGAAACCGAGACGTCAGAGATCTCCGTCTTCGGCTAATCTCCGGATTTCCTCGGCTCGCTCGCGAATCGCTGCCCGCTCCTCGTCGTCTTTGTCGTCCCAGTGTGAGTAGACCAGCCCCATGCGATGATTCGACCGGAGCTGGTCTTCGTTGCGCCCCAGGAAATCCCAGTAGAGCGTGTTGAACGGGCAGGCCTCCGCGCCGGTCGTCGCGTCCTCGTCGTACGGACAGCCCGCGCAGTGGTCGCTCATCCGGTCGACGTAGTTCGCGGAGGCCGCGTACGGCTTCGTCGAGAGCGTGTCGGTGCCGAACGTGCCCATGCCGACGACGTTCGGCGTCGTCACCCAGTGGTAGGCGTCGACGTAGGCGGCGTGGAACCACTCGTTGAGCTGCTTCGGTTCGATGCCGTACGTCGTCGCGAAGTTCGAAAGCACCATCAGACGCTCGATGTGATGGGAGTAGCCGCGTTTTCGGACGCCCTCGATGACGTCGTCCATGCAGGCCATCTCGACCTCGCCGTCCCAGAAGAACTCCGGGAGGTCGTGGGCGGCGTCGAGTTGGTTGGCCTCGGCCATCCCGGGCTCACGCCGGTAGGCGTGGCGGACGAACTCCCGCCAGCCGAGCACCTGCCGGACGAACCCCTCGACGCTCGCGACGGGCAGGTCGCGCTCGTGGAAGGCGTCGATAGCCGCCTCGATGACCTCGGTTGGCCGGAGCAAGCCGAGATTGAGACACGGTGAGAGGAGGGCGTGGTTCATCGCCCACTCGGATTCGAGCATGGCGTCCTGATACGGCCCGAACGAGGGCAGCCGGTGGTCGATGAAATTGTCCAGCGCGGCCAGCGCCTGCTCGCGGCTGACCGGCCAGAAGAACGGCTCGGGGTCGGCCCAGCCGACGGTGTCGGCGAACTCCTCGTGCACCCACTCGCGTACCGCTGTTGTCGTTTCGTCGGGGTCGAACCGCGGCGGCTCTGGCGGGTCGTAGTCGCCGCCCGGAAATTCGCGGTTCTCCTCGTCGTAGTTCCACTCACCGCCGACCGGGCTGTCTTCGCCGTCGGCCATCAGATACCCCGTCCGGCGGCGCATGTACCGGTAGAAGTTCTCGTGTCGGTACGGTGGGTCGCCGTCGGCCCACTCGTCGAACTCGTCGGGCGAGCAGAGGAACGTCTCGTTGCGGGCGAACTCGAGTTCGCCGCCCCGTTCGGTTACCAGCCCTCGGAGTCGGTTGGCGGCCCCGCGGCTGGCCGGGCGCATCGCCATCAGTTCGTCGCCAGGGTGGGCCTCGAAATGCTCGTCTAAGCCCTCGGCGAACGTCTCGGCGGTGTAGTATTCGACCGGATGGCTGGCCTCGCGTAGCGCATCACGAAACTGCCGCATTGCGCTGAACAGGAGCGTCAGTTTGTGCGGATGGTACGGTTTCCGGCGTGCGAACGCGCGCGATTCGACCATGAGGACGCGTTCGTCAGAGTCGGCGCGAGCGAGCGGGCCCCGTTGACGAACGAGCTGGTCGCCGAGCACCCAGACCGTCATTATCGGTGTGTGGTGTTGACCACCAAAGAAATCCGGGTCAGAGGCAACTCAGGCAGAAAATCGTGGTGTAGTTACACAAATTCGCTCTACCGGCTGGAATCCACGAGTCGATTGGATGGTTTTGTCAGAATCGCCTTTTGCTGGTCTTGCTTTTACTTGCCAAGACATGACTGACTCCAATCTCAACGATGCGACGCGACGTGCGGTGCTGAAGGGCGCCGCAGGCGCCCTCGGTGTGAGCGCGATGGGCTCTGCGAGCGCCCACAAGTGGGGCGAAGAGAGCGGCCCGGCGGGCACGAATAGCTGGACATCAGCGGACGAAGACACCCGCGGTGAGGGGCAAAACGCCGCGGTCGTCGGCTACCACGCGCTTGGATCCGCCGGCGCGCCGAACCGAAATCGGGAAGCCGAGGCCCAAGACCCCCACTACGGCGGGCTCACGGAGATCACGACGCACGGCGATTACGCGTACGTCACCATCTTCTCGTCGGACTCGCCGACGCCCGGCCGTGGAATGGCGATTCTCGATATCTCCGATTACAACCGCGCCGAGACGCGCGAGGATCTCAAGAGCGCGGAGTTGTCGGTCATCTCGTTCCTCCGGAACAACAACACCGCCACCGCGATGATGGACGTGAAGGTGTCCGACGACGGCGAGTACGTCTTCATCTCGACGCAGCCGTACACCGCGCTCTTCGGCGGGCTCCCGAACACGAACTCCGACGACCCGACGCGCGCCGAGGTTGCTGACCCGACGCCGAACACCGACGACGAGTCGGCCAACGCGCAGGCCGCCGGCATCCTCGCGGTTGACGTCAGCGACAAAGCGAACCCAAAGACGGTGGGCACGTTCAGTCTGGAAGGGACTGGCTCACACAACGCCTACCACCACCGAATCAACGGCGAGGAGTACGTCTTCGCGATTCAGGACTCCGGCAACCTCGTCGGCGTCGGGGATGGGATGTACGTCCTCCGCTTCGACCGAGCGACAGGTGTCCTGGAGTTAGTCAACCGCTGGCACTTCGAGACCAACAACCGTCAGGGAGAGGTCAGCACCGAATACGCCTACATCCACGACATGGAAGTGCAGGACGACCCCCGAACCGGAACGCCGGTCGTGTATCTCGCTTACTGGGATCGCGGACTGTGGGCGCTCGACGCCTCCGACCCCGAGAACCTCGAAGCACTCGGGCACTTCGAGATGGGCTCGTCTCACTTCGCCTCGCCGGCACCGACGCTCGTCGGCGGCAAGCGCGTCGTCGTCACCAGCCAGGAGATCTCCGAGTCCGATACGCACACGGGCAGAGTGTACCTCGTCGACGCCGACGGTCTGTTCGATGACGACCCGAGATTCGATTCGGTTCCACGGGACGACAACGGCGTCGTCCAGATGGGTGAACTCGCGTTGTGGGAGTGGCAGAACGAATACCAGTATCCGAACGACGACAACGCCGTCGAGTTCGGCCCGTACGACTTCTCGCTGTCGCCGCACAACTCCGATTTCGCGCGACACGTCGACCCGAAGAACGGCACGGAGGAGTTCTGGGTTCACCAGGCCCACTACGGTGGCGGCATCCAGTATTTGGAAGTCAAGACGGGCAAGCAGGACGGACTCGTCGGTGCCGACGCCCGCTTCACCGAACCTGACGGAGACACGGACGGGAACGGCCTCTCGGGCGCTGCCGACGAACACAACACAACCGACTGGCGGCTTCGACGACGGGGCTACGCCCGCCCGACCTACGGGACGCCGAAGGAGTCCCGCATCGAGGGGCTCAACTACATTACGCCGTTCGTGTGGGGCGCAAGCGAATCCAACGGCGTCACCTTCGCCTCCGACATCAATCAGGGCGTCCACGCCATCATCCATGACGATATCCCGGTCGGCGGTGCCGACCCGGTCGTGGGCATCAACCGCAGCGACGACGGCAGCCTCTTCACCGGCGGCCAGACCGACCGCGTCAGCCTCGATGTCGCGTTTAGCGACCGGGACGTGCTCGTTCGTGACCGCCTCCCCGAGAGCTGGAACGCTATCGAAGGCGACGAGTACGATACCGTCGAAGCAGGCGGCTCCCAATACATTCAGTTCAGCGAGCCGGTCAGCGGTGGTGACACGCTCCGGTACTTCGCCAGCGTCGGCAGCGAGACCGGCGCCCACCAGCTCGGGCCCGTTAAGGTCAGCGACGATGGCGGCGACACCTGGCACACACTCGCCGAAACGACCGACACGAACTACGTCATCGGCCAGTCGACGAGTCTCGCGTTGGGCAGTTCCACGGTTGGCGTTGCGGGCGTCCTGGCGAACCGCAGCGACGGCGTTCGTGAGCGACTGAGCGGGCTGTTCGGCGACGAATAGTCGAGTCCAACGAACCGGTGAACGGCGAGGATACCCGAACTGTCTTCGTCGAAATCGACGAGGCACCGACGGGCACCGTGTACACGCTCGGGCCGGCCGAGGTAACTGGAGACATCGGCGCTGCCAACGACCAGCAGGTGTGGCAAGCTGTGCCCGACACGGAAGACCTCATACTGCCGGACGTAACTGATTCCACTGTAGAGCTGCTCATCCGGTCTGTGCTGGGGCAGAAAGGCCATCTACTCGAACTGTCTTGACGAACGTACGTCCGGCAGTATCAACGTCGTCATCGGGCAGCGCCAGCCCTGAGACGGCCCCTCGATCCGTGGATCGGCTACCGCCGCTCCTACACTCCTGTTCACACACTTCAAACCGATTTATGTGGTGTCGATTCCAATGATATGCCTGTATGAGCGAGTTCAGTCGACGCCGCTTCGTTCAGGGCACAGGTGCCGCGATAGCCACCGGTATGTTAGCCGGGTGTACAGGCGGTGATGGCGGCAATGGTGGAGGCGATGGCGGGGGCGGTGAGGACGTTCCCCAGAAGATCGACGATTATCTCTCGGGCGCAAACGAATACGACGGCTCCATCGAAGACCACACGGGCGAAGATGAGGTGACTGTGATGGTCGGCGCCGGCAACGGACTCGCGTTCGACCCGGCGGCAATCCGTATCTCCTCGAGTACGACCGTCGTCTGGGAATGGACCGGCGAGGGCGGTTCTCACAACGTCGCCTCCGCAGAGGAGTCGGAGTCGGACTTCAAAAGTGGCGACCCCGTCATGGAGGCGGGCAATACGTTCCAACAGTCCTTCGACAACACTGGTATCCAACTGTACTTCTGTGAACCCCACAAATCGCAGGGGATGAAAGGCGCCATCGAAGTCGTCGAGGAGTAAGTTCCGCCATCCGGCTTTTATATTCGTATCGCATAGCGTAGCCGTGAAGCGAGCGACGGACAGAGTGTCGAACCCCTTCGGCATGCGTGCGCCCGGGGAGCCTGCGGTGTACGGCTACGGCGACGCGAATGCGGATTTCCACGTCGTCGGCGCCGATGCCGAGACGCATGGCGGCACCGATACTGGCGTCCCGTTCACCGACTCGACCGCTGGCGAACAGCTGCAGGGCGTTCTCCACGAGACCGACTTCGCAGCCGACGCATACAGCGACGCGCCGACGCTTTCGAACTGCTATCTCTCCTATCTCCGGCTGTCACCGGGCGACCCTGCCGACCTCGAACGGTACGTCGACGCCGAGATTCGGGCGATAAACGCCCACATCCTGCTTCCGGTGGGTGACGACGCGCTGTCGTACGTCCTCGAAACGTTCACGACGCAGGCTCGGAAGCTCCCGACAGACGCCGCCGCGCTCCACGCGACGGACGTTCGTGGCCGAGGCTTTCTGGTCGTTCCAGTCCGGGAGCCAAGCGAGTGGTGCCTCGAAGAAAGCCAGACACTCGTCCGGCGGCTGAACGCACTTCTGGATAGCGATTATCGGCAGACGAAAGGCGTCGCGACGACGGTCGGTTAGGACGTCCGCTCGACGAACGCCGCGATTTCCTTGCCGATTTCTTCGCCTTTGTCCTCCTGCAGGAAGTGCATCGCACCCTCAATCCAGGTGTCGGGCTGGTCTTTCGCCGTCGGAATCAGCTCACGGAGCGGGTCGCGGGCGTTTTTCGTAATCGGGTCGGAGTCGGAGAACAGCACGAACGCCGGCTTCTGCCACTCGCTGAGTCGCTCTTTGGCCGCTTGCATCGTGTCGGCGCCCTCGTCGTCAGGTGAGTGTGGGATGAGGAAGGGCAGCACGCGGGCGCAAGCTTTCGACTCCTCGGTCGGGAACGGCGCCTCGTAGGCGGCGAGAACCTCGTCGTCGAGGTCAGTAAGCGTCGCGTTCTCGATGAGCATGTCGATAGGCAGTTCCTCGACGTTCTCGACGAAATCGGCGAACTCATGCCAGGCGTCGGACATTTCCTGCGTCCCGTCGGGAACCCCGGTGTTCATCGCAACGATACGGGCGAATCGGTCGGGGTTGTGGCCCGCAAGCGCCAGCCCGAGGATGCCACCCCAGTCCTGGCAGACGAGCGTGACATCTTCGAGGTCGAGTTCGTCGAACAGGAGCGTCTCGAAGCTGTTGTAGTGGAGGTCGAAGCTGTAGGCGTCCTGGTCGGTGTACTTGTCCGACCGACCCAGCCCGAGCATGTCCGGGACGATGACCCGGCCGTACTCCGAGAGTTCGGGAATCATCTTCCGATAGAGGAAGCCCCAGGTCGGTTCGCCGTGCATGAGAAGGAACGTTTCGTCAGCGTGGCCGCTGCCACGTTGTTCGACATCGACGTAGGCCATCTCGGCGCCGTCGTCGGTGACGGGCACTTTCTCGTGCGGGTAATCGTAGTTCGGAACGTCCTCGAACCGGTCTTCGGGCGTGCTGATGAGAGTCACGCACGGAAATCCGAACGACGGATTATAATTGTTAGGTTATCTCGCGGCACGGCATAACATTGGTTAGGCCAGTTTACTTGTGATTCCAGGCCGTACAGCAGGCATGGAACATACCCCCGAAAACGAGGTCACTGCGGAGGCGCCCGACAGCCCCGTTCACACCATCGGTACCGACCACATGACAGTCATGGGTGGCGATTCTTCGAGCACCATCGCGTTCTATCGCGACCTGCTCGGAATGTCTCTCGTGCTCGAACAGCCGAACCTCGACCAGCCCGAACTGACGCATCTGTTCTTCGACACCGGCGACGGCCGGATTCTCACCTTCTTCACGAAAGAAAACCAGATCACGCGGCCCCAGCGAGGCCCCGGCAACGTCCACCATCTCGCCTTCTCGATTGCGCCCGAGGAGTTCGAAGATACCAAGCAAGCGCTGAACGCGGCCGGATACGGCTTCAACGAGTTCGACCGCGGCGCCTTCCACTCGCTGTACACCCAAGACCCCGGTGGACTCATCGTGGAGTTGGTCGTCGAGAAGTACGACATCCCCGACGAGCGCCGCGGCGAGGTGCTCGCTTTGGCCCACGAGAACCGCGTCGACGCGGGCGCTGGCTTCGTCGACGACGAACACATGCAGGCCGCTCTGGAGGAGTTGGGCCTCGACCCGACACCGCAGTTCGAAGGCGAGGCGCCGACCGGCGCCGGCGTCTGAACGGATTCCTGATACTGCCGGACGTACGTTCGTAAAGTCATGTTTGAGTAAATGTCCTCTCTGCCCCAGTACAGGTCGGTTGAGCAGCTCTACAGTTCAATTAATTACGTCCGGCAGTATGACTGCGGTGCCGGGGTGCGAAAGGTTTTGACTGCCGCGGCGTCGAACAGTGGTATGCGCGTCGAGTTCCAGTTCTATGCGACCCTTCGGGACGCCGTCGACGAGAAGACGAGCGTCCGGGAGTTCGAAGCGGGGACGACCATCGCCGAGGCGCTCAGGGCGCTCACGGACGACTACGAGAAACTGCATTCGCTTCTGTTCCGCTCGAACGGCGACCTGCGCTCGCACGTTACAGTGTCGCTGAACGGCGAGCCGCTGATGGACGACCGTGACGACGTGACGCTGTCCGACGGCGACACGCTCATCCTCTCGCCGGGCGTCGCCGGGGGTATGGCCGACTCCACGAGCGACCCAGGACTCGATTTCGAACTCGGCATCATCTCGCTCGGTAACCGCGCGTTCGAGGGGAACAACAACAGTTACCTCCTCGGGCTGGAGGCGGACGCCGAGACGACGCTCGTCGACACCGGCGTCGCCGTCGAAGAGACCGAACGGCAACTGCGAGCAGGCCTCGACCGTTACGATCTCGAGTTCGCCGACATCGACCGAATCTTCCTTACCCATCACCACGCCGACCACACCGGCCTCGCCGGCGATATACAGGCTGAAAGCGGCTGTGAGGTGTTCGTCCACGTCGACGATGCGCCCGTAGTCGAGCAACGGCCCGAGGCCATGGATGCCTCTGAAGACCGCCTCAGACGTGCCATCGACGAGTGGGGGATGCCCGAGGACAAACAGGAGGAGCTGCTCTCCTTCCTCGACGGTACCGCAGGTATCGACGGTGACCCACCGGAGGTGACAACCTTCGAGGGCGGCGAGACGTTCGATCTCGGCAGCGTCGAACTGGAGGCCGTCCACATGCCCGGCCACGCGGCCGGACTGGCGGGCTTTGCCTTCGACGGCCGCGACGGCGAGGAGGTGTTCAGCGGCGATGCGCTCCTGCCCTACTACACCCCGAACGTCGGCGGCGCTGACACGCGCGTCGAGGGCGCGCTGGCGAAGTATCTCGACACGCTTTCGAACGTCGTCGAGCGCGGCTACACGCGCGCCTGGCCCGGCCATCGAGGCCCGATAATCGACCCACCGGGTCGTGCCGCCGACATTATCGTCCACCACCGAGAGCGCACGGAGCGCGTCCTGTCGGTGCTCGAGAAGGGGCCGGCAACACCCTGGGAGGTGAGCGCCGAGCTATTCGGCTCGCTTTCCTACATTCACATCTTGCACGGCCCCGGCGAGGCGTTCGCCCACCTCGAACACCTCGCGGAAGCCGACATCGTGCGCCGAGACGGCCACGCATTCGAGCTGATAAGCGAAGACCCGAATCTCGACGTGCTGTTCCCCGACATCTCGACGGCGCTCGACCCCGCAAATCAGCCTAATCGTTAGGATTCGGTCGAACGCTCGTACTGTCACACTCCGGGCACCGGAGGACGGACGCACCCGAGGCCGCCTCCATCCGAACCCATCTCGGGGACGCGCTGGTGGCCTCGAAACCGCAGTCGATACATCTGGATACCCCGATCTGGTCGGTCTCCCGGGCCATACGAGAAAGTATTCTTGAGAATACATAATGGTTTCCACTGGTTATGTGCGCTGCGTACCAGACCGACAGGCAGTTAAGCGAACCCCACCCGTCGTTGGGAGTATGAGTGATACAGAATCGCGAGTTGCGTCGCTCCCACCCAGCGCCAAACTCGTCTACAAGACGCTGGAGTACGAGGGCCGGCTGACCCAATCGGAACTGGCGACGGAATCACGCCTCCCGCAGCGGACGGTTCGGCACGCACTCCGAAAACTGGAAGACGCCGGCGCCGTCGAGGAGGCAGTGTATCTCATGGACGCCCGCAAATCGATGTACATGACGGCGGGCGACCAGGAAAGCGAAGCGGCAGCGGCACTCTAATTCGGCGAAGGGCAGGAGTCTTTTGTGAAGGCAGTTTGACCATACTGTATGTCACGACTGCGAGCCACAGTCGCGACCAGAACCCGCATCCGGATCGGTGTCGTCATCGTGCTCGCGCTCGTCGCGCTGACGCTCGGCCACGCGGCGTTCACGGGCCTTTCGACGCAGACGGAGGCGGACGTCCCCGACGCGCCGCCAACCGATAACGTCACCGTCGTCACCGAATCCGCCCGTGCGGGCACGCTCATCGCGTACGCGCCGAACGGGAGTGTCTACTATTACAACGACAGCCACACCAAATACTTCGACGTCGATCCGGTCGCCGGCACATCGATGACCGTCGGGTACACGGCGACGGACACCATTCACAGCAGCGGGCCGACGTGCAGTGACCCACCCTGTACCCGCAACGTCGTCGAGCGGGCGAACCTCTCGACCGGCGAGGTGACGGAACTGTACGCCCGATATGACGATTCGGAGCTCGCCGCCGAGTGGCACGACGCCGAACGCGTCGACGAAAACCACCTGCTCATCGCCGACATCATCGACGACCAGGTGTTCATCGTCGACACCGAAACGGGAATCGTCGAGTGGCTCTGGGACGCCCAAGCCGCCTATCCCGTGACCGGCGGCGGGCCGTACCCGAGAGACTGGGCCCACATCAACGACATCGAGCTGCTCGATGACGGTCGGGTGATGGTCAGCCTCCGGAACCAAGACCAGGTCGTCTTCCTCGACCGCGAGACGGGCGTCATCGAGGAGTGGACGCTCGGTTCCGAGGACGATTACGAGACGCTGTTCGAACAGCACAACCCGGATTACATCCCCGAGATACGTGGTGGCCCCGCCGTCGTCGTCGCCGATTCCGAGAACGGCCGCGTACAGGAGTTCCAGCGCGTCGACGGCGGATGGGAGCGAACCTGGCAGTGGTCGGACGAGCGCATGCAGTGGCCCCGCGATGCCGACCGACTGCCGAACGGCAACACGCTCGTCGCCGACACCCACGGCAAGCGCATCATCGAGATCGACGCGACAGGCGACATCGTCTGGGACGTGCCGATGACCCACCCGTACGATGTCGAGCGACTCGGCACCGGCCCGGAAAGCGCCGGCGGCGAGAGTGCCCGCTCACTCGGCCTCGAATCTCGGACGGCGGAAACGACGACGACCGATGAGGCGGGCATCGAACCGCTCGCACCACTGGCGGCGGTCGTCCACGCTGTCATCCCGTCACGCGTCGTCAACGCCGCGCTCTACGTCGGCCCGACGTGGATGGGCCGCCTCGAATTCCTCGCCGTCGCCATCGGTCTCGTGACCGGGGTCGGCTGGCTGGCCGTCGAACTCCGCTGGCGTCTCCCCACACTCGGTGTTCGCTGGCCCGTCTACCGGGAAGAATAGCGACGTTACTCCTTGACTGCGTCGATGCGCTTTACGCGGCCGATGAGCGCGGTTCCGTCAGTACCATGGAAGGCTCGCAGGACGCCGTCACGCTCCCGTTCGCGCAGCTCGACGGTCGCGTGCGTTTCGCTCACGCCGTCTTGGTCGATTCGGAGCAGCGTGCGGTCGCCATCTACCTCGACGACGCCGACAAGCCGCTGATTCTCTCGCGGTTTGGGCACCGTGATGCGGACGCGCTCGCCGGCCATCGCGCGGACATCCGCCAGCTGCGGCCGAGACATGGCCGCTGTTCGTCGGCGCCGCTGGTGAACCGCCTCGGGGTCAAGTGGTTCGAGAGAGCTTTGCTCTCTCGTCATCCCGGAAGACCGCAGGTCTTCCGGCGACCCCGAGGCTTCCCGCTTCTACGACGCGACTTGCAGGAACCGACGAAGACCGCCCTCCGTCAGTTTCCACAGCGGTCGCAGTCTCCACGGGCGTCACTTCGGCCTGTCCCAGACCTAACTCCTGAAGACCGCGAGAAAGAACGTTGTACGACGCATTTGCATCCCTGTCTGCCTCAAAACCACAACTCGGGCAACTGTGTTCCCGCACCCACAACGGCTTCTCCGTCTCGACACCACACTCAGCACACTCCTTGGTCGTCCCAGCAGGATTCACTTGTACGACGTGCGTGCCGTACAGGTCGCCTTTGTACTCCACCATCTCGATGACCCCACGCCACGCAGCATCCTGCTTGTTCCGCGCATTCCCACGCCGTTGAAGCATCCCCGAGACGTTCAAGTCCTCCACGAACACGGCGTCATATGTCTTGACGAGCCACGTCGTGAGCTTGTGCTGGAAGTCTTCGACCTTCCGCTTGATTCTGTGCTTAACCTTGGCAACCTCACGGCGCTGTTTCTCCCAGTTGTTGCTTCCGTGTTCCTTGCGGGAGAGACTGCGCTGTTCACGGCGCAGACGTTCGTAGTCGTCGGAGAGGTCGAGCCAGTCCACACTATCGCCGTCCGACGTGTAGATGTAGGTAGTGATGCCGAGGTCGATACCAACGCAGTCCTCAACATCCACGTCACCCACGTCGGGTTTCTCGGGGAGTACGGCGTCTTCGACTTCAAGACCGAACGTGACGTACCACTCACCAGTAGTCTCTTTCTTCAACGTGACTTCTTTGATAGTGGCGTTGTCGGGAATCGGGCGGTGGTAGCGAATGGGAATGTCACCGATTTTGGAGAGCCAGAGTGTGGCAGTCCGACCACTCGTGTTTTTGAGTTCGAAGCCAGACTGCGAGTACGTCACGCTCTGGTACTCTCGCGGTGACTTCCACTTGAGCCACCCAACCTTGTGCCCCTTTGCTTTCTTCTCGGAGAGGTTCGAGAGGTTGTCGTAGAAGCGTTCGACGGTCTTCTGTAACGCCTTCGAGTGGACATCGGAGAACGCGGGCCAATTGTCTTTCCACTCGGTGAGGCGCTTCTGGTGTTGGTACGCCGAGCCGATGTTGTCCTCGTCGGTGTCGAGGGCTTGGTATTCGTATCGGGTGTGGTTGTAGGCTTGGCGGTGGATGTCGATGTGGCGTTCCACTTCCGCAGTTACGCCTGTCCGGTCGGGATAGGCGCGGAACCGGTAGTCGTACCACATCGCTGTACCGCGATTATCGGTGTGTTGCTACTTAATGGTTGGTGTCACGAAGTGTCGGCTTCATCCACGGGGTCAAGCCCCGTGGCATTCGCCTCGACAGCCTGTAAATCGGTCGGAGGGTGGGAGGCGAGCTGTTGGTAGCGAGCAGAAAAAATCAAACGAGAATGGTAAGCAGAGCGTGGCGGGAGTGAGCGAAGCCAGAGGCTTCGCGAACTACGCCACGCGAGCGACCGCAGGAAGCGAGCGTGGCGGGATTCGAACCCGCGGTCTAGAGGTTAGGAACCTCTTGCCCTGATCCACTAGGCCACACGCCCCGCTGGGCAGGTGTTGGGCCGGGGGTGAGAAAAGCGGGCCGATTAGTTCGTCTCGTTTTCGGGTTCCGCGTCAGCGATTTCGAACTCCTCGTTTTCGGGTTCCGCTGTCTGTTCGGAATCGGCTTCGGTCTCCGGCTCCGTCGCTTCCGATTCGATCTCCGTCGCCTCGGAGGCGTCGCTGCTCGAGGGATCGCGCATATCCTGGAGCTCCTGCTCGACTTCTTCACGGCCTTTCTGGAACTCACCCATGGCTTCGCCGGTCGAGCGGGCGAGCTCCGGAATCTTGTTCGCGCCGAAAAGCAGGACGGCTATCAGGAGGATGATGAGCAGCTCCGGCCCACCGGGCAACCCGAACTGCAGGGGGAGTAGGTCTATCATTGCTAACCGATGCTAGCCCAGACGCGATTATAGGCTTTTTCCTCGGATGGAGAAACGAGTCGTCGACAAATCGGAGTTAGGCCTTCGAGCCTTCGGTCTCCGGTTCGGGCTCCGGCTCGGTTGCGACCTCCTCGTTGTCGCTTTCCTGCATGTCCTCGAGCTCCTCCTCGACCTCTTGGCGACCTTTCTTGAACTCGCCGGTGGCCGACCCCATCGACCGCGCAAGGTCAGGCAGTTTGCTCGCGCCGAAAAGCAAGACGAGTATGCCGACGATCAACAGCAGCTCCGGCGGGCCGAGGCCTCCAATGAACAGTGGGAATGTCATATATTCGGATTCGGGCGTCAGTATGTAGGCCTTTCGCCGTCTCGTGCCGGAAGCCACAGCTTCAAGCCAGAGGGTTCGGTACAATCGGCATGGTTTCAGAAGGCGATGATGCCCCCGATTTCACCGCACCGGCAGCAATGCCAGATGGCGATATCACCGAATTCAGCCTCGCCGACGCACTGGCGGATGGCCCCGGCGTACTGGCCTTTTTCCCCGGCGCGTTCACGAGCGTCTGTACCGGCGAGATGGTGACGTTCCGTGACCGCCTCGATACCCTCCAGTCGGCCGGCGCGAACCTCTACGGCGTCAGCATCGACTCACCGTTCTCACTCGGCGAGTTCGCCGCACAGAACGACCTGAACTTCCCGCTCATCAGCGACACGAACAAGGAGCTTATCGACGCCTACAACGTCGAGATGGACTTCGAAGCGCTCGGTATCTCCGGCGTCGCGAAACGCGCCGTCTTCGTCGTCGACGAAGACGGGACGGTGACCTACAAATGGGTCTCCGACGACCCCAGCGTCGAGCCGGATTACGACGAAGTCGAGGACGCTGCGGCCGAAGCAGCCTGACTGCGAAGCCGCCGGTCGTTTTTTCTCACACCCCGCCGTCGGTGCGACCATGAGCGATGCCGACAGCGACCCCGACGCCGGTCGTGTCTACAATCCCGATGACGACCACGCGTTCCCGGACGAACGACTCAACGCTGTCCTCGAGAAAGTCACGTCCGACGAGGAGGTCATCGCGTATCTCGAAGCCCAGAACGTCAATCCAGTCGCCCGGAAAGGGTACAACGACCACGGAGCCAAGCACATCGAGATCGTCCGCAATCGCGCGCTCTGTCTGTACGACCTCCTGAAGGCCGGCGGCGTCGCGTTCAACGGCGCCGACGACCAAGGGCTCGATGAGGCCGACGAGAGCGTCATCATCGCGCTCGCGGCGACGCTACACGACATCGGCCACGTCGTGCACCGTGATGACCATCCCTACTACTCGATTCCGCTTGCCGCCGACATCTTAGACCGGCTGCTCCCGGCGTTCGACTACTACGATACTGCTGACGTGGTTCGGCTGAAAGGCGAGGTGCTACACGCCATCCTCTGTCATCACACGGTCGAGGAACCGCTGACACACGAGGCCGGCGTCGTCCGTGTCGCCGACGCACTGGACATGGAGCGAGGTCGCTCGCGAATCCCCTACGAAAAAGGCGGTCGAGGCATCAACACGATTTCGAGTCAAGCGATTCGGAACGTGTCGCTGCAACCAGGTGAAACAGCGCCAGTCATGGTCGAAATCGAGATGACCGACGCAGCCGGCGTCTACCAGGTCGACGAACTACTCAAGCACAAGCTCCACAACTCTCGAATCGAGGAATACGTCCGAATCGCCGCCGTCAATATCCGCGCCACCGAAGAGGAGGAGCTCGTCGAACGCATCGAGATGTAGGGCGTTGTTCGATACCGCACCACCAGCCGCGAGTGATGTGAAAGCCACCGGCAACGGCGCTCACGTCTACGTCCCGAAACGGTGGCGTGGCGCGGATGTGAAAGTCGTCCGTACATCCGACCTAACGACGAATTAGCGTGACTGTCGATACCTGTAGGCAGGTCTACAAGCATTTCCTCCACCGCCTCAACAGACATGACGATACCTCGGCGTACTCCGAGCAGAAACGCCTGCCGAACCTGAAAGGGCTGGTGGAGTGACCTGCAAGACGTTCACTCAACGGTTCTTCAGAAAGCCGTTCAGCGGGTGTACGGCACTCTCTCGACGCTACAAGGTGAGCAGCTTCGTGGCCGTTCGCCCGATTGCGTCTCTCGGCGTTCACGAGTCGCTCCGCTCCCCGTTCACGTCATTGAGGCACTCACTTCGTTCGTGCCTCACTATGCGCCGACCGGGAGTCCCGCGAGCGAAGCGAGCGGGACATCGGTCGGCAAACGACCGAAGGGAGTGCGCCGACCGGGATTTGAACCCGGGCCATGAGCTTGGAAGGCTCAGGTCCTACCACTAGACCATCGGCGCGCATTCGGGCGTAACACCCCGCCCACTAAGGGCCTTTCCGTTCCTGCCGCGCCGCCCCGGCTGCGTTCGGCCCCTAACGGTTTGAGAGGGCCGGTCGAAGACAAACCATGAGCATCCTGACGCCCATCGACGGCACCGACCGCGGGCTGGCAGCGCTCGACGTCGCTGCGGGGCTTGCCGAACGGCTGGACGCCGACCTCGACATCGTCAACGTGACCGACGAGCGCTCCGAGGAGAACTGGCGGCTCCTCGATGCCGCACGAGAGCTGTTGTCGGAGTACGACATCGACGCTGAACCGAGAATCCTCATCGAAGAGGACGCGGAAGGCGCGGGCATCTCGGTGGCTGTCGGCGAACGCCTCGTCGAACTACTGGAGGCGAACGACTACGAGTTCGTCGTCATGGGCCAACACGACGAACAGGGCACTGTCGAGCGTGTGCTCGTCGGGAGCGCCTCGGGGGTCGTCCTCGACGAAGCCGAAACCCCGGTCATGCTGGTGTGACGACGGCGTAGCAGTTGCCACTGGAGCGGAACGAGTCGACGATATCGAGGGCGCTGGCTTCGATGTCGGCCTCGAACTCCGTTGGCGCGTAGATGTGGTAGTATCGTGGGACGGTCTCCCCGCCGGGGAGCGTCCAATCGACCTCCGTATCGAATCCGGTCTCGGCATCGGCGCCCGCGTCGAACGTCTCGTGGGCGGTACTCCAGGCGCTTACGAGCGCCTCACCGTCGGCGTCGAGAACACGAGCGAGCTCGTCAAGGCTTCGACGCCGAAGCGAGCGCGTCGGGAGGTGATGGACAGTCGCGATGTACACCGCGAGGTTCGCACACCCGCTGGCGAGCGGGAGCCTGGAGGCGTCGCCCTCGACGAACGACGCCGTGGGCACGCGGTCGGTGGCGATACTGAGCAATTGTCGGCTGACGTCGACGCCGACGACACGGTCGGCGTGATCTGAGAGCAACTCCGCGTTCCGACCGTTGCCACAGCCCACGTCGACTGCGGTGTCGACAGTGCGACCCTCACAGAAGGATTTCGTCTCCGGCCACGGATACTCACGTGTCGTCGCGAAATGCTCGCCGATCTGTTCGTAGGTCGCTCGCACGCCCGCTCGGTCGCTCATACCGACGTTACCCCTCGTCCCCACAAGAACGCGGTGGTCATCAACCGAGCAGCGTCAGGATGACGTAGGTCGTCGTGAGCATGATGGCGGAGTGTTTCGCGCCGTCTCGAAGCGACCCACCGCCCATCATCCCGCCGACGAGCCCCGAGAGGGCCGACTGAACCAACGCGGTGTGGAAGAATGCGAGGCGGTAGGCGTCGACATCACCGCCCTGGAGGCCGCCGATTCCAGGGACGCCGCTTCCGGCGCCACTGCCAACCCCGCTCGCATCCGGAAGGTTCGGAATCAACACGTAGTCGAGCGCTCCGATGACGATGAGGAAGACGAGGAAGGAGATGTAGATTACCACGAGATACGTCATCATCTCCTGGCGGCGCTGCCGCCGGAGCCGCTGGTCGGCACGGGCCTGCTCGGACGCAATGCGGAGTACCGGCCCGATCTCGTTCGAAGCCCGCATCGCGTTCGTCACCAGGGCGACCACACGCGTGACCGAGGGCGTCCGAACACGGCTCTCGAATCGGTCGAGCGCCTGAGCCACTGTCGCGCCCCACATGATATCCCGCCAGATGCGCTCGACCTCTTGGTCGAGGGAACCAACATCGCTTGAGCGGACGCGGTCGAACGAGGAGACGACGGCGATACCCGCCTCGTTGAGGCTTGCGAGGCGTTCGAGCAGATCCGGGACGGACTCCTCCAGTCGCCGGAGTCGCCGATTGCTCACTTCGTACACGATGGCGAACGTCGCAAGGACGAAGATTGCCGCCTGGACGATGATGTCGTCGATCAGTCGAAGCTGTATCGACCCGTCGACAACCGTGTTCGGAACCCGATAGGCGGTGACGAGAACCGCGATTGGAACCGTCACGTAGAACACGAGCATCGGCCGCTCGATGGCCGATTGAACCGGCGATGTGAGCGTCCGGCGCAGCGACCGAACCTGGTTGTACGCTCGTAGCCGGACGTGGTTCGCACGAGACTCCGGGCGGACGTACCCGCCGTCGGCTTCGAGTGTTTCCCGGCTTTCGCCGACCGCCGCCTCCGTGGCCAAAATACGGCTGTCGTCGCGAGAGGCCCGAAGCGGCTGGGTCACGTTGATGAGATACACGAGGAAGACCAGGTTCGCGGCCGGGAGCACGACGTACGCGATGGCGCGGATGAGAAACAGCGTATCGCCGGCAGTCAGGCCGATGATGAGCAGGATGGTGACCAAGAAGAGCATGCCGGCGACGATGACGGTGACGTACACCTCCGCGGTCGTCGCAAGCAACTGGAGAATCTCCTTCTGTTGTTCCTCGGCCTCATCCCGGTAGCGTTCGTACTGCTCGTGGAGGAAATCCGAGACGTGTCGCCCACTCTGGAGTACGCTCGCGAGGTTCTCGTTGAACGTCTCGAACTGCTCGGAAGGCGTGTTGTGTGAGAGATCCTGAACCGCCGTCACGAGGTCGACCCCGAACAGGTCGATGTTCCGGACGGCGGTGCCCGTCTCGGTAGCTCCTTCACCGAAGATGCCCTCGTTTCGCGAAAGCGCTCTGAGGACGTCCGGGAACGACATCCCCCCGCGTGTGAGCGCGTACACGAACGCGACCATGCGTGGCATGCTGGCGTCGATCTGTCGACGGCGGGTGTCCGCCCGCAACGACGGAACCTCCCACCGGATGAAGTGGGCGCCGGCCGCGGCCAGGATGCTCGCGGTGGCGCTCGCAACCATGAGAACGATGAGTGACAACCTGTCGAGAGCGGCCAGTTGTGTTACGATGCGACCGACTGCCGGCAGCCACGAGAGGTCGGGAATGTTGGTGAAAATACCGAGACGGGGAACCGACGGTGCTGCCGAAACGCCGAACCGCTCGACGAGCGCGAGGACGCCGACGCCGAGGTAGACGCCGACGAAAGCGCCCGATACCGCGGCGCCGAGGATGTAGAGACGCGTTTTCGCGGCGTACTCTCGGTACGGCGTTCCGATGGCTGCCATCCGCAACAGCCGCTCGCGCTTCCCGTTCGGCTCGATATTGGTGCCGTCGAACACCCTGAACGCGATGCGGGATAGGAGTGCATCAAGCCAGGCGCTGTACGGCGCCAAGACGAACGCAAACAGGATGACAAGCGCCACGAACAGCGGGAGATAAGCCAGCATCTATCGCCCCGGCACGTCCGCCGACGCCCGTTCGGAGGAGGCCTCCTCGATGCGCTCCATCACTTCGTCCGGCGCCGCGTAGTAGCTGTTGACCATGGCCGTGAACTGCTGGTACTGCGTAATGTCCTCGTCCCAGAGGTACTCGAGGAAGGTTCGGCGGCGCTGCATCTCCCGGAGAAGTTCGGACTGCGACCAGCCACGCTCCTCTCGAATCTCGTGCATGAGTTTGTTGTTGCCTTCACGGAAGGTGTCGTTGGCCGAACGCCACTCGTAGGCACTCGTGTAGTCGAGTTCACCCGTTCGCTGGTCGATTGCGTCGATTTCGGCGATGGCATCCGCGCGCCGTATCCGCTCGCCGCCGAACCGAGCCAGCGTCTGGACACAGAGGACGTCCAGCGACTGCACCATCGGCCGTGGCACGTTGATGGGTTCGTTCTCGAGGCGGTTGATGACCGTCTGCACGGAGTCCGCGTGCATCGTCGACAGCGTCGTGTGGCCGGTGTTCATCGCCTGGAACAGCGTCATCGCCTCCTCGCCTCGAACCTCGCCAACGAGGATGTATTCGGGGCGGTGTCGGAGTGCAGACCGCAGGAGGTCGTACATCGTCACGTTCGCCGCCTCATCGAGCCGCTCGCGGGTGACACAGGACAGCCAGTTGTCGTGGTGCAGCGCCAACTCGCGGGTGTCCTCGATGGTGATCAGTTTCGAGCGCGGTGGGATGAACATCGAGATCGCGTTCATCGACGTGGTCTTCCCGGACGCAGTACCGCCGGCGAAGATGACGTTCTTGTTGTGCTCGATGGCCATCCACAGATACGCCATCTGCTGAAGCGAGTAGGTGCCGAACTTCAGGAGGTCGATGGGCGTAAACGGCTCCTCGGAGTACTTCCGGATGGTGAAGGCCGACCCACGCGGTGTCACCTCCTCGCCGAGTGCGAGCTCCGCACGAGAGCCGTCCTCGAGCGTCGTCTCGACGACCGGGTTCCCGACCGAGATATGCCGGCCGGACTGCTGGGCCATCCGGATGATGTAGCTGTCGAGTTCGTCCTCGCCGAACGAGACGGTCGTCTCGATGTCCTGGTACTCGTCGTGGTAGGCGAAAAGCGGGATGCCGTAGCCGTCACAGGAGAGATCCTCGATGAGGGGGTCGTTCATCAGGGGGTCGAGTCGGCCGAAACCCTGGAACCGACGGTACAGGTAGTAGTAGAGCCGGGAAAACCCCGCGATGTCGACGGTTATCCCGTACTGCTCGAGCCGCTCGCGGAGCTCGTTTCGAAGCACTTCCTCCGGTGAGCCCTCCCGGTCGTTGTACAGAAGGGGCGTCCGAACGTCGTCGTACAGCGTCTCGAGAATCTCGCTTTCGAACCGGTCGAGGTCGGGTTCGATGACCCGATAGAGGTGTTTCTCTTCGTCGTCGCTGTAGGTGATGACGACGTACGAGAAGGGCGCGTTGAGCCAGTAGCGTTCTATTTCCCGGTCGTCGAACGACCGGTCGCCCACGACATCCCCGTGTTTGCCCGGCGTGTAGCGTTCGTCCGGGAGCCGCGAGCCACGGAGCATCTCGCCTGTCCGTACCAGTCGTTCCCTGAGCGATTCCAACAGTCCGGGTCGTTGTTCGGTGGCCATCTGTTTTGAGAGCGCCGTCCGCTATTGGAGAAGGGTATGTCACCAACGGGAATAAAACCCCACCGCGTTTCGGCTGCTACGTTCGTTCGACGGTGAGCAACAAGCCGCCGAGGACGTACATGAAGAGGATGCCGACTGGTACCGTAACCCCCGCGAACCCGGTCGTAAGCAGGTACACCGTCGCGGTGAACGGCACCGCAGACGCGATCAAAAGCACCCCCATCAGCCGAACCGGGTCGACCGGCAAGCGCTCCTCGAGGTCTTCCTCATACACGTAGTATGCGATGCTCAACACCAGCGCAAGCGAGAAGACTGCTGCTCCGACGATCCAAATCTGGTAGCCGAGTGCCACGTCGGTGTTATCCGGGAATCCGGGCGCCTGATGCAGCAGCACGAGCGGATTGTACTGGGCGATTTCGATACCAGGGATGAACTGCAGGAACAGGTAGATGAAATGGATGCGGAACAGACGAGCGTCGCCGTTGCTGGCGTAGGAGATGCCCCACGGCAAGAGCGCACACAGCCAGGCTGACAACACGGCGAGTTCACCGGCGTACTCGGAACGAACCCACATACCACCCCACCCGCTCCGGGCCGGGTAAAAGATATCGACACGACGTGACGGAGAGCTGTCGCGACAAACTACACCAGTCCGTATGACGCTGGCGTTACGTTCATCACTGCGGCACTCCTAGATGTAGGCACAAACAGGGATGCGGCGTGATTACTTCACTCTGACCGTCGACGGTGTCGAAGGCGACGAAGCGGAACAGCCTGTGGTCACGATAACCTACGAGGGCCCGACCGAACAGCTCGAGTCGCGACTCCGGAAGGGGAGTTCGCTGCTCACCGACGAGGAGATCGATGTGGCGTATCGACTGCAGGACGCATTGGAAGCTGACGACCCGAGCGGCGTCGTCGCGTTGGCCGACCGCGTGACCGGCGAGTACGTCCTCGAACTCAACGCGGACGCCGAAGCCGTCTTCGAGTTCGTCGACGCCGCCCGCGAGTTCGGTGACACGAGCGACAGCGAAGGCCGCTATCGTATCGTCCTCGAAACCGACGATGGCAACCTCGTCACCTACGACAAATCGACGCTGCTCGTCTACGACGCTGACGGCCAACTGCTGCGTAGCAAGAGCCTCATTCCGAGCGGCGTCGAACTGTAGTCACTGCCGTTCGCAGACGTTCTCGGAGGTTCGCACCTGGATATCCCTCTTCTTCGTCGTCTGAATCCACGAGAGATACGACGCCATGCGGTCGGCGTCTCGGAGCGCCTCGGCAGTGTCGAACGCCTCGCGGAGCTCCTCGTTCGTGAACAGCGCGTGTAGCTGCTTGTGACACGGCGTGCACACCTCGATAACGGGACTCTGCTTTCGGTTCTCCGGAACGAGATGGTGACGTTCGGTCGGCAGAGCCGGGCCGTGCCGTCGGCAAATCGCACACTCGCCCACACAACGTAGAGGGCCCGGAGTGCGGAAAACGTTCTGCCGGTCGTTACTGGATGAGGCCAGTCACGACGCGAGATTCGGCCTTGCGGAGGTGTTCGTCGACGGTCGAGGGCGCGCAGCCGAGGTTCTCGGCGATGTCTTTGTGTGTCGCTCGGCGGGGGACGTCGTAGTAGCCCTCCTGTACGGCCGTCTCGAACACTTCGAGTTGGCGGTCGGTCAGCGGGGATAACAGGTCTTCGCTCCCCGGAACGTACGTTCCGGCGTTGTCGACGGAGAAATCGAGGGTGTCCGGAATCGCGCTCAATGCACCACGGAGGTTCTCGTGGGTGCCGACGAGCGTCGCGCGAAGCCCGTCGTCGGTGAAATCGAGTGGCGTGTCGATGATGAGTGCGTGCTCGTGTGCGACCTCCAGAAGCGCATTACCTTTGTTCGTCGATTCGGCCTGGATGAATGCGTGGTAGCCGTTGTCGGCGAGGTCGACGACTTCCCGGTCGTGGATTTCGGGTTGGTCATCGAGTGCGTCATCGAAGGCATCACCGTCGCCGACGACGCGGTACAGAAGCACGGTCGTCCCGTCCGCACGGGAGTCGACGTGGAGCAACGCTTCACGCGAAACCGCGTCGTGTTGGGCGACGAAACGGTCGATAGGATGGATCGCCCGGTCGGTCGGTGAGAGGCTCAGCTTTAGGTATTTCATGGAGTGTCCGGCGTGTCCACACCCGGGGTTGGACGGTGGTTTAAGGTTCTGACAAAACCATCCAAACGTTGGCAACCGCTGGCATGCCATCCGAGAGCGGAAACGCTTTGGGGGCGGGAACCACAGGCGTGGATATGGATTGGCCCCACGACCCCGACGGCGAAGAAGGCTCAGAGGGGATGCGAAAGTACGGGCAGGCGGTACTCGCAAAGAAGCTCGACGAGGAGGAGGACTTCCCGCTTTCGAAGGCGGAGTTCGTCGACGAACACGGCGACGAACCCATCCGGCTGAACCACGAGGAGGTCGTCTCCGTCTCGGAGATCTTCGAACACGTCGACGAGGATGCGTTTGAGGACATCATCTCGTTCCACAGAGCCGTCGGGCAGGCGATGCGGTCGGCCGGTATGTGGGAAGTCGACGTGGCGAAGTACGCCTAAGTCCCACTTTTTGCACGAGAACAGGGGTCGAGCGCGACGCGCTCGACACCGGTTCTCGCAAAAACTTGGGGAAAATATGCGCGAGAGCCTCCAGCCGCGCCCTACGGGCGCGTTAGTCGGCTCTCGCTACGGCGACTCGCTTCGCTCGTCGCCGCTCGATTACCTCGAGGGTCTTCCGTTCGCCCCCCTCTGAATAAACTATATTTCTCTCCCCCGTTACACTGCCGCCTGAATCCGTTCTCGCAGTAACTCGACCGCGGTGTCGTTTGCACCCTCCGGAACGATGAGGTCGGCGTGTCGCTTTGTCGGGCGGACGAACCGCTCGTGCATCGGTTTCACCGTACTCAGATACTGGTCGATGACGCCACTCAAGTCGCGATCGCGTTCTTCGACATCGCGGCGGATTCGACGCAGCACGCGTACGTCCGCGTCCGTTTCCACGTACAGTTGGAGGCCGAGTCGCTCACGTACTGCGTCGTCGTAGAGCGCGAGAATTCCCTCGATGACGATGACTGAGCCGGGCTGGACATCTATCGTCTCGTCGGTTCTGACGTGGTTCTCGAAGTCGTACTGTGGCATCTCGATGGCCTCACCGTCCTCAAGTGCGTCCAGATGGTCACGGACGAGCGGCCAGTCGAACGCGTCGGGGTGGTCGTAGTTCACGCGAACGCGCTCCTCGGGGGACAGCATCGACCGGTCGCGATAGTAGTTATCCAGCGGAAGCACTCGAACGTCGGATACGCCCTCCGTGATGCGGCTCGCGACGGTGGTCTTGCCGGCTCCCGACCCGCCGGCGATGCCGATGAACATATCGGGCGGTCGTGTGGCGGCCTCAAAAGAACATCGCGCCATCGTGGATGGTAAGGCAAATACCGGCGCACACCGAATCCACTCGCGTGACGAACACGCAGGTAACGCTCATCCAGATAGACAACTACGGGCCGTGGACGGTCACGCCCGAACCGCGCCGTGAGGTCGACCTCCAGACGCTCCAATCGCGGCTGTACGCCGACCTCTCACAGCTGTTCGGCAACCGCGAAGGGTACGTCTTCTTCACCCGCTTCGATAACATGGTGGCGGTGACGAACGGGCTCGATGCCGACGCCCACGCCCTGATTCAGGAATCGGTCGCGAACCGCTATCCGGTGACAATCAGTCTTGGCATCGGGGTCGACCCCTCACCGGCCGAGGCGCTCGGGATGGCGTCGGCCCATCTGCAGGACGCCGGCAGCGCCCAAGACCGCGAACGAACGGAGATACTCCGTGGCACTCCCCGCTCGACCGACGACCGGACGGGCGAGGACGTACAGATCGCACATTTCGACGTCAACGACGCCACCGGCAAGTACACCGACCGGCTCAACGAGTTCGACGCCTTCATCAACATCGAACAGGGCTACGCGGAGTTGATGCGCTACATGCGGAGAGCCCACGACTCGCTGTCGTTCTTCGTCGGCGGCGACAACATCATCGCGGTCTGTGACGCGGTCGAGCACGAAGGGTACGCAGACGCCATCGAACACGTAAACGAGGCCGTCGGTGTCGACCTCAAGGTCGGGGTCGGACGGGCCAAAACAGCCCAAGAGGCAGGTATGAGCGCAAAACACGCGCTCGAAACCTGTCGTGAGGAGAACACCGACGTGGAGTTCGGGCACTGATTTCGGCTCGGAGCCACAGCCGTTCTATCGGGCTTTGAACGCGTTGTGCCCGTAATTTCCGGGGTTTGAATACGATTTCGGCCACAGCAGGGACGCACCTTTATACGTGACCGGTATATATAGCAATTCGATATGCCACGGAATGTGCAACGACGTGACGTGCTGAAGGGTGTAGGTGCTGCGGGACTCTCCGTCAGCGTGGCCGGGTGTTTCGGCGGCGGTGGGAACGGTGACGGCGGCCGTGAACTCAAGCAGGGCGTCCTCCTCCCGCTGACGGGCGACCTCAGTAACCTCGGGCAGCCGATTCGTGACGGGGCCATTCTCCCCGCGACAGAGCTCGAGGGTGAGACGGAGTTCACCATCGACATTCAGGAAGAGGACACTGAGACGAACCCACAGGCGGGTATCTCCGGTGCCGACGCGCTCATCGACGCCGGCTATCCGGCCCTTACCGGCCCGGCGTCCTCCGGTGTGAACCTCCAGGTGACGCGACAGTCGCTCATCCCCAACCAGACAGTTGGCTGTTCGCCCTCCTCGACCGCACCCGCTGTCACGTCCCTCGATGACGACGACTACGTCTTCCGGACGTGTCCGTCCGACGCCCTGCAGGGGCAGGTCATCGCACAGGTCGGTGCCGATGAACTCGGCCAAACCGACGCCGCGACGATGTACGTCAACAACGACTACGGGCAGGCGCTCTCCGAGTCGTTCGCCGCGACGTTCGAAGACGAGTACGACGGCGAGGTCAAACAGCAGGTCTCCTTCGAGCAACAACAGAGCTCCTACTCCTCGCAGCTGGAGTCGGCGCTGAACGACAGCCCTGGTCTGCTCGTCGTCATCGGGTACCCCGAATCTGGAAACCAGCTGTTCCGTGACTACTACGGCGACTTCGACACCGGTGAGGACATCATCGTTACGGACGGTCTCATCGACAACGAACTGCCGGATAACGTCGACAACGACATGAGCAACGTCACCGGGACGGCACCGAAATCCTCCGGCCCGGGGCGTGAGGCCTTCGACCAGCTCTACGAGGACGAGTACGACCGCGCACCCGGCGTCTTCAACGCCCAGGCCTACGACGGGACGGCCATCAGCCTGCTCGCCAACGTCTACGCGGGCGACAACGATGGCACCGCAGTCAGCGACAACATGCGTCGTGCTGCGAACCCCGACGGCGAGGAGTTCGGCCCCGGTGAGCTCGCGGACGCCATCGAGGCGGCCGCCGCTGGTGATGAAATCAACTACCAGGGCGCGTCTTCGGCGACGGACTTCGACGAGAACGGCGACATGATCGCCGTCTCCTACGGTATCTACGAGGTTCAGAATCGCGACTTCGAGGAAGTTGACTCCGTCGCGTTCGGCCAGTAGAACGAACTCCCGATTTTTCTTTCGTACGCGCTCTCGAGTAGCGACAGCTATGCAAAAACGACGCGTCGATTAGCCGCCCAGGAACTCCTGGCGAACCTGCTCGTCGTTCAGCAGGGCGTCGCCGGAGTCCATGAAGCGGTTCTGTCCCTGGACGAGGACGTACCCTCGGTCACAGCGTCGGAGCGCCTCTTTCGCGTTCTGCTCGACCATGAGCACCGCAGTGCCGGCCTCGTTGATGCGGTCGATGCGGTCGAACATGTCGTCGACGAGGTCGGGGGCGAGCCCCGCCGACGGTTCGTCGAGCATGAGCAGGTCGGGGTCGAGCATCAGCGCCCGCCCCATCGCGAGCATCTGCTGTTGACCGCCGGACATGGTGCCGGCCTTCTGGGACTGCCGTTCTTTCAGGATGGGGAAGCGGTCGAACACCTCGTCGAGGCGCTCTTGGGGCACCTCATCGAGGATATACGCGCCCATCTCGAGGTTCTCGAGGACGGTCAAAGACGAGAAGATATTGTCGGACTGCGGGACGTAGCCGAGGCCGAGGTGGATAATGTCCTCGGGGGCCTTGCCCGTGATGTCGTCGCCATCGAATTCGATTTCGCCGCCCATGTAGTTCGTCAGCCCGAAGATGGATTTCATCACCGTCGACTTGCCGGCGCCGTTCGGGCCGACGATGGTGACGTACTCGCCTGATTCGACGTTCATATCGACGCCGTCGAGAATCTGGAGATCGCCGTAACCGGCATCCAGCTCCTCGACCTGCAGGAGGCTCTCCTCGGCGGTGGTGAAGTCGGTGGCGTTGACGCCCGCCGTCTCCACGTCGCGCTGGTCGCCAGTGCCCGCGCTCATATGTCCTCACCCAGGTAGGCTTCGATGACCTGTTCGTTGTTCTTGATGTCCTCGGGAGCGCCTTCCGCGAGGAGTTTCCCTTGGTGCATGACGATGACGCGTTCGCAGTTTTGCATGATGAGATCCATATCGTGTTCGACCAGGAGGAACGTGTAACCCTGCTCTCTGAGGGCGTGAATCCGGTCGAGCAGTTTCTCCTCCAGCGACGGATTGACGCCGGCGAAGGGTTCGTCGAGCAACAGCATTTCGGGGTCGACCATGAGCGCCCGCGCGAGCTCGAGCAGTTTCCGCTGGCCGCCGGAGAGATTGCCCGCATACTCTTCCGCGAGATGGTCGATCTCGAAGAACTCCAGGGTCTCCCAGACCTCCTCGCGGAGTTCGGTCTCCTGTTCGATGACGTCGCCACGGAGGCCGGGCGCCACGGAGTTGATGAGTTTCTCGCCGATCTGCTGTCGGGGGGCGAGCATGAGGTTCTCGAGGACGGTCATCTCCTCCAGTTCACGCGCAATCTGGAACGTGCGCACGAGGCCACGGTTGGCGATCTGGTGCGGTTTGAGGCCAGTGATGTCCTCACCCTGGAACAGGACGGTGCCGGCATCCGGCTCGTGAACGCCGGTGATGCAGTTGAACGTCGTCGATTTGCCGGCGCCGTTCGGGCCGATAAGCCCCGTCAGGGAGCCTTCCTCGACCTCGAAGGAGACGCCGTCGACGGCCGTGATGCCGCCGAAGTGTTTCTCGAGGTTCTGAACACGGAGCGGGAGACCACGCGGCGTCTGCTGGGCCGCTTTCTCCACCTCGCTGTCCTCGGTGTCGGGCAGTTCTTCGGGGTCGCGTGAGTCGACGCCTTCGGGCGTCCCGACTGCGTCACTCATCGGTCTCACCTCCGGTGTCGGCTGAGCCACCATCTGCGGCCGGCCGCCCAGCGGGTGTGCGTTCACTGAGATCGACGCTCGAAGCGATCTCCTTGCGGTGGCCGAGGAGGCCGTCCGACCGGTTCTGCATCAGATACACCAACACAGCACCGAGGAAGACGAACTTCAGGGTGCTGACGTTGTCGATGGCGAAACCGAGCCACGCAAGCGGGTCGAGCGAGACGACCGCGGCGTAGAAATTGTTCGGCGATGGCAGCGATGCGCCGGGCCCGGAGACGGTCACGAGAAGCCCCTCGACGCTGGCCTGGACGACTCGGGCCAGTTGTTTCGGCCCCTCGAAGAGGAAGGCAGCGAAGACCGCGCCGCCGATGACGCTCCCGGTGTTCGACCCTGAGCCGCCGATGATGAGCGCCGTGAAGATGTAGAAGGTCACGATGGGTCGGAACGTGTTCGGATTGACGAAGCCGAACGAGCCCTGCCAGAGGATGCCGCCCAGCCCCATCAGCGCACAGCCGACCATGAAAACCTTGATCTTGAACCAGCGAGTGTCCTTCCCAAGCGATTGGGCGACGATTTCGTCTTCACGGATGGCTTTCAGAACGCGTCCGAACGGCGAATTGCCGATTCGGACAAGCAGCACGTAGTAAAGCGTCATGACGACGAGAAGCAGGAAGAAGGCGTACGTCGCGCCGTTGACGACGCTGGAATTGACGCCGACAGAATCGGCGGCACCGTAGACGAGTTCACCGAGGACGTTCGGGCCGCCGGTCGGCCCGTACAGCAGATCGCCGAGCGACGTGGTCGAGTAAAGGAAGTCCGCTGGCGAGGACGTCGGCGTGTTGATGCCCTGCCCGCCGCCGGTTCCGAACGTGTAGCCGAAAATCTCGATGACGTTGTAACCGCTTGCTTCGGGGTCTTTGACGGTGCCCGCGAAGTAGCTGGCGTTGAAAACGAGCCGGATGATTTCCGAGAAGCCAACGGTCACGATAGCGAGGTAGTCAGCTTCCAACTGCAACGCCGGTAACGCCGCGATGCCGCCGACGATAGCGGTGATGATGACGGCGCCGATGACAGCGACCGGCACGGGGAGGCCGAACCCGGGCGGCGACCCCGTTGCCGGCGCTGCGAGAATCGACATCGAGTACACACCGACAGCCATGAAGCCGGCGATACCGATGTTGAAAAGCCCCGTGTACCCCCAGTGGAGGTTCAACGCCAGCGCCATGATGGCGTAGACCGCGATGAGGAAGGTGATGTTCTGCAGGGAATTCGCGACGGCCGGCAGCACGGCCGCGTTGTTCGCGACCGCGAGATACGTCTGTGCGAGCGTGTAGACGAGATACGTGAAGACGAGCAGGCCCGCGATGAGCCGGGTGTCGTCGTTCTTGATATACTCCGGGACGGCACCCCAGAGTCGTGCGCCGACTGTCATGCTGTTTTCACCCCGCCGAAGAGGCCTTCGGGCCGATACAGCAAGACGAGAATCATGACCGTGAAGGCAGCCACGCGCGCGAAGTCGGACGGAATCCAGACGAGCGACATCCGGGAGGCGACGCCGATGAGGATGCCGCCTGCCATCGCACCGTAGACGCTACCGATGCCGCCGAGGATGACGCCGGCGAAGATGAGAAGCAGGAGCCGCCAGCCGATGTTGAAACTGAGTGTGCCGCGTTCCAGCACGATGAGGAAGCCGGCGACACCGGCGAGGCCGCCGCCGATGATCCACGTCGCGCGGATGACACGCTCCGTGGGGATGCCGGTGACCTGGGCGAGGGCTTTGTTGTCGGCCATGGCACGCATCGCCGTGCCGAGTTTCGTTCGCTGCAGGAGGAAGTGGATTCCGAACATCAGGCCGACGGCCGCGATAATGAGCGTAATCTCGTGGAGGTCGATCGGAACGCTGCCGTCACCCGTCGGGATCGACCACTGCGGAATCGAGCTGGTCGAGGTCAGGCCACGGGCGCTCGTACCGTACATGAAGACGATGGCGTAGCGGAGCGCGAGCGCGACACCGATGGAAGCGATGAGCAGTGGGATGCCGCCTTTGTCACGCATGGGCCGGTACACCCAGCGGTCGAGCAGGAGCACGATGGCGACCGTGACGAGCGCGGAGGCGATGAGCCCGGCGACAATTGCGATGGGAGCGTTCGCCGCCGAGACGAGCGAGGGTGCGTTCAGCAGGACGATATCGCCGGTGGAGACGTCCAGACCGAGCGTGAAGACGCCGACGATGTACGCCACGAGCCAGCCCGAGAACGCGCCAGTGGTGAGGTAATCACCGTGAGCAAAGTTCGCGAAGTTGAGGATGCTGTACGTCATCGAGAGACCGACGCCGGCGAGTCCGACGACCAACCCGACGACGAGGCCGTCGACGAGGAACCGCCCGAACGTCGATGTTTTGAGGCTGCCACCGATGAGGTGTACGCCGCCGACTGACACCGGAACGTTGACGAGTTTCAACGCCAGGTCGGCGAGCAGATACAGGATCCCAGCGGCGAGCAGAGCGACCGCCGGTCGCTTGACAAAGAGCCGCCTACCGGCCGTGACTGTCTCAAATACATCCATGGCTCAGGTTCACGCGATATCTTCGGAATCCAAGCAATAAATAAACCTCCGTTCCGATTCAGGTCGCTGTCTTCAACACGGGCTGTATACGGTACTGGCCGTCTCGGTCGCGCGTCGCCCCGAAAGTGCCCGCCGCGGAACAAAACGCCTATGCGGGCCCCGTGGGGACGGAGAGGTATGATACGGACGCTCGACGATCTCGAAGTCGAGGGGACGGCGCTCGGGGTACGCGTGGACATCAACAGTCCGGTCGCGGACGGCGGCCTGGCCGACGATGCCCGACTTCGCGCACACGTCGACACCGTCGAAGAGTTGTGTAGCCGTGGCGGTCGCGTCGCACTCCTCGCCCACCAGGGGCGGCCCGGTGATGACGATTTTACCGACCTCGAACCGCACGCGGAGCGTCTGAACGAACTGCTCGACGCCTCCGTCGACTACTGTGACGCCACGTTCTCCTCTGCCGCCCGCGAGCGCGTCCGGAACCTGGATGCCGGCAACGCCGTCCTGCTGGAGAACACTCGCTTTTACTCCGAGGAGTACATGTCCTTCGACCCCGCAGACGCCGCCGAAACCCATCTCGTCGAGAAGCTCGCGCCCACGCTCGACGCCTACGTCAACGACGCCTTCGCCGCTGCCCACCGCAGCCAGCCCTCCATCGTCGGCTTCCCGACCGCGCTGCCGGCGTATGCGGGCCGTGTCATGGAAGCGGAACTCGGCGTCCTCGGAAACATCGCCGAGAGCCCCGAGCCTCGCGTCTACGTCCTCGGCGGTGCGAAAGTCGATGACTCCATCGGCGTCGCCCGCTCCGTACTCGAACGCGGCCTCGCAGATGCCGTCCTCACCACCGGCATCGTCGGCAACGCCTTCCTGCTCGCAGACGGCGTCTCGCTGGGGGCCGCCTCCGCCGCCGTCGTCAACGAACGGAGCCACGAGGCCGTCAAGCAGGCCGGCGACCTCCTCGATGATTTCAGCCATCGCATCTACATGCCACGGGACGTGGCCATCGAGCGCGACGGCGAGCGGGTCGAGATCGACCTCGACGAACTGCCGGCCGAACAGCCAGCCATGGACATCGGCGCGCGCACGCTCGCCGCGTACGCGGAGATTCTCGAAGACGCCGGCACGGCCATCCTCAACGGCCCGGCGGGGGTCTTCGAGGATGAACTCTTCGAGCTCGGCACCCGCGAACTGTTCGAGGCGGCGACGCGTGCGGAGATGAGTATTGTCGGCGGCGGCGACACGGCCGCGGCGATGCGCGCACTCGGCGTCAAAGGGTTCGACCACGTCTCGACCGGCGGCGGCGCGGCCCTCCGGATGCTCACCGGTGGCTCCTTGCCCGGCGTCGACGTCCTCGACCAGTGATGGCGCCGTCGCCACCGGCAGACGTCAGTATCGAAGCGGCCGAAAGCGACGACGCGAGCGCCTTCGCCGATCTCTGGGTCGACCTCGCGGCCGATCAGCGACAGCACGGCTCGCATCTCCGCCCATCGGCGAACCGCGGCCGCATCCGCGAGGCGATGCTCCAGCACGTCGTCACCGACACCGTACTGCTCGCCGAACGCGACGGGGATATCGTCGGCTTCGTCACGTTCGGCCGGGAGTCCGAAAGCTTCGAACAGGACGTCACCCGAGGGCTCGTTCACAACATCTACGTCACAGCCGGCCACCGCGGGGAGGGTATCGGCAGTGCGCTCTTGGCCGCCGCCGAGGAAACGCTTGCGGAGCGCGGCGTCGACAGCGTCGCGTTGCAGGCGATGGCAGCCAACGACGAGGCCCGCGAATTCTACCGTCGGCACGGCTACGACCCCCACCGAATCGAGCTCGAAAAAGCAGTCGAAAGCGATAGCCTCACAACGGACGACGGATAAGACCCACACGCGCCAGGGGAGCTTGGGTGGTTCAAGCACCCGACTTGTAATCGGGAGTTCGAGGGTTCAAATCCCTCCCCTGGCTTGCTCCTGCAGGTTCGAATCCAGAACATCTTATTTTCAGCAGAATCGGGTTCTGTGACGCCGGCGGCATTCACGATTCGAGGCACCCATATCCAAACCACCGGCCGAAAGGTCGATACCAATACGACGGGTATCGAAGCAGTATGCCAGATGGGTTGAACGGTCGCGACGAGCCAGGTGGTCGCGGGGACAGGCACGCGGAGCTGCTCTCCGCGCTCGATTCACACGATCTTGCGCTCGCCTTAGACCCGATAGAGGCCAGCGACGCCGACGCGTTCACGGTCGACCCGGATGCAGACCCGGATGCGACGTTTCCGCAGTCCGTCGCCAGCGGTGGGCCGACGCCGACCGGTGTAATCCTCTGGACGCGTCTCGCGTCCGACCGCATCGACCCGAACCAGCCGCTGGCCGTGCAGGTCGCCACCGATTCGGCGTTCGGGGATGTCGTCTTCGATGGCGTGATAACGGACGATATGCGAATTCGGGCCCACGACAACACGGTCAAAGTCGACCTCGACGGGCGGCTCTCGCCCGACACGCGGTACTACTATCGGTTCATCTACGACGGCACCGCGTCCCGAACGGGTCGGTGTCGGACGCTGCCTCGGTCGGACGCCTCGCCGGAATCGGTCAGTTTCGCCGTTCTGACCTGCCAGAACTTTCTGAACGGATACTTCCCGGCCTGGCACTACGTGGCCGAGGAGGACGTCGATTTCGTCGTCCATCTCGGGGATTTCATCTACGAATCCGAGGACGGCGCATTCAAAGGCCTCGGGTCGTACGAATACCCGAATCGAGAGAAGACGCTACCCAGCGGCCACGACCGCGCGTGGAACCTCACCGACTACCGCTATCTCCACCGCACCTATCGCTCGGATGCATTCCTCCAGGAGGCGCTGGAAACGCACACGCTCATCGCAGGATGGGACGATCACGAGATGGTCAACGACCTCTACTGGGATCACGATACGGACGCGCCCGCCGGTGACCATCCGCGCGGTGACGACCCGGAGTTCATGAGCGAGTTGGTCGCCGATGCGATGCACGCCTGGTGGGAGTACATGCCGGCGCGCGTCGAATACGACCCGGCCGGTGAGTCGCTGCGCGAACGGATGCAACTGTGGCGCGATTTCGAGTTCGGCGACCGCTGTCGGCTGGTCATGACCGACGAACGGCTGTTCCGAGACCCGCCGCGAGAGGCGATTCCGACGCCTGACAACGTCGGCCCGCATCGTGAGCCGCCGGGCCGAACCATGCTCGGTGCTGTCCAGCGCGAGTGGCTCATCGACACCATCACCAGCGACGACTCACAGTGGACAGTCTGGGCGGACGAGGTACTGACCACCCCGTTTCGAATCGGCTCCGGGCCGCTGTCGCTGTATCCGGTGCAGGGCGGCTGGGATGGGTACACCCGCGAGCGCCAGCGAATCACCGAAGCCATCGCGGCCGCCGATGTCGACAACTACGTCTCGTTAACCGGGGATATGCACTGCTACGTCGCGGCCTATCAGCAGAGTTCGTATCCGGGTCGGGTTTCCGGGGATGCTGGCGTGGCACAGGGCGAACGCATCGGCGTCGAATTCATGACGCCCGCGACGACGTCGCTCAACGTCGCCGAAGCGCTTCACCTCACACGCGGATGGCGGGGGCGAATCACCGAACCCCTGCTGTCGCGACTCATCGAAGGGATGAACCCCCACATCGAGTTCTTCGACAGCCACAACTGGGGCTACTCGGTCGTGGAGTTCGACCGCGATGAGTGCCGCTACATCGGGTATGCCGTCGACAAAACCGACAACAGCTCCGACGCCGACCGGGAAGTGGTCGTGGCGTATCGTGTGCCCGACGGCGACGTAACGCTCGAGGAAATCACGGACGAGTACCGTGACTGATACTGCCGGACGTAACTAATTGAACTGTAGAGCTGCTCAACCGACCTGTACTGGGGCAGAGAGGACATTTACTCAAACATGACTTTACGAACGTACGTCCGGCAGTATGAGCGGAAGCCCCGAAGACGATTGAACGGGAAACTGGAGATTTGGGAGAGACGTGGGAGAGACTTCGGAGAACAGTCAAATACTGAATACGTCTCTGTAGAGTCATGAGCCTCGAACCGAACCACCGCACCGATGCACAGTCGGTCGTCCGGGATATCTCCCTGGGCGATGGCGGTATCATCATCTACGACACCGAGAACGAAGCGGCCTGGATACAGGCCGATTCGCCGGATATCCTGTAGGTCAGTCGTCCGCGGACGCCTTCTTGCCAATCAGCTGCTCTTTGAGCGTTCGCTCGTGTTTCTCTCGGGCATGAGCACTGAACACCCAGTTGTCAGGCGCCTCGATTATCACTCTCTGCAAACCGTCGAGATGGGTTTAAGAGTGCGGCGACAAGGGTGAGGTATGTATCTGTTCGCAAAGACGGCGCTTTTCGTTCTCGTCTGTCTCGTCGTCGGCGCCACTATCGCGGCGCTGTCGTATCTGGGAACGACGTTCGGGTGAGGATAGGCTGCGTTATTCGGTGATCTCCGCGAGCGTCTGGACGCCGCTGATTTCGAAGCGAGCGCCTCCGTCCCGGCTTTCGGCTGCTTCGATGTCCCAACCGTGGGCTTCAACGATGCTGTTGACGATTGACAGCCCGAGACCGGTGCCCTCCTCGCCAGTCGTGTAGCCGGCCTCGAAGATCTCGTCGCGTTTATGCTCGGGAATCCCCGCACCGTCGTCCTCGACGTAGAACCCCTCACTGTCGGTGAGCATGCCCACCCGAATCGAGACGTCCTCGCCGCCGTGTTCGATGGCGTTCCGGAACAGGTTCTCGAACAGTCGCCGGAGCCGTTCGCCGTCGGCGGTGACCGCCGGCAGGTCGCCGTGCTCCATCCCGGCCCACATCTCGTCGACGCTGCTCCAGGCCAACTGGACGGTCTCCTCGAGGTCGACGCGCTCGAACTCCTCGACGTCTTTCCCCTGGCGAGCAAGCGTCAGGACGTCCTCGATGAGCTGTTCCATCCGCTCAAGGGCATCCTCGACCGATTTGAGCTTCTCCTCGTTGTCTTCGAGGCTCCGCGCCATCCCGATGTTGCCGATGGCGACGTTGAGTGGGTTCCGGAGGTCGTGGCTGACGACGCTTGCGAACGCTTCCAGTTGCTCGTTGCGGCGCTCCAGTTGCTCGCGGCGTTTCCGCTCCTCGCTACGGTCTGCGAGGATGAACACGTATCCAAGGAGGTTATCCCCCGGCTGGACAGCCGACAGCGTTCCGACGCCGTAGAACGTGTCACCGTCGGAACGCTCGAACTCACCGTCGATTTCGACGCCGTCGGTTCGGAGCGCTCGCTGGAGGTGCTGTTTCGCCTCGCGGTCGCCACCCTCGGGGTAGAGCGCGTCGAGTCGGGCACCGATGACCTCTTCGGCCGTGTATCCGGTGACCGACCTGGCTCCCTCGCTCCACTCGTCGATGTACCCCTCTGGGTCGAGGCGGACGATTGCGAACCCGTTCGTGGAGCGGAGCGTCGCTTCGGCGCGATGCGCTCGTGGTTCGAACTCGTTGAGGGCGTTCTTCCGTCTGGTGTCGATGAAGGCGGTGATCGACGCACCGGCGGCGCCAACGGAGGCGACCGCAAGCACGACCAAAAGCGGGTCGAGCGGCGCACCGAACGCCCGCGTCCTGAGCAACACGGCGTCGGCAGTCGCACCGACAGCGATAGCACCGACGACAGTCCAGACGACGATGCGGTTCGTATCGCCCGTGAGCGACCACGAGCGGTACCCGAGCGTCACGAGCACACCCCCCGCAATAAAGACGGGGGCGAGAGCAATCACGAAAATCGGATCTATCGATTCCGCAGCGTAGGCGCGCTGGCCGGCGGCCGCAATAGCCACGACGCCAGCGAGTGCGAGCAGCGCGCCGGTCGGCAAAGCATCATCGGAGCGTCCCATCGGGTTGCATATCTTTCCGATTCGGTATAACGTCTCGCATCGCTCGCGAACACAAGGCATTTGCAACGACCGTCTCGTCTGGATGGTATGGTCGAATCGTCGCTGCAGCTGTTTCTCCCGTTCGTCGCCGCCGCGCTCCTGCTTGCCGGCGGCGTCCGGCGCGGCATCGTCTCTCTCTTGCGTCACACGGTACCGGCTGCCGCGCCGTGGACGCTCACCGCCGCCGTGATGGTCGTCGGCGTCCGACTCGGTGCCTATCAGGCGTTGCCAGCCCAGCCGACGGCCGTGGAACTGCTGGGCGCACTCACACTACTCGTCGTCATCGTCTGGCTCTGTACCGCCGAGTTGGCATCGCTCCGGGGTGTTCAACGCCGGGAGCGCTACCTTTCGGCGTCCGGAATCGGCGCCCTCTTCGTCATCTCGGTGTCGCTTCTGACAAGTGTCGGTGGGGCTTCCCCGCTCCAGCTCGTCTGGCTCGCTCTCGCGCCCATCGGCGCCGTGCTGTTTGCGGCTGCAGGCTACTTCGTCCTCGGGTTGGTCTACACGGACGCAGTCGTCGAGTTCCAGCTTACCGGTGTGTACGTCATCGGTACCATCGTTCTCGACGGATTCGCCTCGGCAGTGGCCGTCGAAACACTGGCGAACGGCACGCCCGGTGTCGTAACGACGGTCGTCATCTGGGCGGTTTCGGCAGTGGGCGGTGACATCTCTGTGTGGCTTCTGCTACCGCTGCACGTGTTCCTCGGCGTCGTCTTCCTCGGTGCCTGCGGCTGGCTGGCCAGACGGGAATCGTGGGTCGGCAACGCCTGTGCGCTGCTTGCGTCCGTCCTCGCGCTCGGCTCTGCGACCGTCGTGCTGCTGTCGTCGACGCTTCTCGGTTGATTTTTCACGATACCGGTCGAACGCTGACCGTGAACAGTCGCATCCACGACCCAGTCGGGACTGGTGTCGCGCTTCTCGTCGGACTGTTGCTCGGCATCACCTTCGCCGCGCCGATACTTCCGCGGACGATTCCGTTCGGGAACGTCACGCTCGGCCCGACGCAGGCGGTTATCGTCGCCGGAACGGGCGCAATCGTTGTCGTCGGCCTTGCTATCGTCGGGATGTACATCGTCCTCGCCCAGCATGACCGATGACGCGGGCGCGTAATCTCGGCCTCTTCGTCGCCCTCACGGCGCTTTGTGAGATGTCGTTTCCCGCCATTCAGGCCGGCCTTGAATCGTTGCCACCGCTCCTCTTTGCCGCCACCCGGTACGATACGGGCGGGCTGCTCCTGTCGCTGTTCCTCGTCGCCGGCAACAGCATATGCTTTTCATCGGCCAACAGACCGTCACGAGCGGCATCGCGGCTATCCTCTACGGCCTCGTCCCGATTCTGACGATCGGGGTCGCTGCCATCCTGAAGGCCGACCGATAGCAGGGGTTCGGCGCATGACAGATGTCTGACGGAGAACTATGTACGCCGGGTGCAACTTCTCTGACGATGGGCGAGGAAACGATCAGTGTCGGAGAAGTGAGCCGTGGCGACGAGATGGGCTCGAACGTCGAACTGCCTATCGTCGACCTGCTCACAGGGCGTGGCTTCATCACGGGCAAATCCGGCTCCGGAAAGTCGAACAGCGCAAGCGTCATCGCCGAGAAACTGCTCGACCGTGGGTACAGCCTGCTCGCAGTCGACATCGATGGCGAGTATTACGGCCTGAAAGAGGAGTACGAAATCCTTCACGTCGGCGGCGACGAGGAGTGTGACCTCCAGGTGAACGAAGAGCACGCCGGCAAGATCGCCGAACTCGCTTTGGAGCAGAACGTGCCGATAATTCTCGACATCTCCAGCTTTCTGGACGAGTCGAAGGCACGCGACCTGCTCACCGAAGTGACGAAACACCTCTTCGCCAAGGAGAAGAAGCTCAAACAGCCGTTCCTGATGCTCATCGAGGAGGTACACGAGTTCATCCCCGAAGGCGGCGGGATGGATGAGTGCGGCCGGATGCTCATCAAGGTGGGCAAACGCGGCCGGAAGCACGGCCTCGGCATCGTCGGCATCAGCCAACGCCCTGCCGACGTCAAGAAGGATTTCATCACGCAGTGTGACTGGCTCTGCTGGCACCGGCTGACGTGGAACAACGACACGAAAGTCGTCGGTCGCATCCTCGGAAGCGAGTACGCGAACCACATCGAGGAGATGGACGACGGCGAGTGTTTCCTCATGACCGACTGGGCCGAGGAGATTCGCGTCGTCCAGTTCGAGCGCAAACAGACGTTCGACGCCGGCGCCACGCCGGGCCTGGACGATTTCGAGCGCCCGGAACTGAAAAGCGTCTCCGGCGACCTCGTCGAGGAGCTACAGGATATCACCGAAGAGCAGGAACACCGTGAGAACCGCATTGAAGAGCTCCAGCGTGAACTCCAGTCGAAGGAAGAGCGCATCCGCGATCTCGAAAAGCAGCTCTCGGATGCCCGCGACCTCAAGCAGATGGCAGACCGCTTCTCGCGGGCGATGATGGAACAGGTGACCGGCCGGCCGCTGTCCACGGCACCGGGTCGACAGAGCGAACTCGAAGAGGCCGCTCGGGGGCCGGTTCGCCGCGACCCCGAACTCGAAGCCGAACTGGACGCTATCCGGAACGGCGAGAAGGAGCCCCAGTCGTCGCCGGTGCCGGACGCGAGCGAAAGCGCCGATACGTCCGAAGAGAACGAGCCCGAATCGGCTGCCACGTCGGATGCGTCTTCGGAGCCAGCAGAGCCCGAGCCGGTCGAAGCGAAAACGACGGAAGCTACAGCCTCAGCCGACACAAAGCAAGACGGGGCAACCGACGCGTTCGCTGCCCTCGACACCGACGCGCTATCGACCGACGATTCCCCCACGGGGTCGAACACCGAGCCGTCCGTCGCCGAAATCGTCGGCGGGACGACCGGCACCGAGCGATCGT
>NZ_JBLGBY010000010.1:0-53092 GCF_047616845.1 Natronomonas sp. | reverse complement strand
AGGCCGGCCAGGACGGCCGTCTCGCCGAACAGGACACCGAGGTACAGCGACTCCTCGAAGTTCCGTGCGACCTGTGCCGCTGCGGCCACGGGGACGACGAGTAGCGCCGCCACGAGGATGATACCGAGCACCTGCATCGCGCCAACGACGACGAACGAGGTCAACACGATGAGAAGCGTGTTGTGGAGGCTCACATTCAGTTGTGCGACGCGGGCAGCCTGTTCGTCGAAAGTGATGAAGAGCAACTGCTTGTGGCGGGCCGCGATGACGGCGATGACGACTGCCGAGAGCGCTCCCATGAGCCACGCACCGTCGACGGTGACGAAGCCCACGTTCCCGAAGAGGAAACTCTCGATGTTGAGTCCCGAGAAGCCGCCACCGATGCTGATGACGATAGTACCCACGGCGAACGAGCCGGTGAGCATGATAGCGATGGGAACGTCACCGTAGGTGTCGGTGTGCTCGGTGAGCCACTGGACGATGAACGCGCCAAGAACGCCGGCGATGAGCGCGGAGAGGAGAATCGGTGCCGACCATCCCGTCGCGGCGGCGAAGAACAGCCCGAACGCGACTCCAGCGAAGGCGGTGTGAGCGAGCGTTTCGCCGATGAGCGCCATCTCGCGGTGGACGAGATACGTGCCGACGAGCGGCGCGACGATGCCGATGAGCACGCCGGTCGCAAGCGAGTTCCAGACGAATCTGAACCCGAAGAGATCCGTGCCGACGAAGCGGCCTGCGCTCGCCCCGGTGTCGACGAGCGTTCCGGCCAACACGCTGCCGAAGCCGCCGAGCAGGCCGGGGCCGTGTGCCTCGAAGAACGTCCCGAGAAGGTACAGTCCCGAAATCACGGCGAGCAACGCCGTGAGAGCGAGCCCGCTGCGGACGAGTGCCCGCCGAGGCGAGCCATCTGCGCCCGCCATCAGTGGTGGTGGCCGACGACCTGTCCGGTCGAGCCGTACGCGCGTTCGAGCGCGTCGCTTTCGTGGAACGATTCGGGATCGCCGTGGTGGTAAAGTTCGGTGTTCAGACAGGCGATGCGGCTCGCACGGTCGGTGACGACGCCGATGTCGTGTTCGATGAGGACGATGGTGATGCCCTCGTCGTTGAGTTCATCGAGCAGCCCGTAGAAGCGGTCGCGGGAGTCGGCATCGACACCGACAGTGGGTTCGTCGAGTGCCAGCAGGTCGGCATCGCTGGCCAGCGCCCGCGCGATGAAGGCCCGCTGTTGTTGGCCGCCGGAGAGTGAACTTACTTGCCGGTCGGCGAGGTCGGTGATGTTGACTCGCTCCATCGCGGCCTGGACGGCGTCTCGGTCTTCCGCCCGGAGCCGTCCCGACCCGACGTGGGCATACCGGCCCATCTCGACGACCTCCTCGACGGTGACCGGCATCGCGGTGCCTTTCTCCGTCGATTTCTGTGAAACGTAGCCGATTCGATGGCCGTCGTCGAAGGAATCGATGGGGTCGCCGAACAGCTCGACGCTGCCCGAATCGGGCTCGATGAGCCCGAGCATGACGCTCAGAAGCGTCGTCTTCCCCGAACCGTTCGGGCCAATGAGACCAAGGAACTCCCCGGATTCGATGGTCAGGGAGACGTCCCGGAGCGCGGGTGTCTCCCCGTAGGCGAACGATACGTCCTCGAGGCGTACGGCGTCCGTCATTCGGCGTTCAGCGCCCTCTTGAAGGCCGGCAGGTTTAGCTCTTTCATCTGTTCGACGTATCCCCAGCCGTCGTCGACCCAGGCCTGCTTGGTGCCCTCTGCGGGTGAGATAGCCATCGTCTCGCTGGCCGTGGATTCCTCGACGATAGTCTCTGCGAGTTTGGGCGAGGCGAAGGCGTCGTAGAGCACCACGTCGATACCTCGGTTGTCGATGAGGTCGATGGTGTCTGCGATTTCCGCGGAACCGGGTTCGGCGTTCGGCGAGACGCCGACCGGCGAGTGAACCTCAAAATCGTAGCGTGTGGCGAGATACTGATAGGAGTCATGCCCCGCGACGACGATGGTGTCGAAGCTTCGGGACGACAGTTCCTCGCGGAACTGCTCGTCGAGTGCCTCGAGTCGCTCGACGTACGCTGTCGCGTTCGCGTCGTAGGTGTCGGCGTTGTCCGGGTCGGCCGCCGAAAGTCCCTCGGCAATCGTCCGGACGCTCTCGGCGGAGCGGAGCGGGTCGAGCCAGTAGTGAGGGTCGACAGACGCGTCACGGTTCGCTTCTTCGGTAGCGTCGCGTTCCCCGCCGAGTCCCCGGAGGTCGACGTTCTCTAGGGCGTCGATAACGGTAATATCGGGGTGATTTTCTCGGAGATTTGTCGCCGTATCCCGGGCCCAGCTCTGAAAGCCCGCGATATCGAGGAAGACGAAGGCACGGGAGCGTACGGCGTCGATCTGGGCCTGCGAGCCGACCTCGTAGCGGTGTCCCATCCGGCCGACCGGAACGGGGTTCTCGACGGCCATCGCATCGCCGACGACCTGCCGGGTGAAATCCTCAAGCGTGAAAAACGCCGTGAACGCACCGGCGTTCTCGCTGCCGTCACCGCCCCCGGTGCAGCCGGCGAGCCCACCCACCGTGGATAGGGCCACCCCACCGAGTACGTCACGCCGAGTGAGTCGCATACGACACCGTATCCGACACGCGGTCAAAAGAGTTGTTATCGAGGGTCGTCATTTTAATAACTGTGCTAGCTATGGGCGACGCTCTTGTTAAAATCTCATTCGGCCACGTCCGCGACCCGGGCGCCTGCGAGTTCTTGGAGGGCGTCCGGTGCGATAGGGAAGACCGCTTCGGGCGTCCCAGCAGCGGCCCACACCTCTTCGAACTCGGTCAGCGTCTCATCCAGAAACACCGGCACGTCCGTCTCGTGGCAGAACGGCGGGACGCCGCCGATTGACCAGCCGAGCGTCTCCTTGATATCGTCTGCATCAGCCATCGAAACGGACGATTCGGGAACGTCCAGCAGGGCTGCCAGTTTCCCGAAAGTGACGCGGTTCGCACCGCTCGTGACGACGACCACCAAGTCATCGTCCGCCGACAGCACGATACCGCTGGCGATCTGCGCGATGTCACAGCCGATGGCCTCGGCGGCGTCAGCCGCCGTCTTCGTCCCTTCGGGGAACTCGTGGACATCGACATCGATGCCGAACGCCTCGTGCGCTCGCTGCTCGAACTCGCGTGCCCGTGGATGCATGGCGAGTCGGTGCGGGCGACGGCAAAAGAACCTCTCGGTGAGAGTCAAACGGTGATTTGACCATCCGGCACACATATATCCATCACCCGTCAAGCGCGTGACGTGAAACGACGTGCCCTCCTCGTGGCCGCCGCGGCCGCGACGACAACGAGCGTTGCCGGTTGTCTCGCGGATGCGCCCGGCGCCGAGCCGGAACCGGATGCCGACGGAACGCCGACATCGACGCCGTATAGACGCCTCGTCGACCAGACGTTCGAGGTCGAACGGGTCGAATGCGGAAACGAGTACGGGAGCCACGATGTCACCTCGGGTGACGATGTCGTCACCATCGAGGGCGTCCTCGACGGGCGGAACACCTGCTATACGGCCGAACTCGTCACCGCAGAATACGACAGCGATGCCGACGAACTGTACGTCGACATCGCAAGCGTAGAAAAAGACGATTCCGAGGGTTGTGCGACCTGCATCGTCGAAATCGAGTACGTCGCGACGTTCACGTTCGAAAACGGGACGCCGTCATCGATTCGAGTCGAGCAGCGCGGCGCCACCAGTGGTTCCGCCAGCAGTAGCCAGTCCGTAAGCGGTAGTGGCTCTGGCGGCGAGCCGACCGCCACGCCGTCGCCGTCCGATAGCGCCTAATCAGACTGCGGAAGCGCCTTCAGCCCGTACCGTGGGACGCCTTCCTCGACGTAGACGCGTCGGGGAACTGCTTTCACCTCGTCGTCGACCGACGCCTCGCCGAGTACCTGCATCGGTAGCGAAACCTCGTCTTCACCGGCCGGGAAGCGGACGACGGCCACGCCGAACGCCCCCTGACGGGCCTGCTGTTCGGCGAACTCCGGCGGCGCGCCGCCCTGGCCGATGGTCGTCGCGGCGTCGACGGTGCCGAAAAGCGACGGTTCGACGGGGTCGAACTCGACCAGTCCACGACAGTCCGGACAGGCACCCTCCGGCGGGAACGCGACTGCGCCACAGTCGGGGCACCGACCGGCTTCGTGGCGGTGTCGCTGGGGAAGACTGCGGCGCCACGTCGGCACCGGGACGTGCGCTGCGCCGCCATCCGGTTTCTCGCCGACGATGTCACCGCGCCGTCGCAGATAGGCCGGATAATCGAGGTCGGTCGACCCCGAGAGCGCAGTCTCGACCGGCGCCGTACCCTCGATGTGGAACGCCGTCGCGCCGGCGCCGGAGCCCCACGCGACTGCGAGCGTCCGATCGTAGTCGTCCTCGAAGGCCACCGCAAGCGAGAGCGGGACGCTCGCGGCTGCGGTGTCACCCAGTTCGGAGACGGTTTCGACGGCTGCGATGGCCTCGTTGTCGAGGCTGCTCCGATACGGGAGTTTGCCGTTCGGTGCCTGCAACGCGATGGTATCGGCACCCGACGCATCGAGCCCGTCAACGGCCGTTTCGACGGGGTCGGTGAAGGCGGCACGGTCGTAGGTACCGATATCGAGCCCGTCAAGGGTCTCGCTGCCGTGTTCGCGGAAGCGCGTGCCCGGTCGGGTATCAGCGTGCGTCGCCCGCTCTGCGATTACTGCAGGGGCATCATCTCCGACGAGCAGGGCAACGGCTCCCGCGCCAGCCGCGTGTTCGCGGCTGTCGTCCGGCTCGCCTTCGGGGCAGTCTGCCACGACGACAAGTGCGGTTCCACCAGTCTCGATGGCGTCGAACAGCGCGTCGACGCCGGCGCGCGTGCTGCCGGTGTACGTGCGACGTGTCGCGTCCGCAGGCGCGCCGAGATACGACCCCAATCGCGGCGTCAGGTCTTCCTCCGCAAGCGGCGGGGTGGTCGTGGCGAACGCGAGACGGTCGAGCGTATCGCCGTCCACCTCGCCCGCTAACAGCGCCCGTCGGGCAGCTTCGACGCCCATCGTCAGTGCATCCTCGTCTGCATCCGGGACGGCCTTCGTCTCGACGCCGGGCGCGTCGAACCGGCCCCATGCCTCCTCGAAGGCCTCGGCCGGAGCGCGGTTCTCCGGGGCGTACGCGCCGACGGCGAGGATACCGCGGCTCATGCGTCCACCTCCTCGTCTCCGTCGGTCTCGGCCGGCGTCGAGGCCCCGCGGTCTTCGCGCTCGAAGATGTGGACGACTGCGGCGCCGCCGGAGCCCCCGACGTTGTGGGTCAGCCCGACATGTGGGTCGTCGAGCTGTCGGTCGCCGGCCTGTCCGGTGAGCTGGTCGAATGCCTCGACGACCTGGCCGGCGCCCGTCGCGCCGATAGGGTGGCCCTTCGATTTCAGGCCGCCGGAGGTGTTGACCGGGAGTTCGCCATCGATGCGAGTCGCGCCCGATTCGATGTAGGGCCCGGCCTCGCCGCGCTCACAGAAGCCGAGGTCTTCGTAGGCCATCAGCTCCGCGATGGCGAAACAGTCGTGCACCTCGGCGAAATCGAGGTCGTCAGCGTCCATGCCGGCTTCCTCGTAGGCCGAGTCGCCGGCCTTCTTCGAGGCCGGCACGGAGTTGTAGGTATCACGCTGGAAGAGGCCGACGCGGTCGGAGGCGGCGCCGACGCCGGCCACACGGACGGGTTCGTCGGTGAATTCCTCGACGACGTCCTCGCTGACGATGAGCGCCGCGGCCGCGCCGTCCGTGGTCGGACAGCAGTGATACAGCGTCAGTGGGTCGGCAACGGCGGGGGCGTTGACCGCGTCCTCGAGCGTACAGGTGAACCCGAGCTGGGCTTTCGGGTTCTTCGCGCCGTTGTCGTGGTTCTTGACGGCGACGTGGGAGAGCTGTTCGTTCGTCGTGCCGTGTTCGCGCATATGTGCGGAGGCCATCTGGGCGTAGACGCCGGCGAACGTGGTTCCGGATAGTCGCTCCCACTCGGTTTCGCCGGAGACGCCGAGCCAGTAGCGGACGGCGTCCCCGGAGAGGTCGGTCATCACCTCGACCCCGCCCGCGAGGACGATGTCGGCCATCCCGGAGCGGACGGCCATCACGGCCTGTCGAACCGCGTATCCGGAGGCCGCACAGGCGTTTTCGACCCGGGTGACCGGGACGCCGTGGAGGCCGACGTGTTCGGTGACAGCCGGGCCCGGAAGGCCGAGTTGGCGGCCGCCGACGCCGAGCGTGCCAACGTAGGCTTCGTCGATATCATCGATGTCGGCGCCGTCGTCGACGCTCTCGACCGTGTTCTCGACGGCCGTTCTGAACAGCGAACGGTAACTCTCGTCGGGGAAGGAGCCGTATTTCGATTGGCCTGCCCCAACGACGTAGGCATCGCGCATATCCGAGGGTTGCTTGGCCCGGGCATAAACCCGACGACAACGGTGAAGCGGTTTGGCGTAGCCGGACGTTCGACTCGCTCCGCGAATCCCACGGAGGCGAAGCTTGAGGGCCCTGCCGGTCGATCGCCGACGTATGCAGACATGCCTCGGCGTCGACGTCGGTGGCACGTTCACCGACCTCGTCGTAGTCTCGGAGACGGGCGTCCGCATCGAGAAGGTCGATTCGACGCCGGACGCTCCGGAGCGTGCCGTCGCCGCCGGTCTCGCCACGGTCGCCGACGAGAAGCGCCTCGATAGCGTCGACTTCTTCGCACACGGAACGACCGTCGCCACGAACGCGGTTCTCGAACGCGACTGGGCCGAGACGGCGCTCGTCACCACCGAGGGGTTCCGCGACGCGCTCGAAATCGGCCGGCAGGCCCGCCCCGATATCTACGACCTCCACGATTCGAAGCCCGAGCCAGTCGTCCCCCGCGACCGCCGGTACGAGGTGTCCGAGCGAGTGGGCGAACGCGGCGACGTGCTTGAACCGCTCGATGAGGCCGCTGTCCGTGACCTCGCCGAAGGAATCGACGCCGAAAGCGTTGCTGTCTCGCTTCTGTTCTCCTTTGAGAACGGGCACCACGAGGAGCGTGTCGGCGACCTGCTCACCGATGCAGGCATCGAAAGCGTCTCGCTATCCTCGGAGGTATTGCCCGAAATCCGCGAGTACGAGCGCACGCTCGCCACCGCGCTCAACGCCGCGCTCCGGCCGACGATGGAGGGGTACATCGGTCGCCTCGGGGGCGAACTCACCGATGCCGGCATCGATGCACCGCTGCGATTGATGGGGTCGAACGGCGGCATCATGGACGCCGAAACAGCCCGGAACCGTCCTATCGATACGCTCCTGTCGGGCCCCGCTGCGGGCGTTCGCGGGGCCACGCACGTCGCCAGCCGCCTCGGGTCGGAAACTCTCCTGACGATGGACATGGGCGGCACCTCCTGTGACGTCTCGCTCGTCGAAGACGGCGACCCCGTGGTCACGACCGATGTCGAAGTCGGCGATTATCCCATCGCAGTCCCGATGGTCGACATCCATACCGTCGGGGCCGGCGGCGGCTCCATCGCGTGGGTCGACGACGGCGGCGCACTCCGCGTCGGCCCGCGATCGGCAGGTGCAGCCCCCGGCCCGATATGCTACGGCCGTGGTGGCGCCGAACCAACGGTTACGGACGCCCACTGTGTCCTCGGGCGCATCGACCCTGAAGCGTTCCTCGGTGACGTCGGCGGAGCAATCGCCGAGACGGAGGCAGCGATCGAGACGCTGGGCGACCGCCTCGGCCTCGATAAACGCGACGCTGCCGCTGGCATCGTCGAAGTCGCAAACGCGAACATGGCGCGTGCGCTCCGGGTCGTCAGCGTCGAACGCGGCTACGACCCCCGTGAATTCGCGCTGGTGGCCTTCGGCGGCGCTGGCCCGCTGCACGCCGCGGACATCGCGGCCGATGTGGGCGTTCCAGAGGTACTCGTCCCACGCGCGGCCGGCGTTCTCTCGGCGCTCGGCCTGCTCGTCTCCGACGTGACCTACGACGCTTCGATGTCGAAAGTGCGGCCCTGGGATGCGGTCGACCCGGCCGACCTGGAGGAGACCTTCCGGGAGTTCGAGCGACAGGGCGAGCGTCGAGTTCCCGACGACCTGCTCGTCGACCACGAGCGGTACGTCGACCTCCGGTACGAAGGCCAATCGTTCGACCTCAGAGTGCCGATGCCGACGGAGGTGGACGAGGAAGCACTCGGGGCGGTCGCAGCCCGGTTCCACGAGCGCCACCAGACGCGGTACGGTCATGCCGCACCGGAGGAACCGCTGGAACTGGTGACCGTCCGCGTGCGGACACGGGGCGTCGTCGACCCACCGCAACTCGAGCCGACGACGGTGTCTGGCGACCCCGATGACGCGATTCGGGAGACTAGAACCGTCCGGTTCGAGGCCGACCGCGAGACGCCAGTCTACGCTCGCGACGACCTGCCGACGGGAGCGACGGTCGAGGGGCCAGCAATCGTCGAAGGCCCCGAAAGCACGGTCGTCGTTCGGCCAGTTGACGCGCTCGAGGTAGCTGATGACGGTACGCTCCGGCTGGAGGTGGGCGAATGACCGACGACGCCGAGCGGGGCGTCGACCCCGTCACGCTGGAGGTTGTCCGAAACGCCTGTGCGGCGGTGTGCGAGGAGATGAATGCCACGCTCGTCCGAACGAGTTACTCGCCGAACATCAAAGAGCGGAAGGACTGCTCGTGTGCGCTGTTCGACGCCTCGGGGAACCTCGTCGCCCAGGCCGAGAACATGCCCGTCCATCTCGGCGCGATGCCGTTCTCCGTGGCCGCTGCCCTCGAAGCGTTCCCGCCGGGCACGCTCGGCCCCGGCGACGCGATTCTCTTGAACGATCCCTACGAGGGCGGTGCGCACCTGCCGGATTTGACACTCGTGACGCCCGTCTACGACGACGGAAAGCTCGTGGCGTTCACCGCCAACCGCGCCCACCATGCCGATATCGGCGGGTCGACAGCCGGCAGCGTCAGCGCGGACTCGACTGAAATCTACCAGGAGGGACTTCGCATTCCGCCGGTCAAACTTCGGGTCGCCGGTGAGGCCAACGAGACGGCGTACGACCTCATCGAGCGGAACGTCCGGACGCCTGAGGAGCGCCGCGGCGACCTCCGGGCGCAGGTCGCGGCCAACGAGACCGGCGCGGAGCGCTTCGAGGAACTCGTCGACCGTTACGGCTCCGACGACATCACCGACGCGCTGGCCGAGATTGCCGACTACTCGGAACGGCGGATGCGCTCGGAGTTGGCCGAGATTCCGGACGGCGAGTACCGCTTCGAGGATGTCCTCGATGGCGACGGCCGCGGCAGCGAGGATTTGCCGGTCGCCGCGACCGTCACGGTCGAGGGCGAATCTGTCCACATCGACTTCGACGGGACGGCCGCCCAGACAGACGGCCCGATAAACGCGGTTTTCGCGGTCACCGCATCGGCGACCTACTACGCCGTTCGCGCGATAACGAACCCGGATATCCCGCCGAACGAGGGCTGCTACCGGCCAGTCGAGATCGACGCGCCCTCCGGAACCATCGTCAATCCGAACCCGCCGGCCGCCGTCGTCGGCGGCAACCTCGAAACCTCACAGCGGGTCACGGACGTTGTGCTCGGCGCCTTCGCCGACGCCGTCCCCGAACGCGCCGTCGCGGCCGGACAGGGGACGATGAACAACGTCACCTTCGGCGGCACCGACGAGGCCGGCGAGCCCTTCGCGTTCTACGAAACGCAGGGCGGCGGGTTCGGCGCCCACGCCGAAGGCGACGGAATGGACGCCGTCCACGTCCACATGAGTAACACGCTCAACACGCCCGCGGAGGTGCTCGAAACGGCGTACCCGCTCCGGGTTCGACGCTACGCGTTGCGTCCCGATACCGGCGGAGCTGGTGAGTATCGGGGCGGCCTCGGACTCCGGCGGGATATCGAGGTGCGAACCGATTCGGATTGCAGCCTCCTGGCCGACCGGCAGAAACATGCGCCGTATGGCCTGGCTGGCGGCGACGACGGCACCCCCGGAGCGACGTATCTCATCGGCGACGATGGGGAAGTACGGATTCCGGGTAAGTCGACCCACGATCTCTCGGCGGGCGATATCATCAGCCTCAGAACGCCCGGCGGTGGCGGCTACGGCGATCCATCGGAGCGCGCCCTGGAAGCTATCGAGCGTGAGTTACGACTCGGCAAACTCTCCGCTGAAGTGGCGCGGGAAGCGTACGAATACGAGGAGTAGTTAGTCGTAGATGACGCCGTCGGTGTCGCCGGTCAGGACGACGGCGTCATCTTCGTTCCGACAGACGAACTCAGTTTCCATCCGGATGCCGTCATCACGGTCTCGGATGTCCGTGATTGTCATCTCACACCGGATTTCCTCGCCGGTGTACACCGGCTGGTGGAACGTGTTGTTCAGTTCGCGGGCGATGTAACTCAGGTCGCCGCCGATTTTCGTCGGCAGCGTCGCCGTCAACAATCCGTGAACTATGAGACGCCCCTCCTCGTCCGCCTCTCTGTGGACGTCGTTTTCGTCCTGCGAGACCTCGGTGAAGGCGTCCACGTCAGATTTCGTGAACGTGCGCGAGTGGGTGATGGTCGTTCCTTCGGTGAGGTCATGCCCATCCGACATGGCTATATTTCGGGTAGGCGGTGGCTTGAAGCTTTGGCGGAACCCGCAGAGACGGTTTCAGGCAAATATTATCAACGATGGCTGTGAGTACCACGCCATGCCGTACAGTTACATCGGCGATACGGTCAGCGCGGAGTACGAATGCGCCGAAAAGCGCATCCTCGAAAGCCGCGATGACGCCGGCTACGTCGAAATCGGTTCGAAGATGACGAACCAGGACGGCGACTCCGTCTTCGAGGGCGATATGAAATTCCTCTTCAAGCGTCGAGGGTAATTCACGCGAGCACCTGATCGAACAGCGCGGCCTGGGCCCGTCGGAGCCGTTCGAGAAACGCGGATTTCGAGACACCGAGTTCGGCCGCGATCGCCGCCGCGTCGGCTCCCTTCGGCACCTCGAAATACCCCATCTCGTGGGCGGCTTCGAGCGCCTCGGCCTGCCCCGGCGTGAGGTTCCACCGTGTTTCGACCGTCGTTTCACCTTCCTCTCCGAGCGGAGAGATGCGCTCTAACCGAACGCCGACAGCCTCGCCTGCCGCTTCGAGCACGCCATGCAGCACGTCCTGCCCGACGACGGCACCGACATGTCGTTCGTCGCCGTCACGGTAGCGAACCGACTCGACCAGAAAGCCCTCGTCGATGAGTTGATGCACGATGCACCGCTCCTTCGACAGACACCGGAAGGTGTGGCACCCATCAGCCGTCGTTCGGTGGAGGTATCGAATCCGGTCGTCCGACCCCAGGACGTCGCCGACGGCTGCCTCGTGCGTCGAGAAGCGAAGTAGCGTGTAGCCGTCCTCACGGAGCAACGGCGGCGCGGCGTCTATCGGTGCGGACACCGCATCGGAGGCCTCTGCGAGCGGGCAGTCGTCACCCGTCACACGGAACTCGACGACCAGACACTCCGAAATCATGTGCCGTGTTGGCAGCCGTTCGTATTTAAAATGCGTGTATGTTGTGGTCAACGGGTATGTGAAACCATGACATTAATTGTACGTAGCAATGGATCTCGACACCGTCACAGAGCGCGCAGGGGCGCGGGAGTTCGGCCCCAGCGACGACATGCCCCGGGAGTATCGGGAGGCGGCGACCCGGATGATTCAGTTCCACGCGAACTCCGAAATCATGGGCGCGTACATCGAGCGGCCCTTCATCCGGCAGGCCCCGTCGCTGGATAGGAAGCTGGCAGTCAGCGCACAGGTGCAAGACGAGATCGGCCACGGGCAACTGTTGTACCGGGCCGCCGAGGAACTGGGCGTCAAGACCCGCGAGGAGATGCTTGACGAACTCGCGAACGGCCAGGGGAAGTTCCTCAACTGCTTCCATTACCCTCTCAACGACTGGTACGAGCTGCCGATGATCATGTTCTTCGTCGACGGCGCGGCGATGCGCCGGCAGGCGACGCTCAAGCGCACCTCCTGGGAGCCGTATGCCCACGCTATCGACAAGATCTGTTTCGAGGAGGGGTTCCACATCAAACACGGCGAGGACATCCTCCGCACCATCGCGACGGGGAGTCGCCGCGACCGAGAGCGGTTGCAGGCGGCCTTCGAGAAGTGGTGGCCACGCATCCTCCAGTTCTTCGGGCCGACGGACGACCAATCGACCCACGGCGACTTCTCGATGGAGGTCGGCCTGAAGACGATGAGCAACGACGACCTCCGGAACGCGTTCCTCAACGCCTACGTCCCGAAGGCGAAGAAGTACGGCCTCGAACTGCCGGAGTACCCCCGCGTCGAATACCACGAGACGGACGACTACTACGAGGTGTACGAGGAAAACCTTGACTGGGACGAGTTCTTCACCGTCGCGAAAAACGAGTATCCGACCGGCGCCGGCCAGATCGACAAACGCAGGCGGAGCCAAGAGGCCGTCGAGTGGGTTCGTGACGCCATCGAATCACCCCAGCAGGGCGGGGTCAACCCTGCGATGGCGGACGATTAATCATGATTTGGGAAGTGTTCAGACAGGAGAAGGCGAAGGAGTACCACACTCACGTCGGCAACGTTCACGCGCCGAACGCAGAGCTGGCGAAACAGTACGCCCAGATCATGCACGCCCGCCGGAAGCCGGCCAAGAGCCTCTGGGTCGTCCCGAAAGACGAGATTCGGACGGTCGACGCCGACGAGCCGGGCATCGAGATGGGCGGCACGACACAGAAGCAGTACCGCTGGGCGACGAACTACAACACCGACGAGACGTTCGCCGAGGAGATCGAGGCCAGCCAGCGCGAACAGGAGGAAGCCGAACGCGACCTCGCGGAGGCCGACAAATGACGCTCGGTGGCCCAGAGGAACTCGACGAGCGGGAGCGGGCGGCCGTCGAGGCCGAACTCCGCTGTCTCGCGGACGATGAGTTCGTCGTCGCGGAACGCTACACCGAATGGCAAGTGCGTGGGCCGACGCTCGAGGCCGACATCGCCGTCGCCAACATCGCCCAGGACGAACTCGGCCACGCCCGATTGTGGTACGACCTGCTCGAGGATTTCGGCTACGACCAGACCGACCTCATCTGGGAGCGCGACCCTGCCGACTTCCGACAGTCGACGCTCGTCGAGCAGCCGTTCGAGACCGGCGACTGGGCGGATTGTGTGGTTCGGGGCTATCTCTACGACACGTACGAGCACCTCCGCTTGCAGTCGCTTCAGGAGACGACGTATCCACGAATCGCCGACCGCGTCGGGAAGGTGCTCGGTGAAGAAGAGTACCACCGCGAACACGCCCAGAACTGGCTCGAACGGCTCTGTGAAGATGCCGGGACGACGAAGGAGTCCCGAGGAGGCGGCGAAGCCGCCGAGGCGCGCGCCCGCGTCCAGGCGGCTGTCGACCGCCTGTTCCCGCCCGCCATGACGCTCTTTGCCCGTACGGAACACGAGGAGGTCATCGTCGACCTCGGCGTTCGGCCCGACCCGCTTGGTGACCTGCGCGAGGACTGGCGCGCCATCGTCACGCCGTTCCTGGGCGGTCTCGGTATCGACGTGCCAGTCGAGGCACACACCGAACTTCTGCCCGACGCACGCGGCCGGGATGGGAGCCACACCGACGCCTGGCAGTCGCTGTACAACGAGTTCACGTTCACCTACGAGATGCTCGACCGGGACGAAGCACCGGCGCTGATGCCCGACCCGGATGAGGCCGATGTCTAAGGACACCCCCCAGGAGGAGGTCGAGGTCGATGGAGCGCCGAGTTACTGCGTCTATACGGACTACGAACACGGCGTCGACGTGGATGACCTTCCGGCGACTGGCGCGGAGTCCGAGGGCGTCGAGGCGGACGTCTTCGAGGAACTCCGGGCGGTCGAAGACCCCGAGATGCCCATCTCCGTGGTCGATTTAGGCCTCATCTACGGCGTCGACGTCGCGGACGGCCACGCGACGGTCACAATGACGCTGACGTACACCGGCTGTCCGGCGCGCGATTACCTTCAGGAAGACGTTCGGCAGGCCGCCGAACGTGCCGAGGGTGTCGACACCGCCGAGGTCGAACTCGTCTGGAGCCCCGAATGGAACCTCGAGATGGTCACCGACGCCGGGAAAGACGACCTCCGTGAGTTCGGGGTGAGCGTATGAGACGGCGCCCAGACCCGTCCACGGAATCGAGCGAGGAGGACGGCCCCGCAGAGTGTCCGTACTGCGGGTCGACGAACACCGAACAGGAGCATCCGAAGGGGCCGTCGCTGTGTCGGTCGATGCATTTCTGCAACGACTGCGGTGAGCCGTTCGAAGCGTTCGGTTAGTCCTGTTCGGCGTGCAGGAACCCCTCGTGAGGCCCAGTCGGAAGTGTCGGAACGGAAATCGCATCGCAGTTATCCTGCTGGAACCGGATACTTCCGTCTGCTATCATCGCGCTGGTGTTTCTGGAACCGGATCTCGGACAGGGCTCGATATTCTGGATAGTCGTCTCGCGCGGGCCGCCGTCGACGTCGAGCGCGATTTCGTAGGTACGCCCCTCGACAAGGAGGTCGGGAATCTCGAGCCCGCGTTCGTCGGGGATTTCGTACGTTCCGCGCCACACCAGCGCGTCGTCGCTCGTTCGGGTAACCGTAAGCGTCCCAACGTGAGACTCCGCGTCAGCGTTCTCCACGAACAGGTGATGGGTCGTCGCTCTGGCGGGGATGGTTCGTCGATCCGGATACAGCGGCTGTTGTTCGCCGTCGGTCGGTGCCCCCAGCGCGGCAGAACAGCCGGCAAGCCCGGCTGTAAGGGCCGCCGCACCGGCCGAAAGCATGGTTCGTCGCTTCATAGAGGTAGGGTGGATGGGATACTCCATAACCCCGCTGAAAGGTCAAACGAGCCTTTGAGCCTCCTGAAAGCAGTTATTCGTGGCCGATGACCGGCTGCTCCGCGCCGCCGCGGAACAGACCGACGCCGCCCCCGACCTCTCGGATGCCGATACCATGGAGTGTTGGTGAGACTTAGAGACCGGTTTCCAGTTCGCCGCCCTCTCGTTCCCACTCGGTGAGGCTGCCCTCGTAGAACGCCAGCTCCGGGTAGCCGAGGTGTCGGAGAACGGTGTAGGTGTGGCTGATGCGACGGGCGGTGTTGCAGTACAGCAGGATGCGGTTTTCGGGGGCGATGCCGCGTGTTTCGAGTGTCGAGCCCATCTCCGAGTCGGGTCTGAGCCCACGCGTCTCGTCGTCGACCAGTTCCCGCCAGTCGATGCGGACGGCGCCGGGGATGTGGCCTTCCTCGTACTCCCAGTCCTCGCGCGTGTCGACGATGACGGTGTCCGGGTCGTCGATGGCGCTTTTGACGACATCAAGTTCGACGAGCGGCCCCTCGGCTTGGAACGTCGCTTCGTACTCGGATGGAGAGGGGTTTGGCGTCTCCGTGTCGGTGGGGTGTTCGAGATTCCACGACGAGTAGTCGCCATCGAGGAGGTGGAGCTTCCCCGGGTCGTGGCCGTATAGCTCCGCCGTGACGAGAAAGCGGGCGGCGAAAACACCGTGTGTATCGTCGTAGGCGACGATTTCGTTGTCGTTGCCGATGCCGGCCGTCGCCATCAGGTCGGCGAAGCGGTCGGCACCGGGAAGCATTCCGGCCTCACCCTCGTCTTCGGCGCGGAACGCGTCGAACGGGATGTTCACCGCGCCGGGGATGTGCCCGATACCGTCGTACTCCCACTCGTCGCGGACGTCCACCACTCGTAGGTCGTCGAGGTGGTCGTTCACCCACGACGCTGGAACTACTACATCGCTCATGTGTGGGTCTCCGCTTCGGAAGGCTTCAACCCTTCAATCCAGGGCGCTCGGAGATACCAGAAAATGTTTCCGGTTAGTTGGCTTAAACGCCGCGGCTCCGACGGTGGTTTTTTACGCGTTCCGTCGGAGGATGCCCCGGAATGTCGCCGACAGACGGCGTGAAGAAGCCAGCAAAATGTGCCGCGAGTGTGGAGGGGTGGCTGAACGTGCCGAGAGTCATAGTCTTATGTGTGTAGTTGGGTTATACTTCGTCTGTATCATGAGCGACTACGCAAAAAGCGATGTACTCGTCTCAGCGGACTGGGTCGAGAACCATCTCGACGATTTCCAGAGTGACGACTCTGACTATCGACTGCTCGAAGTCGACGTCGACACGGAAGTGTACGACGAAGAGGGCCACGCCCCCGGCGCCATCGGGCTCGACTGGGAGCAAGACCTCCGCGACCAGGTGCAGCGAGACCTCCTCTCGAAGGAGGGCTTCGAAGCCCTGATGGAGGAACTCGGCATCACCGATGACACCACGGTCGTCCTCTACGGTGACAACGCCAACTGGTTCGCCGCCTACACCTACTGGGAGTTCAAATACTACGGCCACGACGACGTGCGCCTGATGGACGGCGGCCGCGACTACTGGGTCGAGAACGACTACCCGCTCACCGACGAGGTGCCGGAGTTCTCCTCGACCAGCTACACTGCGGGCGGCCCCCACGAATCTATCCGGGCCTACCGCGGGGACGTCGAGAAGGCCGTCGACAAGGGCCTGCCGCTCGTTGACGTTCGCTCCCCCGAGGAGTACAGCGGCGAGATTCTCGCGCCGCCGGGCCTGCAGGAGACCGCCCAGCGTGGCGGCCACGTCCCCGGCGCAAAGAACATCTCGTGGGCTGACGTGACCAACGACGACGGCACGTTCAAGACCCGCGACGAGCTCGAAGAGCTCTACTCGGGATACGACATCGACGGCGAGGAGACGACCATCGCCTACTGCCGTATCGCTGAGCGCTCCTCGGTCGCGTGGTTCGCGCTGCACGAACTCCTCGGCTACGACGACACCGCGAACTACGACGGTTCCTGGACGGAGTGGGGGAACCTCGTTGGCGCGCCGATCGAAACGGGCGAGTAGGCAGCAACTCCACCACACCTTCTTTATTTTTCACGCCGCGTAGCGACGCAGACCGCTGGTTACAAGCGCTCCGCACCAGTAGCGTCTCCCATGACTGCAGAGGCCTTCATCGACGACGTTCGGGAGGAAAACGCCACCGCGCTCTCGCGGCTCGGCTCCTCGAAAGCGCTGTACGCGGACACGATGGGCGAGATGGAACGCGAGGAAGTGCTCGAAGCCGCCGCGACCGCCGAACACCACGCCGCGGAGACGTACGCCGACTGGGCCGAGGACGCCTCCGACGAGGTGGCCGAGGCCTTCGCCGCGACGGCCGAGGAGGAGCGCGACCACTACGAGACGGTCGTCGGCGAACTCGACGACCACGACCCCGGCGAGGTGCCCGCAATCCAGACGTACCTCCGCGGACTGGACGGCGACGTCGAACGCCTCGGCGGCTTCCTCGGCCGAACGCTCGCTGCGGAGAAGTCCAAAGAGCAGTTGACCGGCTTCTTCGTCGGCGACGCCGACCCCCAGACGGCACGGCTCTTCCGCGAGATGGGTGGCGACCTCGATGCCCAGCTGGAGCGGGCGACTGACCGCCTCGAATCCGTCTGTGGCGACAACGAGGATTGCTGGGAGCGTGCCGAGGAGGCTGCTTCCGGCGCTATCCAGGCCGCCTACGAGGAATACACCGAGCGCCTCGAAGGGATGGGCGTCAACCCGAAGCCGGTCTGCTGAGCAGGCCGAATCGAAACGCCGGAAGCACGGTTCTGCACGACACTCAAGTGCTGTGGCTGTGAAGCCTTCGGTATGTTTGGATGTCTGCCAGCCGCGAGACGACCGGGGGCGACGTGATGAGCGCCGACGGGCCACACCAAGACCAGCCGCTCGCGACGGTCGGCACGCCGCTGGACGCCGCCGACGCGGCCGCGGTGCTCGTCCACGGGCGCGGCGCGACCGCCCAGAGCATCATCGGCATGGCCGATGCGTTCTACCACCACGGCATCGCATACGTCGCCCCGCAAGCGGCGGGCAACAGCTGGTATCCGAACTCGTTTCTCGCACCCATCGAATCCAACGAGCCAGGGTTATCCTCGGGATTGCAGGCCATCGACGCCGCTATCGAGAAAGTCAATGATGTGGACATCTCGACCGACCAGACCATGCTGGCCGGCTTCTCGCAGGGCGCGTGCCTGGCGAGTGAGTACGTCGCGCGCAACGCCACCCGGTACGGGGGGCTGGCAGTTTTGAGTGGCGGGCTCGTCGGCCCCGGAGACACGCCACGCGATTACGAGGAGTCGCTGGACGGGACGCCCGTGTTGATCGGCTGCAGTGACGTCGACCCGCATATTCCAATCGAACGCGTGCACGAGACAGCCGATGTTTTCGAAGGGATGGACGCAGACGTGACGAAGCGCATCTACGAGGGGATGGGCCACGGTGTCAACGAGGACGAAATCGAGCACGTCTCAGAGATGGTTCGCGACCTCGTCGAGGACTGAACGTCCGATGAGCGACCGCGCGCAGATGTGTAGGGGCAAGGGATTATCTAACACGTCTTCGTACGTGTTGGTATGCCGACAGAGGTTCCGGGTATCCATCACGTCACCGCTATTGGGAGCGACCCGAAACGGAATCTCGAATTCTACACGGAGACGCTCGGGCTGCGTCTGGTGAAACGGAGCGTCAATCAGGACGACATCTCCGTGTATCACCTGTTCTACGGCGATTACGGCGGCTCGCCGGGCACGAGCATGACGTTCTTCCCGTACGTCGACGCGCGACCGGGCCGCGTCGGGCGCGGCCAGGTCACCACGACCCAGTTCCTGATTCCCGGCGGAGCAGTCGACTACTGGCTCGACCGACTGGACGATGCGGGCGTCGAGACCGAGACCGACGAGCGATTCGGCGATACCGTCATCGGGTTCGCCGACCCCGGCGGGCTTCCGCTTGAGTTGGTCGCCCGCGCGGATGCGCCCGCTTGTGACCCACCGTCCGGGCCGGTTCCGAAAGCGCACGCGATTCGGGGCTTCTTCGGCGTCTCGCTCACGCTGGCGACGACGGGAGCGACCAAGACTCTCCTGAAGATGATGGGCTTTCAGCCGAGCGATAGCGACCACGACCGCCAGCGGTTCGAAGCTGACGGCGACCTCGGCTACGTCGTCGACCTGCTCGAAGACCCACAAGCGCCGCGCGGCCAGCCGGGTGCCGGCACCGTCCACCACGTCGCCTTCCAGGTGACCGAAGCCGAACAGGAAGCGTGGCGCGACATCCTCATCGAACAGGGGCTTCGCCCGACGGAGATCATCGACCGAAAGTGGTTCAAATCGGTGTACGCGCGCACCTCTGGCGGCGTGCTCTTCGAGTTCGCAACCGAGGAACCGGGCTACACTGTCGACGAGGAACTCGATGCCCTGGGCGAGAAACTGGTGTTGCCAGAGTGGCTCGAAACCGAACGCGAGGAGATCGAGGCCGGACTGCCGGAACTCTGAGCGCCCATCGAGAACGCATATACGACGGCGGCATCAAGAGGATGGCATGACCGAGGGAACCCCCGGGAGCGCATGCTGGTTCGATGGCCTCGACCCTGGCGACACAGAGGGGGCCGCCACCGCCATCCGTAAGGGTGAGGCCGCCGAATCCAGAGCATGGCCCGAACGCGCCGTTGACGCCGACTTCGCCGCCGACGAAGCGGAGTATTACGACCTCTTGCACGACGCGACGATGGCGGCGACGCGGGCCGCCGTTCGCGAAGCAGAGACGGCCGACGACAAACAACTCATCCACGCGATTCGCGCGATGGACGACTGCGAGCGCGTCGCGAACGAACTCGCCGAACGGGTCGCTGAATGGGCCGGCAGCAGATACGAAGACGCCGGAACTGGCGTCTCCTACGCCCGCGAATTGGCGGCTGAAGAAACCGATGGCCCGCTCGTTTCCTTAGCCGGTCGCGTCCGCGACCTGGACGACGAGGCCGCCGACCTCCGGGCACACGTCGAGCGGACGGCGCCCGAGGTGGCACCGAATCTTTCGGCACTCGCTGGCCCGGTGCTCGCCTCGCGACTCATCGCCCTCGCTGGCGGGCTGAAACAGTTGGCTCGCAAGCCTTCGGGAACGGTGCAGGTGCTCGGCGCCGAGGAGGCGCTTTTCGCCCACCTCCGTGGCCACGCGCCATCCCCGAAACACGGCGTCATCTACACTCATGAGGCGGTCAAAGGCACCCATCCCGAGAATCGCGGGTCGGCAGCGCGGGCACTGGCCGGCAAACTCACCATTGCGGCACGGGTCGACCACTACTCGGGCGAGCTGAAACCCGAACTGGAGGCCGAGCTGGCCGAACGCATTGAGCGCATCCAGGCGCGTGATACGGCATGAGCCTGCCCGATGGCGTCGAACAGCGAGCCTTCGATGGCGAAGAGGCGCTCGCGACTCGCGGGGAGCCGGTGTACGGCGAACCCACTGCTGACGGCTGGCGTCGGTGGGCGCCACGACGCTCGAAACTCGGCGCGATGCTCGAAACCGACATGGATACGGGACTTGTCGGCGACGAGACTGTGCTGTATCTCGGGGCCGCAGCGGGGACGACCGTCAGCCACGTCGCGGACTTCGTCGGGCCCACGTATGCTGTCGAGTTTGCGGCCCGCCCCGCCCGCGACCTGCTGGATGCGGCCGAACCACGACCGAAACTCTTCCCGCTGCTAAAGGACGCTCGCAAGCCCGAGACGTACGCCCACGTCGTCGAACCGGTCGACGTCGTGATTCAGGATGTGGCGACTCGCGGACAGGCCAAGGTGGCGCTGGCCAATCGGGAGTTCCTCGCAGATGACGGTCGACTGCTGTTTGCGGTGAAGGCCCGGAGCGAGGACGTCGCGCGGCCGCCGGAGGAGGTCTTCGATGAGGTGCTCGAAACGCTCCGTGAGGGGTACGACATCATCGAGAGGCAGTCACTGGAGCCGTTCCACGACGACCACCTGGGCGTCGTTGCCACGCCGCGGTAGGCGTTCGTGCAGTGCGGCCACAGCAGGTCACATCATATTTAGTGGGCCACGGCGAAGTGGAGAGCGATGGAACTGGGCTCGCGTGCGGCCTTCGACCGGATGGGGACGCTCGGCATCGAAGAGGAGTTTTTCGTCGTCGATGAACGCGGCCACCCCACCGCCGGCACCGACGAACTCGTCTACCAGAGCGAGCCACCAGCAATCCTCGAAGACAGGCTCGACCACGAGCTGTTCAAATGCGTCATCGAGACGCAGACGCCGACAATCGACTCGCTGTCGGCCGCCGAGGACGCCCTCGCGGAGGTTCGGGAAGCACTCGTCGACCACGCGGAGGCGCACGGCTACGGCATCGCAGCCGCTGGCCTCCATCCGTCCGCGAAGTGGCGCGAACTCGAACACGCCGAGAAGCCGCGCTACCGGGCGCAGCTCGATCGGATTCAGTATCCGCAACACCGGAATACGACGGCTGGCCTGCACGTCCACGTCGGGGTCGACGATGCCGACAAAGCGGTGTGGATTGCAAACGAGATTCGGTGGTATCTCCCGATACTGCTTGCCCTCTCGGCGAACTCACCGTACTGGAACGGCTTTGATACGGGGCTTGCGTCGGCCCGAGCCAAAATCTTCGAGGCGCTGCCGAACACCGGCATGCCGACGACGTTCGAGGGGTTCGAGGAATTCCAGGAATTCGAGCGGATGATGGTCGAGAACGGCTCGATAAACGACCGCGGGGAGCTGTGGTACGACGTTCGGCCCCACTCCGCCCACGGTACCGTCGAGATACGGACGCCCGACGGGCAGGCCGACCCTGACCGCGTGATGGCGTTCGTCGAATACACGAAGGCGCTTGTCGACGACCTCGCGGCACGGTACGAGGACGGCAAGACGGGCTACGACCATCGACGGGAGCCTCTCGATGAGAACAAGTGGCGCGCGATGCGGCACGGCCACGACGTCGAACTGCTCTCAAAGGAGTGGGACGAAGCCATCCCGCTCGGCGAACTCGTCGACCGCGAAAGCAGCCGCCTCGGAGTCGACGGCATCCGCGATATTTATGACTCCGGAAGCGGCACCCAGCGCCAGCGTCGGCTCCGTGAAACCGGCGGCCTTGCTGCGGTTTGTGAGTCACTGCTGCTCGACTGAGCGCCGCCACTGGATTTATATACGGGTGTTCCTTGTGTCCGTCTGAATACAACGTATGTCTACGGACGAACCATCTGAGGACGGGCAGGGGGAGCCAGTTGAGGCGGACGACGACAGCGTACGCGACAAACTCGAACAGGAGGCCGAACGCGCCGCCGAACAGTTCGACGAGGGCATCGTCGATCTGCTCTCGTGGGTGTTGGACACCGAGACTCGCGCGCGAATCTACGTCTATCTGCGACAGACCCCCGGCAGCACGAGCGAGGAAATCGCCGAGGGAACGGGACTATACCCGAGCACCGTCCGCGAGGCGCTGGCGGAACTACACGACGAAGAGCGTGTCACGCGACACAAACGGGAGTCCAGCGGTGCCGGCAACAACCCCTACGAGTACACGACGATGGCGCCGAGCGACCTCGTGGGAAGCATCGTCGAGGACGTCCAATCGGAACTCAACACCGTGTTCAACCTCGATTCTCATCTCGGTGTTGCGAGCGAAGAGAGCGACGAGCCGGTAAGCATCACCGTCGAGAGCGAAACCGAGGGCCCGGACGACGAGCCCGCGGATGCAGCCTGACACTCGGCCCCATCGAAGCCACTAAACGGGGGCCGTCCCTTCCGGACTCCATGAACGTCGTACTGGGTGGCACGTTCGACCCGGTTCACGACGGCCACCGTGCGCTCTTCGACCGCGCGTTCGAGTTGGGCGACGTGACCGTCGGACTGACCAGCGACGGCCTCGCCCCGAAGACGCGCAACGTCGACCGCTACGTCCGATCCTTCGAGGAGCGCAAAGCCGACCTCGAAGCCGAGCTCGCGGAGTTCGCGACCGAGTACGACCGCGCATTCGAGGTGCGAACGCTGCGTGAGCCGACGGGCATCGCGACCGAACCCGGATTCGACGTGCTCATCGTCTCTCCCGAGACGCAAGACGGCGGCGAGAAAGTGAACGAGATTCGTGAGGAGCGCGGGCTCGACCCCCTCGACATCGAGGTCGTCGACCACGTCTACGCCGACGACGGCAAAGTCATCTCCTCGACGCGAGTCGTCTCCGGCGAAATCGACGAACACGGCAATCTCACGCCCGACCGCGAGGGGCGGCCACCGGCACGCGAGTAAGTTACCACTTTGGCGGGTCGAGGCCCGCTTCTTCGAGCAAGTCCTTCCAGCGCTGTTGTACGGTCAGCCGTGCGACCCCGACGGCGTCCGCGACGTCGGACTGTGACCGCCGGTCGCCAGCGATGAGCGCGCCGGCGTAGATGCTGGCCGCGACCGTCGCCTTCTTCGACCGATCCTCGTCCGGGACGGTCGAGAGAAACAGGTCGGTCGCCCGCGATTTCGCGTCGCTTCCGAGGTCGAGTCGCTCCGCCGCATCGTCGATGGCGGCGAGCCACTCCTCGTTTTCGACGTGGTCGCGGGCGCGATACATGCCCGACCGTCCGTCGCGCAGCTATATAAACCGTCGGCAGCGGACGTATGTGGTCGGCACACCAAGCGGGAGTATGCGTCTGGAATCTATCTTCATCGCCGAGGCTGCCGGAGAGCCGATGCAGTCGCGGTCGGAAATCGAAGCCGTCCACGGCGGCCTGGAGGGCGACCGCTACTGCACCGGCCGTGGCTACTATTCGCCGTTCGATGTCTGTGAGGCGACGTTCGTGCAGGCCGAAGCGCTCGACGAGATTCGAACGCAGCCGACCATCGAACTCGAGAACGGCGAGCATCGGCGCAATTTCGTCGTTCGCGGCGGCGACGTACACGACCTTCTGAACTGTCGATTCAGCCTCGGCGGGGCCGTGTTCGAGGGAACTCGACTCCGACCGCCCTGCCGGCACGTCGAGCAGGTCGCTGGCGAGGATGGACTGATGCGGGCATTGAGCGACGGCTGCGGTGGTATCTGTGCCCGCGTCGCAGAGCCCGGTACGGTTCGACTCGGTGACGAGATCGAGGGCATCGAGGAGATGGGCAACTTCGAGGGACTGGTCGCGAGCATCAAGGATCGCGTCGGTCGGTAGCGACAGGTATTTTTTCGGGACGGCGGTACGGCAGGATGCGCGCGGGTTGCCGAGCCAGGCCAAAGGCGTAGCGCTTAGGACGCTATCCCGTAGGGGTCCGCCGGTTCAAATCCGGTCCCGCGCACTAAGGAGCGAAGCGACGAAGGAGCAGGCCGGATTTGTGGCCTTACCACGAGCGACCACAGGGAGCGAAGTGGTTCCGGTTCAAATCCGGTTCCGCGCATACTACCTCGAACACCCCGATACGCATCCGGTTGGTACCGGAGGGGTTTTACGACAGTAGGAGAGATTTGAATGTAGACGGCACGGTCAGACAGCTACCTTTCAACCCACGTGGTTTCCACGTGCGGTTGCCGCTGCCCGACCTAAACCGTCTCTATAACACCGAAGAGCGACCGCTATTCCATACCGAAAAGCACCGACCCGAGAGCGTCAGGTTTGCCCACCAACCGAACGGCGGGGTCGTCACCGAGCGGGTGGAGTGTTCTATGCGAAAAGCATCAGATGCTCCTTCTGAATCCAGCCTCTGGTGACATCCTCTCACGCCTAAAGGCGTGGGCCTCCCACCCGGTGTTGGCCGGGGAGGTCACTCCTGGAGGTTGGGGGTCTAAGGTTTGCTGGACAGTCAGCCAGTGGCTCTGCCACGAAGCCGTTACACGTACCCTGTGAGGGGCTTCGAGTTATCTGATTGTTTAACGACGTCGGCGTGGTCGGCTTACGTTTTGATTTCGGCTATGAACCGTGGCAAACACCGAATCAACTGCCAGTTCTCCACGCACGCCTCTCTATACCATAGTTTGTATCTTAAATTGTCGGATCCATCTGGTGACTAAAACCACCAGTATTCTCCTTGAATCTCTATAATCCTCGACGCAGTTAAGTCCCTCCGCTGGCGGCAGTTAGTACACGTCCCCGAGGAACGACCGAATCGCGTCGTTGACCGGTTCGGGGTTCTCCAGATTCGAGGAGTGGCCGGCATCGGGAATCATCTCCCGGTGGGCGTCCAGTCGCTCGACGAGCGAGTCGGAGCGCTCCGGTTCGAGCGCGACGTCCTCCTCGCCGTGGACGACGAGCGCCGGCACGTCGATGTCGTCGAGTTCCTCGGTGAAGTCGGGACGCTCGAGCCACGAGTTCAGCTCGTGGTAGACGGAGTCGCCGGGATACGTCCGCCAGCGGTCGATCCACGCTTCGGAGAGAGCGGCGTTCTCCTCGTTCGTCGTCGATCCGAAGAGGATGTGTTGGACGACGCCGGCCAGTTGCTCGGGCACCTCGCCGGACGCCTTCGTCGTTTCGATCATATCGGTGTATCGTTCGATTTCGTCTTCGTCATGCTGCCCGGCAGTGGTATCGATCAACACGAGGCCGTCGACGCGCTCTGGATAGCGCTCGGCGAACCGCAGCGCCATGAATCCACCCATTGACATGCCCCCGAGGACGCATGAGTCGATGCCTTTGGCGTCCATCAGGGCGGCGCAGTCGTCCGCGAGGTCGTAGAGGTCGTACGGGCCGACGTATCGGTCGATGCGAGCGCGGGTGTCGTAGGCGACGACGCGGTAGTCGTCTTCGAGCGCTTCTATCTGGGGGTCGAACATCGTTCTGTCCATCAACGTTCCGTGACAGAACACGACCGGCGGCCCCTCTCCGCGGTCGGTGGCGACTGTTTCCGGGCGCGCTCGATACCGTTGTACCGACAGGTCTGGTGCCATAGCACACACCGCGTTGCCATCGACTTATAGATAGGGTGCCACTTCTGTGTGTTCGGTGATACTCGCAAGCCGCGCGTATGACTGCCCGCAAACCTTTTTCCTGTCTGATTCGATAGACGAACGATGAGTGAATTAAGCGACCTGCTGGACGAGATCGTTGCGGCTGTCGATAGCGTGTTCCTCTTTTCCCCGAGCGGGTCGCTGTACGATCGGTTCGCGGAAACCGACGTCCCCACCGTCGTCGTCGCACAGGAGAACGCGGTCGATGCCGACGACTACGTCAAACTCCCGCTGGAGTTCGAGGACGTGAGCGAGCGAATCCGCTTCGGCATCGAGGGCGGCCTTGACAGCGAGTTCATCGAGGAAGGCGACCAGGTGGCGTGTGCGGCGAAGCTGTTCTCCGACGACATCGACACCATCACTCGTGTTCGGGCCGGGGATTTCACCCGCTCCGGGGTGTACGACCTGTTCGTCAACAGCCGCGCCGCGCCGGACGTCATCCGGAACGTTCTCGAAGTGGCGATCGAGCTCGGCAAAAAGGGCCAGAAGGGGAAACGCGTCGGCGCGCTGTTCGTCGTCGGCGACGCGGGCAAGGTGATGAACAAATCCCGCCCGCTGTCGTACAACCCCTTCGAGAAGAGTCACGTCCACGTTGGTGACCCCATCGTCGACGTGATGCTCAAGGAGTTCTCGCGGCTCGACGGCGCGTTCGTCATCAGCGACTCGGGGAAGATCGTCTCCGCGTACCGCTATCTCGAACCGTCGGCAGAAGGCGTCGACATCCCCAAGGGACTCGGCGCGCGACACATGGCCGCCGGCGCCATCACCCGCGATACAAACGCCGTTGCGGTCGTCCTCTCGGAATCCGATGGACTGGTTCGCGCCTTCTCGGGCGGCGAGATCATCCTTGAACTCGACCCGGAGGAGTACTGATGGTCAATTTCGTCAGCGTTCGCCAGTGGTTCGTCGGTCTCACGCCGCCCGAACAGAACCTCGTTGTCGCGGTGGCGCTGCTGCTCGGCGGCCTCCTCCTCGGCGCAATTACGGCCTGGCTGATTCGCCGGCTCCTGTTGGCGTTCGGCGTCGACGAGGCCGTCGAAGGCACGCCGTTCGAGCGAACAGCCCACCAGCTCGGCACGTCGAGCGTTCTGCTTCTCGCACGACTGTGTGGACTGTTCATCTTCACGGTCGCAGCGCTGTACGCCGCCCAGATACTGCAGTTGATACCATCGAAGGCGTTCCTCAGGGAGGTCAGCGCGTTCCTGCCCAAGCTGTTCATCGCCGTCATCGTCGTCATCGTCGGCCTCATCCTCGGTGACAAGGCCGAACTCGTCGTCAACGACCAGCTTCGGAGCATCAAAGTCCCCGAGATGACGCTGATTCCGACGCTCGTGAAGGTGTCCATCCTCTACGTCGCCGGCCTCATCGCGCTATCACAGCTCGGCGTCGCCACCGGCGCGCTCCTCGTATTACTTGCGGCCTACACCTTCGGCGTCTTCTTCCTCGGCGGCCTCGCGTTCAAAGACCTCATGTCCTCGGCGGCAGCAGGAATGTACCTCCTTCTCACGGAGCCGTACGCCATCGGCGACGAGGTCGAAATCGATGGCAACCGTGGCATCGTCCAGGAGATCGACGTGTTCGTCACCTACGTCGAAGACGACGGTGAGGAGTATATGATCCCGAATCGGAAAGTGGTTCGCGAGGGCGCGATGCGCGTCCGGCAGTGAGAACAGGTTCGAATTCCGAACCGTGCATAGAGTTTTCACCTTCAGGGACAATCCGTCAGCATGCTCTCTGAAGGCACGACTGCACCAGATTTCACGCTCTCGGGTCTCGCACGCCCTGACGAAGACGGGGGCAGACAGATGGAGGAGTTCCACCTGACGGAGTTCGCCTCCGGGTCACCCACGCTACTAGCGTTCTATCCGGGCGATTTCAGTCCGGTCTGTACTGAGGAACTCTGTTCGCTGCGCGATATCGAACTCTCCGAACTCGATGAATCACGAGACGTCTACGGCATCTCGCGTGACAGCCTCTTCACGCATGAAGCGTTCGCCTACGACCACGACATCAGTTTCCCACTCTTGAGCGACGTCCAGGGCAAGGTGTGTAAATCGTACGACGCCGTCCACCAAGAGGACGCGGGCGATGGCGTCGAAGCGGGCCTCGCGAAACGTACCGTCTACGTCCTCGATTCGGCGTTAACAATCGTCCACGCCTGGCAGACGGACGACCCGTCCGTTGCTCCAGATATCGACGAAGTCGTCGACGAGATGCTCGCTGCCGACTGACCCCGACCGCGCACGCTTTTCCGTCGGGCCCGCGGATATCGTCGTATGCTCAACCTGAACATCGACGATTTCATGGTCGAACTCAAGGACGGCAGCATCTCGAACGTCGGCGCACCGAACAAATCCGCGACAGCAAAGCTGTTCGATATCTCGACGGCCGAGGCGCGCGCCTTCGGCGATAGTCAGGTCAAAATCGTCGCCGAGGACGACGGCAACGAGGTGCAGATCGCGCTATCAGCGCTGCAAGCGACGTCCATCGCCGACGATATCGAACGGCTGCAAGAAGAGAGTCCGGTGTTCGAGTAGCCGCTACTCCTCGGGGTTCGTTCCGGATGCCTCGCCGTCGACTGGCGTCGCGGGGACGCCTGCCCACGTCTCACCGGGTGGGACGTCTTCGGCGACGAGTGAGTTTGCGGCGACCTGTGCATCGGCGCCGATTTCGACGCCCGGAAGGACGATGGCGCCGGCACCGATCATCGCCCGTTCGCCAACGTGAATCTCACCAGTTCGGTACTCCTCCTGGAGGAACTCGTGGCACAGAAGCGTCACGTCGTAGCCGATGATGGCGTCGTCCTCGACGGTGACGAGCTCCGGCCAGAAGACGTCCGGCGTCGATTCGAGCCCCCAGGAGACGCCGTTGCCGACATCGACGCCGATGCGTTTCAGAAGCCAGTTTTTCGCCCGGAGGCTCGGCGAGTGTCGCGCCGCGACGATGAACGCGTAGTTGAACGCGACCCGAAGCGGGTGTTTGGCGTCAGTCCACGACCGCAGAGAGTTTCCGGGGCCGGGTGTCGGATGGCGAGCGAGTCGCTCGTGTCGCGATTCCCCGTCGCCGGTGTCGTCGCCGTCGGTCACACTCGACCATGACGGGGCAGCGATTTGAACTTACTCCTCGTCCGGGTCGATAGCCGCCTCGGTGTCCTCGCGCTCGGTGCCGGCGACCCGGCCGTCGCCGAAAGCGACCGGTTCGGCTTCGCGGACACGAACCCCGCGAGCCGCGAGATGCTGGGTACGCTTCCGCGCGAAATCCTCCTCGCGCGTGCCGCGCGTGGCAAGCACGTACATTCGGGCTTTTCCGACGGGTCGCATTGTCCGCCCGGCGCGCTGGGCGCCCTGTCGCCGTGACCCGCCGAGTCCCGACGCCGCAATCGCGACCTCGGTGTCGGGAAGGTCGATTCCCTCGTCACCGACACGGGAGACGACGATGGTGTCGAGTGGGCCGCCCCGGAACTCACCGAACAGCCGACTCCGGCGCGCGTGCGGCGTTTCACCGCTGATGAACGGCACGCCAAGTGCTTCCGCGATGGCATCGCCCTGGTCGATGAACTCGACGAAGATGATGGCTTTCGAGCCGCGATTATCCCGGAGGACGGCCTCGATTTCCTGTATCTTCGCCGGGTTCGTCGCCGCGAGCTGGCGCTTCTCGTGGCCCTGGCTGGAGCCGTACTCGTTGCGGTGCATCTCCGAGGCCCACGGGAGATACCGAATTTCGACCTCCGGCTCGGCCACGTAGCCGGCGTCGAACAGCGCGTTCCAGTCGGTACCGATTGGCGGCCCGATGAGCGTGTAGATCTCTCGCTCCTTATCGTCCTCCCTGATGGGCGTCGCCGACAGCCCGAGCCGGTGTTTGGTCTGGAGATTCGCGCTGCGGCGGCTGACCGGCGATGGGATGTGTTGGCACTCGTCGTAGACGATGAGGCCCCACTTCCGGGAATCAAACAGCATCCGGTGTCTGTCCATCCCCGCAGTCTGGTAGGTGGCGATGGTCACCGGGCGAATCTCTTTCGACCCGCCGTGGTACTCACCGACCTGTTCGGGCCCCAGCGTCGTGTGCTCGAGGACGTTGTCGTGCCACTGAGAGGCGAGGTCGCGTGACGGCACGAGAATGAGCGTCTCGCCCTCGATGTCGGCCATGATGCCGAGCGCAGCGATGGTCTTGCCCGACCCCGGCGGGCCGACGAGGACGCCGGATTTGGCGTCCGCAAAGCGTGCGACCCAGTCGGATTGGTAGGGCCGCAAATCCAGTCGCAAATCAAGGGGCATGGAATCGCCGGTATCCAGGTCGCGGTAGTCCTGCACTGGATAGCCGGCCTCGTACAGCGTCCGCTTGACCTCGGCTGTTCGGTCGTCAGCGACCCAGGCTGTCGTATCACCCATCCGAGCACGGAGGACGCCATCGTCGAGATGCTGCTCGGCCACGTTTCCGAGGAGGTCGGCGCTCTGGGCTTCGAGAACGACGTAGCCGTCCTCGTGGGTTTCGAGTCGGAACTTGTGGGCGCGTTCCCACTGCCCTTCGACCCATTCCTCTAAAGCGTCATGGCGGCCGCCAAGGGCCGACCGCATCGCCGTCCGGAGGTCGTCGAGCGTCTCGTGCGGCGCACTCCAGATGTCCTGTTCGCGCACCTCGTAAATGTACGCCTCATCGCGGTTCGTATCGCGAAGGTGGGCGAACTGTGAAAGCTGTGCGCGGGTGAACTGCGTCGGCTTGTCCGCGATTATCTCCCGCCGCTTCGGGAAGACCGTAATGCGCTCGCGGGCCGCAGTCTCCCGGTAATCGTCCGGGAACCACACGACCGGGTCGCGCTCGGCGTTGAGCTGCTGGATGCGTCCCTCCTCGGCGAGCGCTTCGAGCGCGTCCATCGCCTCGGCCTGCGAGCAGTCAGCGACGCGGGCCACCTCGCTTGCGGTCACGACCGGCCGGGTGCGATCTTCGAGCGTGTCGTAGAACGCCCCGATATCCACGTCCACGGTAGCATCTGCATCGGTGTCTCCGTCCGCATCTGTCTCTTCGGGCGAGCGCTCGGCATCGACGGACTCGTCTGTCACTACACGCCCTTGGCGGTGCGTGGACAAAAGCGCCTCGCGTCACGCTTCCTCCGCTCGCGGTTGCCACGAGGCCGGCAACCTTTTTCTAATGCGGCCGGAGACACGACTATGAGCGATTTCGACCTCGACTTACAGACCGCGGAGGGAGAACTCGACGAACCGGAAGCGAGTGGTCGTGTCGTACTCGGTGTTCTCGACGGGACGACCGATCCCGACGAATGGCTCTCACACGTCGAGAACGATGACGTGCTCGTGTTGAACATCGAGGGCGACCTGAACGAACTCGCGGCCGGCTTCGCACGAGACATCCGCGACATGGGCAGCGAGCTGATGCATTTCCGTGACTTCCTCGTCATCTCGCCACCCGGACGAGAGATCGACACAGACCGACTCAACTGATACTATCGGGCGTCACCCGGGAGCCGAGTCAGCGCTCGAGCAGCGTCAGATAATGCCCATCAGGGTCGCGGATGCGAACGCCTTCGTCGAGCGTCTCACGGCTCGTCACCCGCGCAGCGACGGAGTCGGCGGCCCGTTCCGGGTTCTTAGCCTCGAATCCCACGTCGACGTGGACGCCACCGCGGGCGTCCGCGAGTCCAAGGTGGGGTTCCCACAGTTCGATATCGAACGGCCCGTTCGTCAGTCGCGTGCGCTTGCGGTTGTCCCCTCGGTCGACCACGTCGAATCCGAGGTCTGTGTAGAACGTCTCCGCCGTGGGAAGGTCTTCGACCTCGAAGACGACCTCGAAGATGCCCGAAAGGGTCGGCTCCTCGCGCCCGGCATCGTCCTTTCGGCTTCCGATTTCGATGCAGTTGCCCTCCGGGTCGTAGAAGTACAGCGACCGCATGCCGCCGAAGTCGACCTCCTGTAGGTCGAAATCGGCTTCGAGGCTGTCCAACCAGGCGTCGTAGGAATCGGCCGGACAGGCGAAGGCGTAGTGGGTGTGGAGGCCGCCGCGAGGTACCCCATCGGGGCGTCGAATCCTGAGCTCTGTGTCAGCGCCGACATCGAGGGCGACCTCGCGGTCGGATGCACTCGTTACCGGAACGCCGAGATGGTCGCGATAGAACTCGACGACGGGGTCGACGTACTTGGCCTCGAGGGCGAGCCATCGGCACGCTCCGAGCATACGCAAACGGGGACATGCACGGCGATAAAACCCCCGGCGTCGCGGGGGCTGCCGCCACGTCGGCTTTTAACCGCCCCCGGCCCGACGTTGAGAGTATGCCAATGAAAGCATCCGGTGCGGCCGACCTGACGGTCGTCGACCGGTTCGATGACGGTGTCGGATGGATCGCGTATCCGGACGAGACGATGCAGCGTGCCTCCCACGCCGTCGAAAGCGACGGCCAACTGTGGGTTATCGACCCCGTCGACGCCGAGGGAGTTGACGACCTCTTCGAGGAGTTCGCCGAGGTCGGCGGCGTCGTCGTCCTGTTAGACCGCCACAAGCGAGACGCCGCGGCCGTCGCGAACCGCCACGACGTCCCCGTCTACGTGCCCGAGTGGATGAGTGGCGTCGAGGACGATCTCGATGCCCCAGTCAAGCAGATGACCGACGGCGTCGGCGATTTCGCCGTCGACCGACTTATCGACAATCCGTTCTGGCAAGAAGCCGTTCTCTTCGACGGCGAGACGCTCATCGTCCCCGAGGCGCTGGGGACGGTGTCGTACTTCTGTGCCTCCGGCGAACGGGTGGGCATCCACCCGATGTTGCGGGCCCTCCCGCCGAAGAAACTCCGTCAATACGACACCGAACGGCTGTTGGTCGGCCACGGTGAGGGGCTCTCCGAGGACGTCCGGCAGGAGGTTCGCGGGGCGCTGTCTGGCGCCCGTCGCAAAATGATTCCGCTGTATCTCAAGAACCTCCGCGGCGCGCTGGGCATTTAAACTCAGAGCGGCTTCTCACGCTTCGGACGAACTGCTGACCGCTGTATCCGGCGCGACACACGGAGTATTTACTTCGAGCGTCCTAACCCCAATCGTGGTTCATATTACGCGTGGGCTGTTGAAGGCGCTACTCGAACTCGCCGACGACCGTGACCCATCGTCCGTCACCGTGGCACTCGCCGTGACGCCGGCAGAGGAGTTCGCATCCGAACTGCCGCCCGACACACCGGTTTTCACCGATATGTACCTCCCGAACACCGGGAACTCTGTCACCGCCGTCTTCGGCATGGATATCTCCACGCCGAACGCTGCTGGCCGATTCATCTCCCACCCGGATGGAACGCTCGAGTTGACAAAAGCCGACGACCTTCACGAGGTCGTCTTCGTCGCCGTCCCACCGTACGAAGAGGCATCGGTCGCGGCGTTCGGCCGCTCGGGCGAAGGGCGACCGATCGAAATCGTCGATGCCGAACCGCCGGACGGCCAACTCGACGATTACTCCAGATAGCCCAGATCCTGCAGCTGGTCGGTTATCTCTTCGAACTCGGCTTCGGTCAGCTCGCCGCCCTGTTGATGTTGGATGACGATACTCCTGAGTAGGAAGCGGACGAGGTCGCTCGTCGAGGAGAAGCTCGTCCCCTCGATTGTCTCTTCGACCCGGTCGGCCAACTCCTTCGGAATCGACACCGTCGTGTAGTCTGCCATACCCATCCGAAAGTCGTCGGCCTGTTTAGGCGTTGTCCAAGTCGGGAGCCTTTAGGGCATCGTGGCTCTACGGGTGGTACAATGGGAGTACGGCCACCGCAGCAGGGTGACGACGAGGAACCCGCAACCGTCGCGTTCGGCATCGCGGCGCTCGACGAACATCTCGGCCGAGCAGACATCACGTTTCCGATGACTGACCAGGAGCTAATCTCGGCGCTTGGCGACCCAGACATCCCCTACGACGGCAAGAACAACACGATATCGCTGTCGCGCGCACTCGAGAACACACACGTCAGCCGCTTCGAGACGCGGCAAGACCTCATGAACGCGCTGCACCCGGTGTTCGAGGCCAAGCGCGAGCGCGCGAACAACAGCATCGTCGGCCAGCTCCGCTCGCTGCTACCGTTCTAATCCTCGACGTCACGGAGCCGATCCGAGAGCTCCTCCAGTCGCCGTGTCTGTTCTCTGTTCACCGAGACGATGATGTCAGACAGCACGCCGAACATCAGAAGCTGTGCCGATAGAAGCACGAAAAACGCCGCTAACAACGCGATGACGTCGTGTGAGATGCTGTTGACGAAGTACTCATAGCCGACGTATCCGGCCAGCCCGACGCCGATGAAGGTGCCAATCGCGGAGATACTGCCGAAGTAGAATAGCGGGTTGTTCGTCTTCGTGAGGGTGTACATCGTCAGCATGATTCGGCCACCGTCGGTCAGTGGGTTGAGGTTCGTCTCGGAGCCACCGGGCCGTGCTTCGTAGCGAATCGGGACGACCTCCGTCGGGACGCCTTGCCGGACGCACTCGGCGGCCAGCTCCGTCTCGATGCCGAACCCTTCGGCGTCGAGCCGGAACCGCTCGAAGGACTCCCGGCTGAACGCCCGGTACCCCGAGAGAATGTCCTTGAGGTTCCGGCCGTGAATCGCGGCGAACAGTCGGTTAATAAGCCAGTTCCCGACGGCGTTCAGCCGCGTCATCGCGCCCGGCTCCATGTCAGCGAACCGATCCCCGATGACGTGGTCGGCCCGACCATCGAACAGTGGCTCAAGCATCTGCTCGGCGTCCTCCGGGCGATACGTTCCGTCACCGTCCGCCATCAACACGTACGGCTGGTCGATGTGGGCGACCCCCTCTCGAACCGCCTGTCCCTTTCCGGTTCCCGACTGTGTGACGACCTCTGCTCCGTGGTCGCGAGCGATCGAACGCGTCGCGTCCGTCGAGTTGCCGTCGACCACGAGCACGTGTTCGAACCCCTCGTCGTGGAACCCGTCGATGACCTCGCCGACCGTCTCGGCTTCGTTCAGCGTCGGGAGAAGTACGCACACGTCCGCTAAGTCGGGCATTGCTCGACCCTGTGGCGCCAATGAATAAAAAGGCTGAGTTTTCCACGGCCGGCTAGGTTCCAGTCGCAAGACAGCCAATGGAAAAGGCTTATGCGCGTTTTGACAGTGGGTCTGGACAATGAGTCAACGGTGGGAACAACTCGAAGAGCGACTCGACGAGTACGAGTCGCAACTCGACACCGTATATCAGCTGTACCACATCCCAGTTCTCGTGGCCCTCATGGCGTTCATGCTGTGGGTTCGGGTTCGAAACTGGAAGCGGTTCGCCCGAGACGACGGCACCATGCTCTACAGCGGGAACGACGCATGGTACCACTACCGGTCGGTGAACTATGTCATTGAGAACTATCCCTACACGATGCCGTACGATGTGTGGACCGGCTTCGACACCGGAACCACGACTGGTCAGTTCGGCACGATTTTCGACCAGATCATCGCGACCGTCATCCTCATTGTCGGTCTCGGAGACCCCTCGCAGTCGACTATCGACATGGTGTTCTTCTTCGCACCGGCCGTCTTCGGCGTGCTCTGTGCGATCCCCATTTTCTTCATCGGCAAGCGCTTCGGCGGCCGGTTCGGTGGTCTCATCGCTGTCACCCTCCTCGCGCTGACGCCAGGGACGTTCCTCACGCGCAGTACGGCCGGATTCTCCGATCACCAGGTCGCCGAGACGCTGTTCCAGGCGACCGCGCTTTTGATGTTCATGGTGATGTTCACCGTCGCCCAGCGCGAGAAACCCATCTACGAGTTCTTCACGACGCGTGAGTTCGACCTGCTGAAGGAACCCCTGCTCTGGGCGGTCGCAGCCGGCGTCGCCACTACTGTCTATCTTCTGACATGGCCGCCGGGCGTCTTCTTCGTCGGCATCCTTGGCTTCGTCGTTCTCATCCACCTCGTCCTCGAGTATCTCCGAGGGCATAGCCCAGACCACGTGGCGATTCCGACCGCCGTCGCAATGGGCGTCGTCGCAATACTGCTACTGCCGTTGGTTGAAACGTTCGCGCTGACTGCGACGGATCAGAGTATCCTCCAGCCGCTTCTCGCGCTCGCCGTCGGCGCTGGTGCGCTGTTCATGGCCGGACTAGCGCGACTGCTTGAGGAGCGTGACCTGCCGCGGACAGCGTATCCAGCTGCGGTGGCCGGTATCGGTATCGTTGGCGCCGGGTTCGTCGCTATCGTTCTTCCGAACGTGTTCGATTTCTTCATCGACCAGTTCCTCCGTGTCGTCGGTCTCTCGAGTTCCGACACGGCTCAGACGGTCGGTGAGGCACAGTCCATCGCCAATCCGACCAGGTTCTTCTATCGTTCCTACGGTCTCGCTATCTATACGGCAGTGCTCGGCTTCGGTCTCATCACGTACCGACTGGCCCGCGCCGCCCGACCGAAAGGTGAGCACACGCTTATCCTTGTCTTCAGCGTGTTCATGCTGTTTGCGACGCTCACCCAGCGGCGGTTTGATTACTACTTCGTCATCGCAGTCGCCACGCTCAACGCCTACGTCGTCCACTGGGTGTTCCAGTTCGTCGACTTCGACGACGTCCGCCGCGACATCAGGAACATTCAGCCGTACCAGGTGCTGGTCATGGTGGCTATCATCTTCGTCGTCGCAGGGCCACTCGCCGTGGTCGGGGCCCCGGTCGCGGCAACGGCGAACGACAGCCCCGGTTCGGTGCAGAACTGGGAGGGGAGCCTCGAGTGGCTCTCCGAGGAGACGCCCGAAGTGGGTTCCTACAACACAGGTGATGCCCCGCGACTCGAGAAGTACGGCTCCTACGAGCGGACGGAGGACTTCGAATACCAGAGCGGCGAGTACGGCGTGTTGGCGTGGTGGGACTACGGCCACTGGATCACGGCCCTCGGTGACCGAATCCCGGTCGCAAACCCGTTCCAGCAGCACGCAACGGAATCGGCCGACTTCCTGCTCGCGGACGAGGAGGGTGAAGCGCTCAAAATCCTCGAGGAAGACAGCGGCGAGGCCGAGGGCGTCCAATATATCATGGTCGACTATCAGCTCGGCTACGCCGGAACCACGAAGTACAACGCGCCGACGGCGTTCGACTCGCGCCACAACGTCTCTCGAGGCGATATTGGTGTGAGCGTCTACCGTCAGGGGAGCCGCCGACCGGTGTACGGCGTCCACACCCAGCGCGGCTACGAGAGCATGCGCGTTCGCCTCTATCAGTTCCACGGGTCGGCGCGTGAACCATCGCAGTTCGTTACCCGGTTCGGTCAGTACAACCCCGAGGCCGGCGCTGCCTCGGTGCCCGAGGACGGCCGGCCGGTCAAGCGGTACAACAGCACTGAAGAAGCACGCCGGGCTGCCGAACAGGATCCCAACGCGATACAAGGTGGCGTTCTCGGCCAGCCGAGCGAACGCGTCGAAGCGCTCGAACACTTCCGACTCGTCCACGGAAGTGAGGCCGCTGTGGCTTCGCCGTTCCGACGTGCAATCGGACAGAACCAGCCCCGTGAGTCGTGGGTCAAGACGTTCGAGCGCGTCGACGGCGCGACGATCAAGGGCACTGGCCCCGCGAACGCCACGGTGCAGACGAGCGTCCAGATGCGGATTCCGACGACGAATCAGACGTTCTTCTACAACCAGTTCGCAGAGACCGACGAGAACGGCAACTTCGAGATGGTCGTCCCGTACTCGACGACCGGCTACGACAACTACGGCCCCGAAAACGGCCACACGAACGTCAGCGTCCGGGCGACCGGCCCGTACATTTTCCAGGCGTTCCCACAGGACAGCATCGTCGCATGGACGGGTCAGACAGAAGTGACCGAAGGACAGGTCATCGGCGAGAATCAGACCGCCGTGACGGTCGAACTTGAAGGCCAAGAGCCCGGGGGCGCAAACGAGACCCAGAGCCAGCAACGCACCGTCCAGACACCCTAAATCGGATGGCACGTCCGACCGGACTTCGCGCGTGGGTGACGGTGTACCTGAAGGGCGTCTGCATGGGCGCCGCCGACACCGTCCCGGGCGTCTCCGGAGGCACGCTCGCGGTCATTCTCGGCGTGTACGAACGGCTCATCACCGCGCTCACGGCAATCGACCCGCGAGCGATTCGACATCTGAAACACCTCCACACGAGCGAAGGTCGCGCCGAGCTTTCGGTCGACCTCGTTCGCATGGACGTCCCCTTCCTGCTCGTGTTGGGCACGGGTGTCCTATCCGCGGCAGCGACCATCGCGACCGCGATGCACGTCGCCGTAACAGAGTATCCCGCACCTACCTACGCGTTCTTTTTCGGACTCATCGCCGCCTCGGCGGTCGTGCTCTATCGGTACGTCGACGCCGGAACCCCGCGGCGGGGCGTGGTTGGAGCCGTCGGCTTCACGCTGGCTTTTCTCATCACCAACCCATCGTTGAACGGTGCCGCGCCGTCGACGCTTCCGATGCTGTTTCTGGCCGGGATGATAGCCATCTCCGCGATGGTGCTGCCGGGCGTCTCCGGGGCGTTCCTCCTGTTGGTGCTCGGTCAGTACGAGTTCATCAGCGGTATCCCCCGGGCGATCGTCTCGGGGCTCACCGACGCGGTTGGCGGTGATTTCGGTTCACTCATGGATGCCATCGTTCCCTTCGCAGCGTTCGCGGGCGGTGCCATTGTCGGTGTCTTCTCGGTCGCCTATGCGGTCAGAGCAGCACTGAGCCGGTACCGAGAAGCCACGCTCGTCTTCCTGGTCAGTCTCATGGTGGGTGCGTTGCGATTACCAGTCAACGAGGTCGTGGTGAACGTCGCTGGCCTCACGCTGCGAACCGGTGTGGTCGTCGCGGTTCCAGCGGTAGTCGGTGCCCTCGTCGTTTTCGGACTCGACTATTTCACTGATGACCTCGAATACTGACTGTAGCGACCTTCTGGGGCACATTCAGGGTGAATTTGGGTAAAGGTTGATGTGGAAGATTCGCCCACAAACGTGTATGGGAAATCTGGGTCTGAAACGAGCGATGAACGCCCTCGATGGGACGTTGCATCTCCGGGGCTCGATCGAGGCGACCGCGTTCTGGGCAGCTATTGTACTTCCCCTCGCGTACGTGCCGCTTCTGGCAGATGGACTCGGAACGACACAGGAGGGAGGGCTGTTTGCCGCGGTGTTGGTGTTCCATCTCGTCGCGCTTCGCCTCGGCCACACCTACGGACGATAGTTTCGCGCTGGTTCGACAGAAGCCGGGAGGGGCCGTTCTATATGTTAAAGTCCCCGGAGTGTCCCGGCAGCAGCCCCATATGCGTGAAACAGCCGTTATCAGGTGTATGGGGAGTTCCGAAGGTACAGCGGATTTCAAAAGCAACGCGGCAGGGCTCAAAGAGCCGATAGAGGCAGCTTCCTTCTGGCTGGCGGTTCTACTGCCGGCAGCATATCTACCGCTGTTCTATCTCGGCCTGGGCGGCACCACGGAGGCGGCCGGCTTCGTTACCCTCGTCGCCGTCCACCTGTTCGTGTTGACCATCGGCCATACACACCGGCGCTGATTACCCGATTTCGTCAGCATCCGCCGGATTCACCGCATCGAACTCACCGACCCATCGGTCGAGCGTCTCGGCGTCGTCGGCGGGCAACGGTGTTCTCTCCGTCCGACACGGTTCTTCGATGCCGAGATGATCACAGACAGCATCCGTTACAGCTTCGGCCATCAGCCGGTGCGTCGTCAGCTTTCCACCGGTGACCGTCGTCAGACCGGGCCGACCGTCCGACGTGTGGTCGAGCACCTGAAACCCTCGAGAGGCGTCGCGGCCGCGGCCGCCACCCCCGCCGTAGAGGGGTCTGACTCCCCAGTAGACGTCTTCGATGGCTGCGTCGGTGACCGCAGGCAGCAGCGCCACGCCCTCCCGAACCATTGTCTCGACCGCAGCCTCGTCTTTCGGGAACGTCTCGGGGTCGTCGACGTCGGTGCTCGTGGTGCCCAGCACGATACGGCTCTCGTGTGGCACTGCGATATCGCCGTCCGTCGGCGGTCGACAGCGGTTGATGACCGAGTCGACGGTCGGGACGGCAACCGAAACCATGACGCCGCTCGTGGGCGCCATCGGCACGTCGATATCCGCCAGGTTCGCGATTCGACTGGCCCACGCGCCGCCGGCGTTGATGACGTGGTCGGCTTTGCGTTCGCCGTCCACGGTTTCGACTCCGACGACGCAACCGTCGTCGACGAGGATATCCGAGACGGGCGTGTTGACGTGGATGCTCGCACCGTGCTCGCGAGCCGACACCGCCGTGGCGGCGACCAGCCGCGACGGATAGATGACCCCATCTGGAACACGGAACGCTCTCTCGACGCGTGGGGAAAGTTCGGGCTCGATGTCGCGTGCTTCCGCGGGTGAGAGCTCCTCGGCCGGGATACCGAGGTCTCGACAGGCACTCAATCGTTCCGTACAGTGTTGTGGGTCGTCGCCGGGAAGCTGGACGAACAGCCCGCCCGTTTCGCGGACGGCCTCGCCAGCGATATCCCGCAGTACGTCGTTTTCGCGAATGCATTCGGAGGCTCCCTCCGGGTCGGTCGTCGCATAGCGGGCGCCGCTGTGGAGGACGCCGTGTGAGTGGCCGGTGGTTCCGGTACCGAGACCACCCCGTTCGTACAGCTGTACGTCGGCGCCACGCATCGCCAGGTCGCGTGCGATACCGACGCCCGTCGCGCCGCCCCCGACAATGATGACGTCCGTCTCAGCCATAGCGACTGTTCGGCCGCCGGTCGTTTGAGTGTGTTCGTCCCTACCGCTTTTGTCAATACAGGGTGACGAATGGGATATGGAGTTCTCGGTCGGCGCGACACCGCTTGTCGAACTCGACCTCGGCATCGAGCCGGCCGTATACGGCAAAGTCGAGTGGTTCAACGCGGCATCGGCCGATTACGGCGGTGGGTCGGTGAAAACCCGCATCGGGAAGGCTATGCTCGATGCGGCCGAGGCGAAGGGTGACCTCGATGACGATCCGACGCTACTGGAAGCGTCCAGCGGCAACACTGGCGCGGCAGTCGCCCGGGTCGGCGCCGAACGGGGCTACGATGTCGAAATCGTCATGCCGGACAGTGCTGGCCGAGGGAAGGTCGAGGCCGTCGCGGACGCGGGCGCCGAAAGCAGCTTCGTGCCCCGAGAGCGGGGATACGACGCGTTCGTCACGGAATGCCGACAGCGACTGCGCGCCCACCCCGACCGGTATTACCATCTCGACCAGTATTCGAACCCCGCAAACCCGGCAGTTCATGCGTCGACGACCGGCCCCGAAATCTGGCAGAGCACCGATGGCGAGGTGACACATTTCGTTGCCGGGGCTGGCACCGGCGGTACCGTCACGGGCGTCAGCCGCGCGCTCTCCGACCGTGGCGTCGCTATCCACGGCTACGAGCCCGCAGACATCGACCACGAGATCGCCGGACTCAAGCATATGAGCGCTCCCGAGAAGTTCGTTCCCGAGACGTTCGAACCGGACGCACTCGACGGCCGACACATCGTCCGTACCGAAGTTGCGAACGAATACGTTCGGCTCCTCCGGCGGCGCCACGCGGATTCTCCCGTCCCGATTCGGGATACCGGACAATGGTCTGTCGACGCAATCCGTGAGCATCTCCGGGTCGACGGCGAGTTCATCGTCGGCCCGTCGAGCGGCGGATGTGCGGCACTCGTCGAGCGACTGACACGGGAGGGACGCATCGGGCCGACCGACACCGTCGTTATCCCACTCGCTGACCGCGGGGACAGGTATCCCGAGCGCGACCTGTGGGCCGACGTGCTCTGACGCCGAGACGCAACACCAAAGAGCGCGCCGGGCACAGTCCGTTCCATGTACGAGGGCGTCCACGCACATCCCGACGGCGAAGCCACCGTCGCTCGGCTGGCGAGCACCGCCGCCGACTACGGGTACGATGGCATCGTGGTACGCAACCACGGCGACGCCCAGACCGACTACGACGCCGAGGCCATCAGCGACGCGTATGGCATCGACATCGCCACCGGCATCGAAATCAGAAGTGACGATGCCGGACAGGCCAGCGGCCTCATCGGCAACTACCGCTCGAAGCGCGACGTCATCTGCGTACACGGCGGCTCGCTGAACCGCTTTGCCGTCGAACAGCCGAAAGTTGACGTCCTCGCCCATCCGATGCGCGACGGCGACGTCAACCACGTCCTCGCGAAGGCGGCAGCCGAGAACGGCGTCCACCTGGAGTTCAACTTCGGGCGTGTCCTCAGGGATGATGGCGGCCCCCGCGTGCAGGCGATTCAGGGGCTCAGAAAGCTCCGTGAGCTTGTCGAACAGTACGACGTCCCCTACGTCGTCTCTGCGGACGCGCGCTCGCACCTCCAGTTGCGTGCTCCCAGAGAGTTGTTTGCCATCGGCGAAACCATTGGCTTCGACAGTGATGATATCGAACAGGGCCTCAAAGCGTGGGGCGACATCGTCGATCGGAACCGCGAGCGACGCTCCGAGACGTTCATAGAGCCTGGCGTCCGTATCGAAGAGCATGAAGAAGACGCTTGAGGAACACGCCGCACGGTTCGACGAGGTCGCACCGGAGTACGACGAACAGAAACGCGAGGAGTATCGCGCCTGCGTCTCGCTCGTCGTCGAGCACGCCGACCCCCGCCCGGACGATGTAGTGCTCGATCTGGGCTGTGGCACCGGCGCTATCGGCCTGGGGCTGGCCGAATCAGCCGGCGAAGTCATTGGTCGGGACATCAGCGAGGGGATGATGGATGAGGCCCGCCGCAAAGCCGCTGAGCGCGGGCTCGATAACATCTCTTTTGCCGAGGGAACGTTCCGAGAGCCGAACTGCGAGTCAGCCGACGTGGTTGTCTCGAACTTCGCGATGCATCACCTCTCGGACGAGGAGAAACGCGAGGCCATCGAGGTCATCGCGGGGATGGAGCCGCGTCGATTTGTGCTCGGTGACGTGATGTTCTTCGGCGAACCCGACCCTGAGGAACCGTTCTACAGCCCGGCAGTCGACGACCCAGCGACAGTCGGGGTACTGGCCGATGCGCTCACCGACGCTGGCTTCTCGCTGACGGCCGTCGAGATGGTACACGAACAGGTCGGCGTGCTCGTGGCAGAGCGGTCGGCGTAGAACCCGCGTCGAACCTCAGCTGAAAACGCTCTCGAGACCACCGAGATTATGCGCGCCGGGAGCGAATCGGCGCCTAATGAAGCACCTCCCAAAGCATCTCCGGCCGCGGTGGCGATATCTCGCGGTCGGGCTGGAGTCGTGGCCCGACGCCGACCTCGACCGGCGGTCGTTTCAGCGCGAACTGTGGTTCGCAGCGCAGAACCTCATCGGCGACGCGGGGAGTGCCGACCTCGATGGCAGCGTGCTCCATTTCCGCTTCGAGGATGGCGAGGGTGATGCAGTGGTTCGAGCGCGCCGCGATGAGGTCGACCGACTGCGTGCTGTGTTGGCAACCATCGACGAGATCGACGGGCAGCCGCTCGGCGTCTTCGTTCGCGGCATCAGCGGCACGGTACGCGCCTGTGAGGAAAAGTATATACGACGTCCGGGGGAAGAAAGTGAAGAGAGAACCGTCGTGTTCGCGAACGCCGACCGGCCCGCCGTCCGTCGGAACGACCGATTCGACGTGCGACTCTCCGGCGGCTACGTGGGCGCGACAGCACTCGATATCCGCGACAACTAACAATGCAGGGACAATCGCAGCAGCAGGCGTACGACCGGGGGATTACCATCTTCTCCCCGGACGGCCGTCTGTACCAGGTCGAGTACGCGCGCGAGGCGGTCAAACGAGGCACGGCGTCCATCGGTATCCGCACCGAAGATGGCGTCGTGCTGGCGGTCGACAAGCGCATCCGTTCGCCCCTGATGGAGCGAACGAGCGTCGAGAAGATCCACAAAGCCGACGACCACATCGGCATCGCAAGCGCCGGCCACGTGGCCGACGCCCGCCAGCTCATCGACTTCGCGCGACGGCAGGCACAGGTCAACACGCTCCGCTACGACGAGCCAATCGGTGTCGAGACGCTGACGAAGGCCGTCACCGACCACATCCAGCAGTACACGCAGGTCGGTGGCGCCCGTCCGTTCGGCGTCGCCCTGATTATCGGCGGCATCAAGGATGGCGAACCGCGTCTCTACGAGACCGACCCCTCGGGCACGCCGTACGAGTGGCAGGCACTCGCCGTCGGCGCCGACCGCGGCGATATCGAGGATTACCTCGAAGAGAACTACCGTGACGATCTCGAAGTCGATGAGGGCGTCGGCCTCGCGCTGAAGGCGCTGGCCTCCGTCAGCGAGGACGGGCTCACCCCCGAAGGAATCGGCCTCGCGACCGTCTCCGTCGGCGATGAGGGCTTCAAGCAGCTCTCCGACGAGGAAATCGAGACCCACCTCGAAGCCCACGACCTGCTCGGCGACGAAGAAGACGAAGAGTAATCGCACGGACGTGCCGTTTTCACGCTATTCATCTCGGGTAGTTACAACTGCATGGTCACAGCCCTGTACAGACGATTGGACGCTTTTGTCAGAAATTTCTATTAGTGGCGACTTTTGCGCTGATACAGACCCCCATGTCAGAAAACCCCACAGAGAACAGCGACAACGCGTTTTCGCGCAGGACGTTCATGAAAGCGACCGGTGCGGCCACAGGAGCGAGCGCACTCGGCCTCGGCGCGACTGGCTCGGTAGCCGCCGAAATCGATGAACTCGATGCGCGCCTCCTCAACTGGCGGAACGTAGAGGCGAAGAAGGTCTGGGACAGGGGCTATCGCGGCCGCCCGGATCGGACGCTCGCGCTGACGGATTCAGGCATCAGCGCCCGTCATCCCGACCTTGGACCGTGGAACGGCATTACAGCCGTCATCGAGAACGACGAACTGCTGCTCGTCGACACCGAAAAAAGCAACCGAAAAATCGAACAGATTGGCTCCCAAATCACGGATTTCCGAACGGGAACCGCCGGCCCCGGAACGTTCGTCGAAGGGAGCGAAGTAACGACCGAACAGTTCGTGCCGAGCGAGGTCGTCGAGAACGAACTGGAGGCGAGCGGCGAGCCCGTCCAGCTCGGTGCCGAGCTTTACTGGGAACCCTACCAGGACAACACGAACGACCTCGAACTTCGGCTTGATATTCAGGGCGACGACGGCACCTGGTCGGAAGTCGCCACGGCGGCGACCGCCGACATGCCCGAGACGCTCTCCGGCGTCGACATTGACGCCGATGCGACGTATCGGTTCGTCGCGGAGCAGTACACGAACACGAACTGTGATTTCCGAATCAATCTCTCGTTGTCAGAAGTGACGGGAAAACTCAAAACCGTAGACGAGAGCCCGTTCGCGGCTCTCGATGATGGTTCGGACGGGCCGATTCCAAAGACCGTCGGCTGGTACGACGCTGGCAGCCGGTACGGCAGCTACGACAAACCACGTGACTCGAACGGTCACGGGTCACACGTCTCCGGTATCATGGCCGGGTCGGGACGTGCGTCGACGCTCGATTATCAGAACACCGAACTGAAGGAACCGCGGGCGCTACTGTTACCGGGTGATTTCATCGAATACGAAGTCGACATCGGTGCGGCGTCGACGGTGTTCGTCTCGGGGCTCGGCGAGAACGTCAAAATCGAGATCATCTACGATGATGAAGTCGTCCACGAGTCGCCGCTCCGACTCGACAGCATCATCGCCGACGAACCCGCAGTTCACGACTCCGGAACGGAAACGTATACGATTCGCGTCCGTCCGATGGAGAGCCGAGCAGCCGTCCCCGTGGCCCAGCAGGCCCAGAACGGGAACCCGACGACCGGACGGCTCAAGAAAATCGCCATCGGCTCGTATATCCCCCCAGCCGACGTGGCCGAGGGTGGAGCACGGACGGCGGACGGCCCACAGGCGGTACACCCCGGTATCGCGCCGAACGCGTCGCTCGTCGGCCTCCAGGGACTTAGCGGGCCGACCGTCGACCTCGGAGAGTACGCCGCGCAGTTCGCCAAGACGTTCAACATGCGCGCGGTGAACATGTCGTGGGGGTACGTCTTCGGCCTGCCGCTCGGCGCGTTCGGCGGTACGCTCGATAACACGCCGGCAGCGCTGAAAAAGATCGCAGAGGCCGGCATCCTGACGGTCGCAGCCGCCGGGAACTTCATGACGCCTGCGAACGGGAACAGCGTGCCAGCGGGCATGGACGAACCCATCTCCGTCGCGGCGACTGGGCCCTTCGACGGCCTGACGCCGTATTCGGCGGGGGGTCTCGGCACCATAGACGAGGACGAGACCGACGTCGATCGGAAGCCGGACGTGACCGCACCGGGCGGCGACATCGACGATTACCTCGTCCGGTTCGCAACCGGCGTCGCAGGCCTGCCGTACCCGATTCCGTCGTACGACGAACTCGTCCGCTCCGTTCGGGCCGCGGATCCGGAAGAGAACTTCGAGGACGGCGACCCGCCGCGTGATTTCACCTCCTTCGGCGGTACCTCGATGGCGTCGCCGTACGTCTGCGGCATCTCCGGCCTCGTCGCACAGGCGATGGAGGAGGATGCACCCGAGCCGATAACTCTGCCGACCCCAGAGGAGCTCGCAGACATGCCGGATGCGGATGCCCTCCAGTGGACGTACCGGCTGAAGCAGGTCATCCTCGCGACGGCATCCGAGACGGCGTTCACCGCTGCACCGTATCACGCCGCGAAAACGCCCGCGCACGTACCCGTCTACACCCACGGCGGCCGCGACCCCTACGAAGGGTTCGGTCGTGCGAACCCCGACACCGCCGTCGACGCCGTTTCGCGAAACCTCCTCAACGAGACGCCTGACCTCGGCGATAAGGATCTCTCCGAAAGCTACCGGGAGTCGGTCGGCCTCTACATTCCCGAGGATTCCCGCGCGGTTGCGGGCTACGTGCAGGTACCCGGTGGTGACCTCGAGGCTTCCATCGAGTTCTCCGAGTACAGCGGTGGTAATGCGGGCATGGCGAAGGGCGACCCCCATCTCGACCTCTTCGTCTACGACGCCGAAGAACCCGCTGCGAACGGTGCACCCAACATCGTCGCGAGCGCCCGTGGCGAACAGGGTTCGGCCTCCGTCTCGGTCAGCGTCGACCGCGGCTCTCGCGAGAGCCCCACCGAGCGAACGTTCTTCGTCGTTGCGAAAATCGTCAACGTCCCCGGCGTGGTTAACGGCTACGACGTCCAGGCGAACTTCGATTTCGATGTCGGCTTCTCGCCCGCGGCGGCGTTCGGCCCGAAGATAGTCGACTTCACCGCGAGCGGCAGTCGGAGCGACGACGGGTCGGTGTTCACCGGTGGGCAGACGAACCAGATTACGGTGACACTCTCGGAGTTCAACACAGACCTCACGGATGAAGCGAAGGTCTTCGGCGAGGTTCCCACGGAGTGGAACGTCATCACCGAGTACGGCGACGCAAAGGCCACGAAAGAGGTAGACGGCCGTACCCGTGTCACGCTCGCCAGGGACGGCGATACGACCGTGTCCGCGAGCGAGGTCAAGGGCGACAAGACGGTCTCGTTCTCCTACTTCGCCGAAGCCCCGGACACGGTGGATGCGACGGGGCCGTACACGCTCGGGCCCGCCCGAGCCGTCGCCGTCGACCCCAGCGTAGATGGTGACGGCGAGGTCGGAAGCGAGGAGGCCGAAGTCGGTGCTGCTGACACGAACGTCGTCATCGGTCAGGGCACCTGATCCGACCGCTGTAATTTTAACCCCGCCCGCCCGTAGCGGGTTGTATGATATCCCTTGACGAGGCGGTGACCGCTCGCCTCGAATCCCACGGCCAGCGGTTCGAGGTGCTCGTTGACCCCGACGCAGCGCTCACTATCAGACGCGGCGAGTTCGACGGTGACCTCGAGGACGTCATCGCCGCGGAAGACGTCTTCGAGGACGCCTCTTCCGGTGACCGACCGCCCGAGTCCGCCCTCGAGGAGGTGTTCGGCACCACCGACCCACTGGAAATCATCCCCGAGGTCATCACGGAGGGGGAAATCCAGATCACCGCTGAACAGCGCCGCGAGATGCAAGAGCAGAAACACAAACGGCTGATCAACCAGATCGCGCGCAACGCCGTCAACCCCCAGATGGACGATGCGCCCCACCCGCCGGAGCGCATCGAGCGAGCGCTCGAAGAGGCCGGGTTCCAGGTCGACCCGATGGAGCCGGTCGAAAACCAGGTGGACGAAGCCCTCGATGAACTTCGGCCCATCATCCCCATTCGCTTCGACGAGGTCGTGATGGCGGCGCAGGTGCCCGCCGATTACGCCGGGAGCGCACAGTCACAGATTCGGCAGTTCGGCGAACTCCAAGAGGAGGAGTGGCAGTCGGACGGCTCGTGGGTCGGCGTCCTCAAGTTCCCGGCCGGGCTCCAGAACGACTTTTACGACCTCGTCAACGAACACACGAGCGGCGAAGCCGAGACCAGAGTCGTCAAAGACGAGGACGAAATCGGGACACGGTAGCACGACGGCTGACCTAATGTTATTCTCTGTCACGACGACCCGTTGTTTAAATATCGTGGCCTCCTATTCGCAGGTAAGTGAAAGGTACTAACGGGACGGCCATCATCGCGAAGCGCGTCGATGAGGGCCATGCGGATACGGACGAGATTCGTGACCTCGCTCGTGCGGCCGGATACACGGTCGTGGGAGCGGTGACGCAGACGCGAACGGAAGACGCTGCGCTGTGTCTCGGGGAGGGAAAAGTCGAGGAACTGGCAGCGCTCGTCGCCGAAACCGAGGCAACGACGGTCATCTTCGATAACCGACTCGGCCCTTATCAGACGTATAACCTCGGAAATCAGCTTCCCGAGGGCATCGAGGTGGTCGACCGATTCAAGCTCATCCTCGACATCTTCGGCCAGCGCGCCCAGACGAAGAAAGCGCAACTGCAGGTCGAACTCGCGGAGCTACGCTACGAACTCCCGCGTGCGGAGGCGAAGGCGTCGCTTGCAAAGCGTGATGAACGCCCCGGCTTCATGGGGCTCGGTGAGTACGACGAGTCACGAGAACGCGACATCAAAGCCCAGATCAGTCGCATCAGCGACGAGCTGGAGCGTATCGAACAGACCGAGGAACATCGACGCGAGCAGCGACGTGAATCCGGCTTCGACCTCGTGGCGCTGGCTGGCTACACGAACGCCGGCAAATCGACGCTGCTTCGGCGGCTCGCTGCTGATGTCGACATCGATGAGAACGAGGGACTTCACCCCGATCTCGATTCGACCGCCGAATCCGAAGACCGGCTGTTCACGACGCTCGGGACGACGACCCGCCGCGCTGAATTCGACCGCCGTGACGTGCTCGTCACCGACACCGTCGGGTTCATCTCCGATCTGCCCCACTGGCTCGTCGAATCGTTCAAATCGACGCTCTCGGAGGTGTATCGGGCTGACCTCGTCCTTCTCGTGGTCGACGTCTCCGACCCTGTCGAGGGGATTCGCGAAAAGCTCGTCACGTCGCACGACACGTTGTACGAGCGAAACGAGGCGCCCATCGTCACGGTGCTGAACAAGATCGATGAGGTCAACGATGAAGAGCTTGCCCGCAAGAAGGAGGCACTGTCGGCGCTCGCGCCAAATCCCGTCGCGGTCAGCGCGATGGATGGCGAGAACATCGGCGATCTTCGGGAACGCATCGATGCGGAGCTCCCCGACTGGCGCCGGGAGCGACTGGTCATCCCGATGACCGACGAGACGATGAGCCTCGTCTCGTGGGTGCACGACCACGGCCACGTCGAAACGGTCGATTACGGCGACCAGGTGACCATCGACTTCGAGGCCCGCCCGTCGATAATCGAGCAGGCCCGCGCGAAAGCACAGAACCTCCCGACAGCGCCCGTCGAATAACGGTCAATCGGCCCGCTAGAGTTCGCGTTTTTCCTTCGAGACGACTTCGATGTCGGAGATGCGTGTCCCTGGGTACTGCCCGGCAGCGTCCTTTTCGGCGGCTTTCACCATATCCCAGATGACGTTCAGCCCGGTCGTGACGCCCTCCAGTGCCTCCATCTCACAGCCGGTCTTTCCGGTCGTCTCGACGGCGACCTCCAGTTCCACGCGATTGTCCTCAACCACGAACTCGGTGTCGATGTTCGTGATGGGAATCTGGTGGCACATGGGAATCGTCTCCCAGGTGTGCTTGACGGCTTGTATCGCGCCGACGCGGGCGACCGCCAGCACGTCGCCTTTCTCGACATCGTTTTCTCGAATCGCCTCGATAGTCGATGGCTGAAGCTGTATCGCCCCGCGGGCGACCGCCCGCCGGGCCGTGTCGGGTTTGTCGCCGACATCGACCATCTGCGCCTCGCCGTCGTCGGTGACGTGCGTAAGGTCTGACTCCTCGGTCATACCCCATCCTCACGAGGGAGAGGCGAAGAAACCTCCGGCAGCCAGTTACATCTCGGGCCAAAGCGCCGACGGCAGACCGTCGAGCAGGTCGGTCGCAGTGAGACCGAAAGCCCGCTCCTCGGCGACGATATCACCAGCGCGGCCGTTGGCGTAGGCGCCGAGTGCGGCAGCCGAAAGCGGGTCGAGCACGCACGCGAGCGCGGCCGTCGCGCCAGCGAGGACATCACCGGTGCCACCGACAGTCATACCGGGATTGCCCGTTCGGTTGACGCGCACCCCATTGCCGTCAGAAACCACGTCGTAGGCGCCTTTCACGAGTAGCGTGTGTCCGAGCTCGTCGGCGAACGACTGGACGAGGTCGGCTCGTTCACGCCAGCCGTCGGCTGTCTGGCCGCCCATCTGCTTGAGCTCTCCCTGATGTGGCGTACAGATGAGGGTCGCGCCCGTATCGAGGTCGGGGACGACTTGGAGTGCGTCGGCGTCGACGACTGCGCGACCGTCGAACTCCTCGAAGAACGCTGTTACGGCATCGAGTGAATCCTCGTGGTCGCCGAGTCCAGGTCCGAAAACGACACAGTCCATCCCTTCGGCACGGTCGAGCAGTTCCGGGACATGCTTCGGCGCAAGGTGACTGCCCGACAGCGAATCGACGATGAGGTTCTCGCTGTATCCCTGCACCTCACGGGCGACCGTTTCCGGGCACGCGACGTACGCGAGGTCGGCGCCAGCCCGGAGTGCGGCCTGTGCCGAAAGGGCCGGAGCGCCGGTGTACGGCCCCCCACCGACGACGAGCACACGGCCGAAATCCCCCTTGTGTGCAGCCGGGTTGCGGTCAAGTCGCAGAAGGTCACCCCGTTCGACGAACAGTTCGGCCGTCTCGGGGATACCGATATCCGCGACCGTCACGGACGCGTCGACTGATTCGAGGCCCGGCTTCATATCATGGAACGTGACGACCTGGTCTGCGTCGACAGCGACACCTTCCGATTCGCCCGTGTCAGCGTCGATGCCCGAGGGGACATCGACGGCGATGACCGTCGCATCGCTCGCATTGATGGCCTCCGTGGCAGTGGCTTCGGGCTCACGGAGCGCGCCCGTGACGCCGGTACCAAGCATCGCATCAACGACGACATCGGGCTCACCGAGGTCGAAATCGGTCGAATCGGTCACCTGGTGGGTGGCCAGTTCTGCCCGTTCGAGGGCATCCCAGTTCTCTCGGGCGATGTCGGTCGAAATCGTCTCGGGGCGCCCGAGCAGGTGGACGTGGACATTGTACTCCGAGAGGAATCGGGCGGCGACGAAGGCGTCGCCACCGTTGTTGCCGCGCCCACAGACGAGTGCCACTGTCGCACCCGGGTTGGCTTGGTCTCGAACGACGCGCGCGACGGCGTTCCCGGACGACTCCATTAACTGCTTGCGGGGCACACCGAGCGCCGCGGCGTTCTCGTCGACGACGGCCATCTCCTCGCTCGATATCATACGTGTGGATTCGGCTGCTCATGATTAAAGCCTCATACGGATTGTTGGAGTCGGTTCCGGGCGAACGCCGAGCAGTGCCGGCCGCTTGCCGATAATTTGGTGCAACAATCCGTATCAGTCCGAACACCCAGCCAACGGCACCCGGTCGGGTCACCTAAACCGTTTTATTTGAGGCCCAACACCCATCGAGGGTGCACCCGTTCCCGCCGACGCCGTCGCTTGCAGACGCTCCGGCCGACCGCTTCGAGCAGGGCCACCTCTGGCTCCAGGAGTGGGTCGTGGGCGCGCCGCTCCGATTCCGACTGGATGAAGCGGGTCTCATCTTCGGTGATGCCGACCGAATCTTCGACGCATGGGATGAACCGACGGGCTATGGGCATGCCGTTCGCTGGGTTCGGAGCCGATTCGACGAGGAGGCGTTTCGCGCGGAGGTCGACGCGACCGGCGAGTACACCTTCCTCGGTATCGCGACGCGGAACGAAGGCATCAACTACGATTGGGACAGCCTCCCCGGCTTCCTCGGTGTCGACATCTACGATACGGATGGGGAGGTACCACCCGACATCGCCGAGCGAGCCTTCGAGCGCCTCGGCCTCGACAGCCTGAACACCTTCAAAAAGGAGGTGCCGGCACGGGACTTCCGGCCCGACCGCCACGAGGTGCCCGAATCGGCGTGGTGCGACGGGCCGGCAGCGGGAACGCTCGTCCGGAACAAACGCGGCGAACGGGCGGTCATCCACAACCCCGCCGTCGAACGCGAGACGCCGGAATCAATCGACGCCGCGACGCTGGTCGACCGAGAACTCTCGCCGGAGCGAATCGACCGAGTCGCGTCCGAACTCGGTGAACAAGCATCGGTTGATGCTGTCCTCGACCGGTTAGTCGAGACGCTGGCGCGACGCCACTACGCGGCGCTGGACGACAGCGTCGATGGCGCCGCGATTCGGTCTGCGGCGGCCGAACCCGTCGCGCGACGGCTGGGCTGAGCTACCGACGAATCTCGAACCCGGAGTGGCCGTCCGGAGTGCCGTACTCGACCTCGACATCCTCGACTCGGGCCTGTGGACTGCCAGTGTGGCACCACTCGACCATTCCATCGACGGCAGCCTCTTTACCCTCGAAGACGGCTTCGACGCGGCCATCGTCGAGGTTCCGAACCCAGCCACCGACGCCGCGCTCTCTGGCCGCCTCGCGCGTGTTCGCACGGTAGTACACGCCCTGCACCCGACCGGAGACGAACACGTGTACGCGAATCCTGTCGCTCATGGGTCTCAGTTTTCACGGCAGCGTCAAAAGCCCCTGGCGTCACGACAGACGAGGTAGTTCGGGCCGTTACCCATGGCCTTGGTGGCACACAGCGGCGCGAGCGTGACGTCTCCGGAGTTCGGTGGCGTCGGAAGCGATTCATCGAGACAGACGACGACGGCATCGTCCGCGGCGGGCGCCCGATGGCGCCCATGTTCATCGCCTTCGAGTGACAGCGTGACCGGCCAGCTTTCCTCTGTG